>JBEKFB010000172.1:0-9150 GCA_050013535.1 Bryobacteraceae bacterium | reverse complement strand
GGCGACATGATTGACGAGCTGCGCGTCGCCCGGCAAATCTCCGGACTCAGCGAGGCTCGACTTTATCGAATGACCACTGAAACCCCCGCGCGCGTGCTGCGCCTTCCTCACGGGGAAGGGACGATTCAGGCAGGCGGAGTTGCCGACCTGTTGCTGTTCCGCGATCGCGGTCTCACACCCGCGCGAACATTGCTAAGCCAAGTGCCCGAAGCAGTTCTGGTGGGCGGTGAACTGCAAATGGTGTCCGAGGATCTGGCAACAGCCTGGCGGGCATCGCCTTCTCGCTTTCATCCCGTCACCATCCGCGGACGCGGCACGATGTATCTGCGCTCCGAGATTCCGCCGATTCGCCACGGCTTTTCATTGGCTGGCCGGTTGGTGACGGCATGACTCAGCGGATAGGGAAATTACCGGTGCTGGTGATCTCCGCTCACAGCCGCTGTAATTGCCGCTGCGGGATGTGCGATATCTGGAGAACGGCGGAGTCGCGGCAACTCACCTTTGCCGATCTGCAGCGCCACCTCGATGACATTCGCGACCTCGGCGTGGAGTGGGTAATATTCACCGGCGGTGAGGCGCTCATGAATCGCGACCTGTTCGGAATGGCTCGTGTTCTTCGTGGCGTTGGAGTCAGGGTTACCGTGCTCACTTCGGGGTTGCTTCTGGGCCGCTACGCGAATGAGATCGTCGCCCACGTCGACGATGTGATCGTTTCGCTGGATGGCCCGCGCGGCGTTCATGATCGCGTCAGAGGCGTAATCGGCGCTTACGATCAACTCGCCGGCGGGCTTCGCCGAATCCAGGCGCTCTCGCCCGAATACCCGGTGTCGGCGCGTTGCACTGTTCAGAAAGCTAATCACTCAGCTCTGGTCGATACCGCTCACGCGGCGCAATCGCTAGGGTTGAGGTCGATCTCATTTCTGGCGGCGGATGTCAGCTCGGATGCGTTCAATCACGTTCCGGACATGGTGAGCCTTCGCAGTCGGTCGCTGCTTCTGACGCCGCAAGAGACTTACCAGCTTGAGGCGGAGATAGGCCGGTTGAGCGACGATCCCATTGCGTCGATGGTTGCGGAGACGCCTGCGAAGCTCCGCCGCATTGTCGAGTATTTCCGGGCCTTGGAGTCGCGCTCGGAGCCGGAATCTCCGCTGTGCAACGCGCCGTGGGTTTCCGCCGTTCTGGATTATGATGGCGCAGTTCGTCCCTGCTTCTTTCACCCGCCCATTGGAAACGTGAACGATTCGTCCCTTCGGGAGGCGCTCAATTCCGAGAGCGCCCTGGCATTTCGCGGCGATCTCGACATAGCCTCCAATCCCATCTGCCGGCGGTGTGTCTGTTCTCTGCATCGTGAGGAGGCGGTCGCGTAATGCGCGTCGCTCTGGTTCATTACTGGCTGCTGGGAATGCGCGGCGGCGAAAAAGTGCTGGAAGCGCTCTGCCGCATGTTTCCCGAAGCGGACATCTTCACGTTGTTCTACGACCCGGCACGCGTAT
This sequence comes from Bryobacteraceae bacterium, assembly GCA_050013535.1. GTDB lineage: Bacteria > Acidobacteriota > Terriglobia > Bryobacterales > Bryobacteraceae > CAWACP01. Next base: position 7,657 of record JBEKFB010000172.1, on the reverse strand, counting down.
CGAACACCCTGCGTACTCACAGAATTCACGTTTCCTCGCTGAATCCTTTTCGCAAGGCGTATCGCTCACTCCTGGCTTTATGCCCGATGGCGCTCGAGAGCTTCGATCTGCGCGATTACGATCTCATCGTTAGCAGTGAATCCGGTCCGGCTAAGGGCGTGATCGCGCGGGCTGACTCACGGCACATTTGTTATTGCCATACGCCGATGCGATATCTCTGGGATCTCTATCCTGCCTATCGCAACGATTGGACGCGTTCGCGGCTAAAGCGTCTGGCAATGGTTCCGCTGACGAATTACCTGCGCCTGTGGGATTTCGCGGCTGCCGCGCGCGTGGATGAATTCGCCGCCAACAGTGAGAACGTTCGCCGCCGCATCGCGCATGTGTGGAGACGCGACGCCCGGGTGATCCATCCGCCTGTGGACACCGCGCGTTTTCACTGGGAACCTCCCGATGATTACTTTCTGATCGTGTCTGAAATGGTGGCTTACAAGCAACTCGATTACGCGGTGCGTCTGTTCTCGAGTTCAGGCCGAAGATTGCGGATTGTCGGTGACGGGCCCGAATACCGCACACTCCGGAACCTCTCCGGCCCCAGCGTGGAATTCTGCGGGCGTGTTTCGGACGAACAGCTGCAAACCCTCTACGCCCGCTCGCGCGCTTTTATTGTCCCCGGCGAAGAAGATTTCGGCATCGCCACGGTGGAAGCACTGGCCTCGGGCAAGCCGGTTATAGCGCTGGGGCGAGGCGGCTCCGTTGAGATTGTACCGCCCGATGTTCCATCCGGTGTCTTGTATGAGGACGCATCGGAGCAACGCCTTGAAAGAGCGCTTGCCGAGTTCGAGGCGGTGGAGACTCGAGTGAACCAGCACACGCTGCAATCCTGGGCTGATGGGTTTTCGGAGCCGTTGTTTCGCCGTGAAATGGCCGCACTGATTGCGGGGACTGCCCCGTCTACGCGCCGTTATGACCTGGAACTTCCGCGCCCGGGTCGTTCGCGGATGGCAGCCTCAGGCAGAATCGGGCTCCCGTGAGCACCGCGGCGTCGGACCACAACTCTCCACCGTTATCCGCGACGGTTTGCCGCGCCAGGGCGAGGCCGAGTCCCATCCCGCTCTTTTTGTTTCCGGTGGCGAACGGTTCGAAGAGTTTTTCGCGTATCTCCGGGGCGATGCCACATCCACTGTCTTCCACGTACATCAGCACGTGACCGTTATCCAATGACGCGCGAACGGCTATTCTGCCTCCCTCCGGCATAGCTTCGATGGAGTTGGCGAACAGATTCATGAACACGCGTTGCATGCGGGCCCGCTGGACGTGGATTGCGAGATCGGGGTCTATTTGGTTCTCGAGAGTCACCCCGCTGACATCGGCGCGGGTGGATAGAAACTCCCAGGCGCCCTCAATCAGCTCGTGCGCCGGACAAAACTCAGGCTCGCCGTGGCCTCCCCGCCTGAGGTCGAGCAGCTCGTCCAGCATGGTCTTGATCTGTAGAGAGGCGCGGTGAATGTTCGTGGCAAGGCGTTGCACTCTACGCGGTTCGAGTTCGCCCTCCGCCAGCATTTCCGACCCCGCGTAGATGGCCGCTAGGGGATTGCGGAGATCGTGCACCAGCGAACTGGAGAGGCGCGCCACTGCGGTTAGCCGTTCCTGACGGATGAGGTCCGCCTGCGCTCGCTGTAGAGACTCGCACATCCTGTTGAATGCCTCAGCAAGCCTCCCCAGTTCATCATGCGTTGTAACCGGAAGGCGATATCGGTAGTTCTGTCGACTCACCTCCGCCGCAGCCTCGTCGAGGCGTGTGAGCGGCCGCATCACGCGCTGTGCCAGAATCCATGCCAGCGCGAGGGCCGCAAGAAGAGATCCGCCCCACACCAATGCAAGATCGCGGCGAAGTATCCAGACAGCCTGCTGCTCGGCTTGGAAGGAACGCAGTATCCAAACATCACCGATGGTTTGGCCCCCCACGTCGAGCAGCGGCCGGCGCAACGCCAGATAATCTGTGCGGCCCGCGTTGACTCGCTCCGCTCTTGTGCCTTGTCCTTCCCGGAACAGCTGTGCGCTGCACGCGGCCACCTCCGCCGGGGACAAAGTCGACGCGACAACATTGTTGCCTACGGCGAACAGGAATTCGCTTCCACCCGTGGAAACGCTGAAACGGGAGAGCAGACTGTCGTCCACGCGGTAAGCCGCCAACAGAACATCAAGCAAAGCGGGATCTGACGGAGATCCCACATAGACGGGCGTGATCACCACCTGGTAAAGCCTGCCGCCCTGAAAAAGGAAACCGGTGCTTTGTCGCGGGAAAACTTTGGCTGCATCGCTCACCGCCTGCACGCGCTCGGAAACGGTGGCCGGTGGCTTTTCCCCAAACGATGCGATAACTACTCCACGCGGATCTGTTACCAGAAAGACTGCGTTTTCACGGGATAGTTTCGCCCAGCGCTCGCCAGCGGTATCGCGGATGGTTTCGGCATCGCCGGTGCCAAAGGCGGCCCGCACATCGGACATCCCGCTGAGTGCGAGGCTCACCGACGCCAGCAAGTCCGCCCGCGCGCGCCACAGCGATTCATAAGCCTCGAGGCTCGCCAGAGCCTCACGCTCCAAACCATGCGATGCCGTTCCCACGGTGCGCGACTCAATCACGAGTCCCGTGGGCACGAAAAGAGCCACAACGCTGGCCAGCGTGGCCAACAGGAACTTCGCGCGAAGTGAAAGATTGCCGAAAGTGCTCACGGCTTTAGGCCATATGTGCCGCTGTCTCCGCCGGACGGGTAATCGCGGCCGTATTTGTTCTTATGCGGCGCGGGGATATAACCCGTACCGGAAACCTGCAATGAGGGGAGCGACGTTCTCCCTTCACCCACCTCGACGCTACGCACAAGGCTGTCCAGTGTCTGCTTTGTCGCGCGCTCATAGAAGACATGCAGCGTGTATCCACCAGGAGGCACATCGGAGATCGAGTACGCACCCGATTCATTGCTCACCGCGAGCCACGGCGTATCCTCCACTACTATCACCGCATTCATCGACTCATGTATGTTGCAAAACACGCGAACGATGCCAACTTTGTGAAATACAACACGGCGGCTGGTTCCGGGCGGGTAAAGGCCCACGTCGAAAGGCTGGCCGTCGATATTGGAAAAGGCGTTGTGAAAAATCGGATCGAGATTGGGAAAATCCACGGCGGTCCCAACCTGAATCGCCAGCACGTGAGGCTCGAACTGCTTGTGATGTTGAGCCATGCGCACCGCGCCCGGATGACGATCTACCGCCGGGCCATTCTTCGGCGCAAGCCAGACGGCTGCTCCCGCATTTCCCGCTACGCCGCGCACACCCGTCACCTCTACATTCCCGGTAACCATTCCTGCGATGCCTGGCCCGGCAAGACCGATTAAATATCCGATACTAAAAAAAGTACGCCAGGCTGAGGTCATATAGGTTGTGCAAGCGGTATCCGGACACGCTCCAATCGGTTCGCATTTGCCCCGCCTCAAACGCGGCGAAGACATTGGGAGCGAGTTGATAGTATACGTTGCCGGCAAAAGCAGCGCTGGAGGCGATCTGATCGCCCCCCAGATCCGATTCGCGATTACTCTGCTCGCCACCGAACAAATGGAAGGAGAGGCGCGAGGCGGGAATCAAAGTGAGTTGCAGCCAGCCCCCTTCTCCGTGCACCGGCTGCGCAATCCCATCGGGGAAAATGCTGAAGCCCGGTCCGGCGCCGCCGAGGGCCGCCAGATCCTGTCCGCCAAAGAAGGTGCCTTCGATATTCCACCAGCGCGCCATGCGATATTGGCCGTCGATAGAAAATAAATCGGAAGTGACCGTCTGTCCCGCCACATGCGTATCGCTGAAATGGAAGCCAGCCGCTATGTCGAAACTGGCATCGTCTCCGGCGCGATGGCCGAAATCAATTCTTCCCTCCCATCCCGGGCGATTCAACGCGAGAGTCGGCGCGTATTCGGCCGGAACGTAGTAGGGGGGCTCGTAAGTCGAGTACACGGCGGCCTGGAAACGCAATGTGTCATTATCCGAGACTTGAACCCTCTGTTCAAAGCGCGCCTGCGGCTCCCAGTACCAGAGATTTCCGGTGCCGCTGAGCGCGGGCACGGCCACCTGGGCCAATGAGTCGGGAGCGAGCGGAGATATGAGCGGCTTGTCGATGCTCACCGTCAAGGTGCGCGAACCCCAATCGAGCGAGATCTCGCCAGTTCTCAGGCGGGGCATCGGCCATTGTCCATACGGACCCGCGGCTGCGGACCTGCCAGGCGTTTGCGCATAGCTTGCATTGCCGAAAAAGTCGACGAACAAGTCGCCATGCACCTTGGCGCCGAGGATTGTGTTGGGGCTCTGGTAATCCAGTCCGATGATGGACTGATTCAGCGTACCGCCAGCCGGTGGGCCATACGGAGCCGAGCCGGGTGTTCCGGAGTACGGTCCGGCATAGACGTTGGTGTTATCGAATGCATTGAAGAGCACCATGCCAGTGATCCGCAGCGGAAGTTTATGTGCCGCTTCCACCTTGGATTGCTCCTGCTCGTCGATGCGCGCCTGTTGCACCGCGAGAGCATCCTCTGTAGCGGTTGGCGGTGCTTCGCCGGCGCCTGGCGCTTGTTCGGCAGGCGTAGCCGCCGGCGCGGTTTTTCCCTGCAGCGCGTTCACTTGTGTTCGCAACAGCCGCACCTCCTCAATCAATCCTGCGTTCTGTTGTTCCAAACGCGCAAGGCGATCCATGATTTGATTCGTGTCGGCTGGCGATTGTGCCCGCGGCATTGGGGTGGCAAGAACCAGGACAATCGCGATCTTACAGACGGGCGGCATCTCTCTCATACAGGAGTTGCTCCAGGGTGGCGCGCAACTTCCCGGGCGACCATGGCTTCGGGAAAAACGCATTCGCGCCTGCTTCCAGCGCCCGCTGGGGCGCGTTCACATCGGTGGTTCCGCTGACCACGATCACCGGAGTTCCGGCATGCAGGGCGCTGGAGCGAATCCGCCGGATCAGTTCCAGGCCGCCGATCAGCGGCATATCCAGGTCCGTAATCACGGCGCAGACGCTCTGGCCTTCACCGCTCTCCAAGAAGCTCCAGGCAGCGGCGCCGTTTGATAACGTTCGCACCGAGGTGGCGTCAATATCGCTAACAACGATCTCCAGCGCTGCTGCCGACGCCTTTCGATCCTCAACAAGGAGTATAAGCCGTTCGGCCCCGTCGCCCCGCATCACGGAACAAAACGATAGCCGACGCCGTGCAGCGTCAGGAAGTGACGCGGCGTGGATGGTTCCGGTTCCAGTTTCTGCCGAAGCTTGACCACATGCGCGTCAACGGTGCGCGTGTTTGGGAAGGACTCGTAACCCCAGACCGAGTTAAGCAGAATATCGCGCGTCAACGGGCGGTCCGGATGGTTGAGAAAGTAAGTGAGCAGATTGTATTCGGCGGGAGTTAGCTTCAGCTCTTTGTCGCGACGGGCTACCGAACGCTTTTCCAGGTTGACGCTCACATCGCCGAACTGAATAACCTTGGGCTGCTCTGGCTGGGTGCGCCGCAACACGGCTCTGATGCGTGCCAGCAGCTCGCGGCCGCCGAACGGCTTGACTACATAATCGTCCGCGCCTATCTCGAGCAGCAAAACCTTGTCCACTTCCTCGCCGACGGCGCTAAGGACCACCAGAGGGGTTTTGATGCCGGAGGCGCGAATCTGTTTGCAGATGTCGATTCCGCTCATCCCCGGCAACCGGAGATCCACGAGGATTAGATCGGGGCGCGCGGTCACTGCTTCGCTGAAGCCGGCATTTCCGTCTGCTGCCGAAAGAACGCGAAAACCTTCCCGCTCCAGGAGCAACTGGACCGTATCCCGCAGACTGTCGTCGTCGTCAATAACAAGAACCGTAGCTGGAACCACAGATTGAAGTGTACAGCAGACGCACGTGAAAGTGGACTGTTTGCGGGGCCCAAAACAACGAGATGAGAGCGTTTTTACACGAGTTTTGCAGGGCGCTAACGTTGGGGGCCGCAACAACTAAACGACGGCGTCAGAATGACCATGCGAGGCTCGTGTATGCGGTATTCGCGTGGTAGTCGCGGATGGTGAGGAATTGTTCATTGTACCGATAGTACTGCCAGCCCAGGTTGAATCGCAGTTTGGCCTTAAGGGGCACCGTGACGCGCGCGAGCGGCGTGTCGTAGAGCAAAGGGTAGGTCTGAGCAACATCGAATGCAGTCACTGGGTTCGTACCGTCTCCCGCGGCAGTAGAACGGCCGTCGCCCGTGTCCTGAACCCTGCTGTAGCCGAGATAGATGTCAGCGCGTTTTCCCGCCGCGAGACGAACACCGACGTTGGCAAAATGAAGATTGCTGATGTAGAGAGACTCGGTCCCGGTGATCAATGTGGAGTCCACGAAGTAAGCCAGACCGCCCACTGTGTTCAGGTGCAGTTTGGAGTAAGTTGCATCAAACGTCAGCCACGGCTTCGGTGTCCATGCGGTCTCAGTCCCATAGCTGCGTGACTGCGAACTGAAAGAACTGATGGAAACAGAGTTGACGTTGTAATCGGCTTGTGCAGTGGCGGCGACTAATAGCGATCCGGCGCGGTATTGCACACGTCCGTGGAACGTATGGTAGTTTTTTTCGGCGATTGGATAAATCGGTCGATTGGTGTGGCCGAGTTCGCCGCTCAGGTTGATCGACAAGCGCTTCATCGGTTTCAGATGAAATCCGAGAGTCCCCGCGTTCAGCATGTTCGTCTGTTGATATGACCCCGCTGCGGGCTCACTGTTACCGGTAGCTTCCGCGATTGATTCAAAGCGCCGCGCGGAGATTTCGTATCCCGAGTCTAATCCGAGCCAATTCTTGGGCTGATAATTGACGCTCAGGTTGTCGGAAAGCCGGCGAATGCCAAGAAGCTGAAAGTTCAGGACAACCGAATCCAGCGTGCCGGTGTCGAACTGCACGTAAGTGTCGTTGCCGTTCATGAGCACTTGGTCGAAAGAGGCTTCGTTTGTAAGTGAGACTTTGTCGACTGGCGACCAAACCACGTTCAGATTAGCCGCCGTGGCGGGCCGGCTCGCTTCGCCGGTCACCAATACCTGCTGCGACGGCACTGTGGATGGCAAAGTATTGAAAGTCTCCTCGTCCACGCTGGACCCGTGCCCGGTCCCCTGATAAGTCACCCGGCCATTAACGGCGAGCGTCGCGCCAAAATCCCGCGAAAGAAACCCGCGCCAGCCGGGCGTGTCGCCATGATCCGGCTGAAGCCGAATAAACGGAGCCGGGCCGCCCTGATTGATATCTGTGTCATCGCGAAAGAATTCCCAGTCATGCAGGATGCTTACCTTGAACCCCCACACCTTGGCGTTCATGCCGAGCCTGTATTCGTCTTCGGTGCGTCTGACGTTTTCGAACAATGCTTCGGTACCAAGGGCGTCGTCAACAAAGCTGGTGAGGGCGGGGCCGTCCTCCGTGCTGCGGCTGAAGCCGAGTAGAAAACTGACCTTCGACTGCGGCAGCAAAGTCAGGTCGTGATCCTGTAAGTGATGTTGCAGGTTTTCGGCATCCACTCCGTTCGCGGTGGTGAGTCCGGGATTGACATAGTCGCTCAGCCGCCAGTTGAGGTCGTATTCATACCAGCCATGCTTCTCGACCTTGAATTGCGCCGATTC
>JBEKFB010000171.1:0-9151 GCA_050013535.1 Bryobacteraceae bacterium | reverse complement strand
CTACAGCAGTGGTCGAGCTGCAAGGAAGCCGTCAGTTGCCGGGTGGAGATGGATTTTCGCGTGGGCGGCTCGTTTACGCAGCAAATGACCATCGCCGTTCACGGCCAGACGTGCGACTTTTCTGTGACTGGCACGTACGAGCAGATCGCCGTACCGGAGAAGATTGTCTATCGTGCGGATTTCGGCGCCTTCGCCAATCGCGTGACGATTGAGTTTTTCGAGCAGGGCGAGGCCACTAAAGTCGTGGTCACGCACGAAGGTCTTCCGGATGAATCTTTCGGCGCGAATGTTTCGCAGGGTACTTCGGAGTCGTTCGACAAGCTCGATGCCCTACTGGCCGGTCAGCCCGTAGTGACCGGCGCATGAGCTACGCGCGTATTGCTCTCGCCGCCCTCGGCAGCTTCGCGGCGTACTTCGTCCTCGGAGGCCTCCTGGCCGCCATACCGCAGCTTCGTGGTGAGTTCAGCAAATACCCCAACGTCTATAGGCCGAAAGAGCAAATGATGGGCGCGATGCCGTATGGCATGGCCGCTATGTTGATCGCGTTTCTGGCGCTGGCGATCCTCTATGCGCTCGTCTACCACGGCGGTTCCGGTCTGGCCGAGGGTGCGCGTTTCGGCGCGCTGATTGGGGTGTTCGCGATCGGCTCGTTTGTATTTCACAACTACGTGAATCTGCAGATTGGGCTAAAGCTGACTATCGAGCAGTCCGTAGTCTATTTTGTTCAATGGGTGATTGTGGGGATGGTAATCGGTCTGATCTACCGGCCGCTCACGCCGTAATGACCAGCTAGCCGCGCTTTTCGAGGAAGCGTTTCACGCCCCCTTTGCACTCGTCCGTGGTACGGGCCAGCGCGTTCGCATAGACGCCCGAAGCGATGGCCGCCTCGAAGCTGAGGCCGTCGCCGTGGTAGAGCAGGCTCTTGGTCATGGCCACTGCGCCGGGCGGCTTTCTCGCCAGCCGGTCCACCCAGGCGTTCACCTCCGCGTCGAACGAGTCGTCCGCGAATACAGCATTCACCAGTCCCAGCGACATCGCTTCACGCGCGCCGATCACGCCGCCCAGCGTCAGCAGCTCAAAGGCGCGTTTTTCGGCCACCTGCCGCCGCAGCAACGCCATCACCATGGCGGGAACGAAGCCGATGTTCACTTCGGGATAACCGAATTGAGCGGATTCCGCTGCCAGCACCAGATCGCAGGCCGTGGCCAGACCACAACCTCCCGCGAGGGCTCGCCCACGCACCGCCGCAATCACCGGACAGCGATGACGTCGTATGGCGAGGAAAAGATCGCCAATCGCCCGCGCGGCGGCGATGTTCGCCGCTGGTCCGTTGGAAGCCATCGCGCGCAACTCCGCAAGGTCCGCGCCGGCGCAGAAATCGGGGCCTTCGCCGCTCAAAAGCACGACTCGAACCGTGGGATCGGCTTCAGCGCTCGCCAGTTCCGTCCCAATCATCTCAACGAGCGCCCCATCCAAAGCGTTGCGCTTCTCGGGACGGTTGAGAACGATGCGCGCGATGTTCTCGCTCATAGCCAGCCTCTGACTGTACTATAGTGCTCGGTTGCCCGTTACACTCGAACCCGGTCAGGTGGACGTCTGGAAGATCGTGCTGGATCAGCCAGCCAATATCGTCGCTGAGTTGCGCGGCGTGCTCTCCGCAGGTGAGATTGAACGCGCCGACCGGTTTCGCGTGGACCGTGGCGCCGAGCGATACATCGTAGGCCGTGGCGCGCTGCGGCGGCTGCTGGAGCGTTGCACCGGCGTGCCCGCCAGGGACCTGAACTTCCGCCTTAACGAATTTGGCAAGCCCGAATTGCCGGGCTCCGAGATCATGTTCAATCTCTCGCACTCGCATGGACTCGCGTTATTCGCCGTGACACGAGGGCGCGCAATCGGCGTGGATATCGAATTAATTCGCGAAGAAGTGATGGTCGACAAGATCGCCGAACGGTTTTTTTCTCCAGCGGAAGCGCGGACTCTCTCGGCGTTGCCAGCACACCAACAGGCGCAGGCTTTTTTCAATTGCTGGACGCGCAAGGAGGCGTGGATTAAGGCTCGCGGCCAGGGTTTCTCCATCGCGCTGAACAGTTTCGAGGTATCGCTTGTTCCCGGTGATCCGGCGCGGCTGCTAGCCACGCGCCCCGATCCCGAAGAGGCCAACCGGTGGTCACTGGCCGCGCTGGACTGCGAACCAGGTTACGCCGCTGCTCTCGCCATTGCCGGTGAAATCGGAGAGGTCCGCGTCGCCGATTACTGGTTCAGGTGAATCGTCGTCTCCACCGACATGCCCGGGCGCAGCCGCAGATCCGGCGAAACACGGCCCTTGAAACGAATGCGCACCGGCAGGCGCTGCACCACCTTCACGTAATTGCCCGTGGCGTTTTCGGGAGGAAGCAGGCTGAACTGCGCTCCGGTTGCGCCGGGCATGCTCTCCACGTAACCGTCATAATCGGCACCGAAAGTATCCACGTGGATGGTGACGGGCTGCCCTGGCCGCACGTGCCGCAGTTGCGTCTCCTTGTAATTTGCTGTCACCCAGATGTCGTGCAGTTCCACAATCGCCAGCAGCTCCTGGCCCGGTTGCACGCGCATGCCAATCTCGAGATTCTTGCGGCCCACCACGCCATCGGCGGGCGAGTAGATCTTCGTGTACGAGAGATTCAGGCGCGCCTGGTCAAGCTGAGCTTGCATCTCCGCCCGCTTGGCGTTCTTCTGCTTCACCGTTGCGCTCTGCACGGCCACCTGTTGCTGAGCATTCTTCGCCATCGCCGAGGCCGTGCTCTGCGCCTGCCGGACCCGCGATTCCGCCTCATCCACCTGCTGCGATGCCGCGGCTACAGCGTCGCGATTCGCCTCCACGGTTTGCTCGGCGCTCTTGGCAACGGCCACCTGCCGGTCGTACTGTTGCCGCGGTACTTCATCTTTCTGAACCAGGGCCGCGTAGCGAGCGAGATCCGCCTGCGCCACGGTATTGTCCGCTTCGGCCTGCTTCAACCGCGCTACCGCCGCGTCCCGATTCTGCTTCACCGCCGCGAGGTCTGCCTGCGCCGCCGTCACGCCTTCCTGCGACGTGGAAACATTGGTGGATGTCGTCGTCTGAGTGATGGGCACGGCGGGACTTGCCGCTTCCGCCTCACCGGCTGCCTCGCCTACCGACGCTTCAGCGTTCTCCAGAGCAGTCTGATAATCGGCCGGATCGATTTCGGCAATCAACTGCCCGGCGGCAATGTGCTGATTTTCCTCAACGTAGACGGTCTTTATCGTGCCGCTGATACGCGTGCTGACCGGGTACACATGACCGTCGATTTCGGCGTCATCGGTGGATTCGCGCGAACTCATGTACTGCCACAGGATCCATCCGCCAACGGCGAGAATAGCCACAAGAACAGCGACTACGATGAAACGCACCGCATTACGTTTGAGCATGAGTATTTAAGGGTCTTCACTTCTCCGGGAATAATTGCTTCATGGATTCTTCGGCCACGCCCATGGCGCGGGCGAGCGTCACCTTCGCGAGGTTGTACGAATACAGGCTCGAAATATAGTCTTCATTCGATGCCGCGACCGACTCCTCCGCCTGCACGGTTTCGATGGTGTCGGCCACGCCAGCGGAAAAACGGTCGCGAGCCTGGGTCAGCGTTTCCGCGGCAAGATCCACGCTGCTCCGCGACACGCGCACCTGGTCGATCGCCGCCTGCAAATCCACGAACGCCGAACGAACCTGATAATCGATTTGTCCGCGCAGGTCGGCCAGTTCGGCTTTGCGCTGGTCGAGCGCAGCGGTGGCCTGGTCGACATCTCCCTGAATCCTGCCACCGTCGAATATGGGCACGTGCAGATTTCCGGTGAGCGTGAACGTGCCGTGAGAATTGTCAGGTGCGACGCCGATAACGCCATAGTCCGCTTCCACTCCGAGCGACGGGAGACGTTCGGATATCGCGGCCCGGCGCGCATGCTCAGCCGCCTCCACCTGCGCCTGGCTCGCCTGCAAATCGGAACGATTCTTATACGCACGTTCCAGCGCCTGCGTGAGATCGAGGCCTTCGAGCGGTGCGTAGGGAACCGCATCGGTCATGTTGAAAGCCTGTCCCGGGGGGAGGCCGATCAAGCGTCCGAGATTCAGTCTTTGTTTTTCCAGATCCGCCTGGAGCGAACGCAAACGTTGCTGCTGCACCTGCAACTCCACCTGCGACCGCAGCACATCGATGCGCGCATTCACGCCGGCCTTGTTGCGGTCGACGGCTTGCTGATAGACGGCGTCCGCGGAGTTCACCTCCGCTTTGGCCGATTCGACGCGCGACGCCGCGGCGATCACCTGCAGATATGTTCCGCTCACCGCCAGCACAATCAAATCGCGGGAGTCCTTCGCCGCCAGTTTCGTGGCCTTCACGTTCGCGGAGGCCGCCTGGTTGTTTTGACGGGACGTAAGATCGAAGGCGCTCATCGCCGCTCCCGCGCGCAGGTCGAAGAAGTGGAACGGACCCACTACTGCCGGAAAACCGGGAAAGCCGGTGAATCCGAACGCGGCCAGAGCGGACTGCTGTTCGTCCCCCAGAAGATGCATCGAAGCAGTGGGCAGCAGCGCGCTGCGCGCGATCATCCTTTGCGCTTCGGCCATGCGCGTGGCATTGGTGTAGCCGGCGGTGGCCAGATTGTATTGGAGACCGCGTCGAATCGCATCAGAGAGCGAGAGCGGCAAGGGTTCCGTCGTGGCCGTTCCTTGCGGAACGCTGCCCGCATACGCGCCCTGCAACTGGACCGTGTTGATGCTGGTGTTAGCGCTGGTGGGCTCACCGCCGGGGTTGGTAGTACGAGCGGTACCTACGTCACCCAATTGCGCGCCGCGGCCGGACAGCGGAAGCGGAGCGGCTGTGGAAGTTCGGTCGGAGGTCGGCGAAGGAACCTGGGCCACGACCGCCAATTGCAGGGAAAACAGAAGTATTGATGTTCGCAAAGAGTTCTACTCCGGTTTGGGTGAACTGGCGCGCAATTCCGGCACCCGGCACCGCCATTTATATCGGATGCAGGTACCCGGCCGCCCGTCGCTCTCTTTCATCGTACAGGGCGGGGACGGATTCCTTGAGGGTCGGTCCTCGCTAATTTACGGAGTACGGCGCGCGCAGCGCGAAGGGAGCGATTTCGATGTCGAATTGTTTACCGCCGGGGCCCACCATCTGATACGTCCCGTGCATCGTGCCGGTCGGCGTGGGCAGCGGGCACCACGACGAATACTGGAAAGACTGGCCTGGTTCGAGTACTGGCGTCTCGCCCACTACGCCAGGGCCCTGGACCTCTTCGACATGTTCCAGTGCGTCGGTGATGATCCAGTGGCGGCTGAGAAGTTGAACCGTTTCGGCGCCCTGGTTCGTAATGCGGACCGTGTACTGAAACACCCATGCCCCTTGCACGTGCTTCGAGTTCTCGGCCGAGTAGCGCGACATCACTTCAACGCGAATATTGTTCGTGACGGCTTCTGAAACCGGAGCCGGCGCTGACTTCAGATCAGGCATCGTGGGTTCATCATAGCAAGCTCATCGCACGGCCAGCTTCTTCTGCATGTCCTCCAGCGTGACGCCCTTCGTTTCCGGATATGCCACCAGCACCACTACAAACTGCAGCGCCATGAAGCCAGCGAAGAACACGAACGGCGCGGCTTTGGACGACGCGGCGATCACCGGGAACGTCCACGAGATCAGCGCGGCCATAATCCAGTGCGTGAAACTGCCCAGGCTCTGGCCCTTGGCGCGCACGGTTGTGGGAAAGACCTCGCTGAGGTAGACCCAGATCACCGCTCCCTGCGAGAACGCGAAGAATGCGATATAGGCAATCAGCAGCCACACCAACAGGTTTTCGTGATGGCCCCAATAAAAGATGTGCGCCACGCCCGCCAGGCATACTGCCGTTCCCACCGAGCCAACCAGCAGCAGGGTCTTGCGGCCGATGCGGTCGATCACGGTCATGGCGATCATCGTGAACAGGAGATTGGTGGCGCCAATGGCCACCGCCTGAAGGTCACCGGAGACCTTACTGAAACCGGCTTTCGCAAAAATGTCGTTCAAATAATACAGAATCGCGTTGATGCCGGAGAGCTGATTGAACATGGCAATGGAGATGGCCAGGAACAGCGGGAACCGGAACTTCGTCTGGAAGAGCGGCTCTTGCCCGCGCCCGTGTTCCAAATCCACCGACGCGATCATATCCTGGAGCTCTTGCTCGATGTTCCGCTCGCCAAGGCCCTCAAGCACCGCTCGGGCCTCCGTCACCCGGCCCTTTCGTACGAGCCAGCGGGGGCTGCGGGGAATGCCGAACAGCATGGCGAAGAACAGCACCGCGGGAATGGCCGAAACACCCAGCTTCCAGCGCCACTCGGCCGCGCCCAGCGACATCTGCCCCACCAGGTAGTTCGACAAGTAAGCCAGCAGGATGCCCGAAACCACATTGAACTGGAACAGGCCCACCAGCCGGCCGCGCCACTTCGCCGGCGCAATCTCGGCAATGTACATGGGACCCAGCACCGATGAGCCGCCAATGCCCAGTCCGCCGACCACGCGGAAGAAGATCACCGAATACCAGTCCCACGCGAACGCGCAGCCTAGCGCCGACACCAGATAGAGGATGGCCATGAGGCGAAGGCTGTCGCGGCGGCCCAGGCGGTCGCCGGGGATGCCGGCCAGCATGGACCCGATAATGGTGCCCACCAGCGCGCTGGCCACGGTCAAACCCAGGCTCCACGGCGAAAGATGCCACGTGCCGGTAAGCGCGGCGGTGGTCCCGGAGATGACAACCGTGTCGAAGCCGAAGAGCAGACCGCCCAGCGCGGCCACCACAGTGCTGCGGATCAGTGAGGAGGAAAGAGTCATCAACGCAGGCTCACTTTCACAGTCTTGATCTCGAACGGCGACACGGGAACTGCGATCTGGTCCGTATTAGCGCGCAGATAGGTCGTCTGACCGTTCTGCTCGATCAGATTGATCGTGTCGTACGACCCGGTGCGGCCCGGCACACGCAGATGAACGTCGCCGCCCCGGCCCGCCCATTCATAAAAGCGGATGATCAGCGCATCGTCGTCCTCGCTTTTCTTCACCGCGGTCACCACCACGTTGTCCTCGCGTACTTCGAGGAACGAGTGCGCATCCGGCAGGTGGCCCGTATGATTGGCCACAACAATCGGCAACAACGGGTAGTTCAACTCATACCCCTGCCGCACCGTCAGCGCCTCGCGCCATCCGCCTCCGTGCGGATAAAGAGAATACGTGAAGGCGTGATGGCCTTCGTCGGCGTGCGGGTCGGGAAAATCGGGCGAGCGCAGCAGGGATAGGCGCAGGACATTGCCTTTGGCATCGTAGCCGTACTTCGAATCGTTGAGCAGGCTGAAGCCGTGGCGGGAGTCGGAAACATCCGCCCAGCGCTCGGCGGGCACCTCGAATTTCGCCTGTTCGGCGGGCGTGTTGCGTGTGGTGGGCCGCTGGATGGAGCCGAACGGAATCTCGAACGTGGCTTTATCGTTGTGCGCGCTGAGCGGGAATGCCACCTTTAGCAGGATATGCTTCTCGTGCCATTCCGCCTGCATCTTCACGTCGACTCGTGGGGATCCCGCATCGAGTGTAATGTCCTGAATGAACGACGAATTCTGGAAATGTGACTTCACGCGAATCACCGCGCGCAGCGGTCCTGCCTCCAGCAACTTCACCTCGTCCGCCTTATCGATGTCCCAGTGCTGCTTCTCGAAATCGGCGTCGATGTTCCAGGCATCCCACTTCTGCGGCTTGTCCACGAAGGCCTGCAGCAGATTGCCGCAAACGCGATCCTTCGGGCCGCCCGTGTCTGTTTCGGCGGACGCCAGTGCTTCCGTTCCGCTGCGCTTGTCGAACAGGCTGGTCACGCATCCGGTTTGCGGATCCACCGTCACGCGAACAAACTCGTTTTCGAGCGAGTAGCCGGAGACAGTCACACCTGTCGCTGGGACCGATTGCGCGGCGGGTCGCACATAGTACGTCTGATAACCCAGGCTAGGAACACTCGCGGTGAGCAGCAGGCGCACGGTATTGGTACGGCCCTCATTCGCCAAAAATTGGGACGCGGCGCGCGCACCGGATGAATCCACCACTTCGATATTGCTTGCCGGCCCCGGAAGCTGGACTTCCACTTCGACAGTTTCGGTGCGCTGCCACGAGAGCGGATTGAAAATCACCACCGGCACGCCGCGCTGAGCATCGGTAGCGATGTTGGCGGCGATCGCGCGCAGCCCGCCGTCCATCGCCTCACCGCCGAGCCTGCCAACCTCTTCCAGATTGCGTTTGGCATCCAGATAGTTCACGGCGATTCCGGAGCCAGGCATGACGTCGTGAAAATGATCGAACAGCAAACGCCGCCACGCGTCCTGCAACTTGTCCTGCGGATACGCGTAGCCGTAAGGCATCGCGAAAGAAGAGAATTTCTCGGCGTTGAGAAGCAGTTCCTCAGCATGGCGGATGCGCTGCTTGGTGTCCGCCTGGGAAGTCAACACTCCGCGGTGATATTCGAAATAGAGCTCGTCCTTCCACGTGGGGACGGTCATCGAAGGCAGCTTCTTCTCCAGATCCGCGAAGAAGCTCGCGGCCGTGCCGAACTCCAGTTTTGGATACACCACGCCGCTGGCCTGCAGTCGAAGACCGCCGTCCAGCATGTCGCGCGTCGGCCCGCCGCCATGATCGCCCACGCCGAACAGGTGCATCATCTCGGGCTGGATGGCGAGATCCTTGCCGTACATCAACGGTGCCCACACCGAGAGGTTTGTGGCCATGTGCTCGGCATCGAGGCCGCCCGCGTAATCCTGCGGGAAATATGTCAGCACGCGGCTGCCGTCAGGCGACTCCCACCAGAACAGCCTGTAGGGAAACTTCGTCGTGTCGGACGCCCACAGCAGCTTCTGCGTGACGAAGTAATCGATCCCCGACCGTTTGTAGATTTGCGGAAGCTGCCAGCTATAACCGAACGAATCCGGGTTCCAGCCGATCTTCACATCCACGCCGAACTTCTGCTGAAAATACCGCTTGCCCTGGAGCAACTGGCGCACCAGCGATTCGCCCGCGGGCATGTTCAGATCCGGTTCCACCCACATGCCGCCGACGATTTCCCAGCGGCCTTCTTTCACGCGCTGCTGAATTTCGCG
>JBEKFB010000170.1:0-13512 GCA_050013535.1 Bryobacteraceae bacterium | reverse complement strand
ATGGCCTTCTGCTCCGTCGGGCTCGGCGGCGCTTCTGTGGTCAGTTCCGAAGGCGGCGGGTCGAGAAAGGCGCTTTCATCGGCGAGGGTCCGGAGGATTCGCTTCGTTCGATTTCCCTGAGCGCTCGAAAAGCTGCTAAGCGTTGTTTCGGTCAGCCGCTCAGTCAACTCGACGGGAGCGATTTCCCGCGCGATATCCTCGTCAGACAGCCGCGATGCCTGAGCGGCGGCCAGCATCTCCGCTAATTCCCGAACGGTGACCGCTCGCCCGGCCGCGAGGACTGGCGTCCAAAGCAATGTTGCGATTGCCAGACCGCCTGCGGCGCTTTGTCTCATAGCAGATCGTGAATGAGTCCCGCTCTTTAAATCAGTATCTCTTACCGCGCGGCGAAAAAGCGCGCTTTATCCACATCCGGTTCCACCGCGATGTCGAAAAAGCCAATCATCATTTCCTGCCAGCTTTGCTCGCCCCATCGAACCGCGGCCGCGGGATCGGGATTACCGGGATTATTCGCGGAATTATCGAAATGGGCGATCCACGTGAGCCGGTCGCCTCGGTGCAGCGTGCGCGGCGTCTCGAGTTGATAATCGAGCTGCCAGAAAAAATCGTATGGCTTCACGTCGAGCAATGTTTCCGGCGTCCCGCCCGGCGGCGTCAACAGGAACTCGAACTCGCTGCCGCGCAGATGCATGTGCGGAAACAGGCTGAGCAGAACGGCGTCGCGGGGCATGGTGCCCGATACGGACACGCGATGATCGGGCTCGCCCGGCGGAATCACGAAGCTGTCGCTGCCCATTTGCAGTGTGAGAATGCGGGCCTTCGGGTCGTCGGCCATCATGGCAATGCCGATGTCGCTCTGATCCCTGGTCGCGGTGTCGAGCGAGGTGTAGTGCAACTGCAGAACCAGGTCTGAGCCGGCAGGGATCTTCTTCGCCATGCCCGGCGGGCATACCGTCGCCTGCGCGCCCGGTGAGTAGATGGCCAGAATATCCGCCGTGGTTTCGCGCGTGAGCCGCAATGCCTCAGTGTCGGTTGGCGAAGGAGCGTACATGGTATTCGGCGGCACGTTGCGCAGCCAGGTGGAACCGGGCTCGCGGACGTAGAGGACGGCGTGATGCACCACGCGGCGGTCACTGGGGCGAATTTCGACGGCTTTCACCCAGCGGTCCATGGAGAAGTGGGTGGGGATGATCAGGTACTGGTAGTCGATGGTGGCCTTCGAGGGAATGCGAAATGGCTCAGGCATGGAGAAGATAATGTCCGGGCTGATG
Source organism: Bryobacteraceae bacterium (assembly GCA_050013535.1). Classification (GTDB taxonomy): domain Bacteria; phylum Acidobacteriota; class Terriglobia; order Bryobacterales; family Bryobacteraceae; genus CAWACP01. The sequence continues at coordinate 12,241 of JBEKFB010000170.1, read as the reverse complement.
TTCCAGCCCTCTTCCCAATGCACCGGCGCGGGCGCCTCCGTTGTCGCGCCTTCGGGCGAACCGGCCTCCACCCAGGACTGGATGATTCGGATCTCGTCGGGAGTGAGCGACGGGTTGTTCGCGAAATGGCCGAATCGCGGATTGGCAAACCACGGCGGCATTTTCCGCAACGTGACCTTTTCACGGATGTCCTTCGCCCAGGGCCTTACCTCGCCGAAGTTGGTGAGCGGCATAGGCGCGATCTCGCCCGTACGGTGACACGCCTGGCAGTGCTTCTGCAGGATGGGGAGGACGTCTTTATAGAAGACCGGGGACGATTCGGCGACGATCGGCGCGGTAATGGCAGTCCACACCGCCAGCGCAGCTAAGAAAGGGTTCACTAGTGTCGAGACGAACCGAATCGTTTTGGACGTTACATCCCGCCGGAAGGGTACGCGCTTTAAGCACCACTGTCCCGTGGTGTTCTCGTCGAAAATGGCTTACAATCTTGTTAGCTGGAGGAGCACGATGGCTGCGATCACCCCTACTCAGACCGCCGGTCTGACCACTTCCGAAGCCCCCTTCATCGAACAGGCGCGGGCGTCAGGCGACCTGTTCATTCGGCAACCCTACGAACTGTATTCCGAAGAGAACCAGCAATCCTGGCGGACGCTGTATGCGCGCATTGTTTCGCGCTGGGAACGCTACGCGAACCCGCAGTTCCTGCGCGGTGTAGGCTCTCTGTGTCTGGACCCGCAGCGCATCCCACGGCTTGAAGACGTCAATCGCTTCCTGAATCCGCTCACCGGGTTTCAGGCGAAGGCTGTGAGTGGTTACGTGCCCTCATTCGTCTTCTTCGATTGCCTCCGCAACCGCCAATTTCCCACCACGATCACCATTCGCCGGCACGACAAACTGGATTACCTGCCTGAGCCGGATATCTTTCACGACATTGCCGGCCACGTGCCCATGCACACAGATAAGGCTTTCGCCGACGTGCTGGTGCGCTTTGGCGAGTGCGCCCACACGGCCGCCGAGTTGGTATCCGGCATTCGCGATCGCGAGACGCGCATTCACGCGCTCACCAGCATCATCCGCGCCATGGCGCGCTTTTTCTGGTTCACGGTGGAGTTCGGGCTGATGCGCTCGCCGCACGGCCTGAAGGTGTATGGCAGCGGGTTGCTCAGTTCCTATGGCGAGATCGGGCATTCCATCGAATCGCCCGAGGTGCAGCGGTACCCGATCCGGATCGAGTGGGCCATTAATCAGAGCTTCGAGATCGATCGCTATCAGCCGCTGTTGTTCATTGTCGATTCGTTCGATCATTTGTTCAGCCTTGTGGGCGAGCTGGAGAAGTGGATGAAAGACGGCAAGCTGAGCAACGTCGTTCCAGGCGAGCCTGGGGTCAGCGAGACGGATCTGGAGAGCTTCATTCAGGCATGAGCGTCGGGATTACTTTGTTCCCATGCCTTCGATAGATGCGAAAGTCGGAATCCAGAGTGAACACTTCACCGGTCCGGTGGATTTCCGAAAGGCGGACCAGGCATGCATCCGCCAGTGACATGGGCTGGTTGCGATAACGGTGCATGAGCGCACGCAGGTCCGCTTGTTCGTCCTGCACTGAAAGTGCGATCCGTATCACACCGCGTTCGAGCAGAGCAAAAATATCGTCGGATTGGCGACCTTCGCGTTTCAACAGGAATGCTGCCTCAGTCAGGACAGGTTCGCAGGTAAGCAGCGGCGGGCGCAGCCGTTTCCATTGTTCAACGGCCCATCCGTGATGTCTCAACCCGCCGGCGAGGAAGCTGACCAGAGGACCCGTATCCAGCAGGGCGGGACCCTTCGTCATCGACCGAAGTCTTCCATGTATTCCGGGTTTTCGGCGAGGTCTTCGGGCATGCCCTTCACCCTACCGGCAAGGTCGCTGGCCAAATCGAAACAGGAGACCTCTCCGGCTGCCGATTTCCTGCGCAACGCCTTTGCCAGGCTCTCCCGCACAATAGCGGATTTCGTGATGCGCCTCGCCTTCGCCTCGGCCTCAAGCTCGGCAAGGAGGTCATCAGGCAACTTCAATGAAATCGTCTGCACAACACCAGCGTAATACGCACCGCTCTGGCGCGCAATACCAGACGGCGGTTACGGTCGCGCGGCCGTAGTCAGATCCACGGCCCAGACGCCCTCAAAGTCAACAAAATAGGCCTGGATGGCGATGCCGGGGATTTGTTCGCGGAGATAGGCCGCGGCGCAGCGGAGCTCCTGTTCGTGATGGGCCGCTTCGACGAGCGCGTCGTGTTGGAAGGCTTCGAGTCCTCCGTACGCCCCGCAATCGGAGTGCAGCTTCAGGATCACCAGCTTTGTACCGTGCAGCCGTATGGAAGTCCGAATCTGTTCCAGCACAAATTCGCGGTCGCCTTCGCGCGCGGGCGAGGCCAGGCTTTTCGCGCCGCCGGCAACTTTGATCGGGTCGGCATTCGCTATACCGATCCGCTTGAGGAACTTCGTAAAGCCGGTGTTGAAGCGGTGGTCAAAGCACCAGACTACCGCCGCGTCGCACAAATACTTACTGCTCGCGCGGCGCATCGAAATGAAAGACCTTTTGCATCATGAAAGCGCCGGGTAAGCTCCCCCGAGCGCAACGGGATCACTGCGCCGGCTTAGCCGTGGTGGCAGCCGGTTTATGCGTGGTGCTGTGAGTAGCCGTGTGCTGCACGGGCGGCGGCCCAACGCGCTCGATCACGATGCGGGTGATGGTCACCGGCGAGAGCGGCTTATCCTGACCGTCGCGCGGCACCTGAGAAATCTTGTCCGCCACTTCCTGGCCTTCCAGCACCCGGCCGAAGATGGTGTAGCCGCCGTTAAGGCTCGGGTACGGCGCAACAGTAATGAAGAACTGCGATCCGTTGGTATTCGGGCCGGCATTGGCCATAGCCAAAACGCCGGGGCGATCGAACATGAGATCCGGGCTGTTCTCGTTATCGAATTTATAGCCGGGTGTGCCCATTCCATTGCCCAGCGGATCGCCGCCCTGAATCATGAAATTTGGAATCACGCGGTGAAACGTGGTGCCACTGTACAGAGGACGGCGAGTGGGCTTGCCGGCGGCGATTGTTTCTCGTAGAGCTTCACTTTGATGTCGCCCATCGATGTTTTGATGGTGGCGTAGAGGCCAGGTTCACGAGCCGGTTTGGCGGTGGTCACCGTTGTCGCGGCAGGCTGCGCTGCGGCCGCGGGCGCCTGATCGAGATTCCTGGGCGTCCCAATAATCACTGCATCGCCATCCGCCGTACCTGGAGCCGCCAGCGGAGCGGCATCCTGCGACATGGCTGTCACAAGACAGAAACAGATCAGTCCGAATGCTTTCATCACCCCCGATTATACTGAAGCATTCAGGTATGAGAACACGCGTCCTCCTGGCCTGTATTGTTTCCCTCGCCTGCTGCCTGAGCGCCCAAGACGTCACCATCACGGTGCTCGCCACCACGGATTTGCACGGCAACATTTATCCGTATGACTATTACACGGGCAAGCCCGCCGACCGCGGCCTCGCGAAGATCGCCACGCTGATCCGGCACGAACGCCAGGATAATCCGAACAACATGCTCATTGACTGCGGTGACACTATCGAGGGCACGCCGCTCGAGTATGTCTACCAGCATTGGCAGGAGACCGGCAAGCTGCCGCTCGACATGGCCTTCACGGGCACGCCGCTCAGCGCGGACCCGATGATGCTCTCCATGAACGCCCTGGGCTACGACGTGATGGTGGCGGGCAACCACGATTTCAATTTCGGCCTGCGGAATCAGCTAGCCGCGCGAAGGCTGGCGCATTTCCCGTGGATCTCCGCTAATACGAAGACCGAGCCGGGCGCTAAAGTGGAGCCCTTTGCGCCGTGGATTGTGAAAACGGTAGCAGGCGTGAAGGTAGCTATCGTCGGCGTCACCACGCCCGGCATCCCGCTGTGGGACCCGCCGGAACATTATGCGGGCTATCGTTTCGCAGGCGGACACGCCGCGGCCGAAGAAGCGGTGGAGAAGGTGAAGGCCGCCGAGCATCCGGACATCGTCATCGTGGCCGCGCATTCGGGCCTCGGCCCGTCATCGGCGAACGGGCCCGCGCCGGAGATGGCTGAGAACATGATGGACGATATCGCCACGCACGTTCCTGGAATCGACGCGATCATTTTCGGACATACGCATCTCAGTCTGCCCAGTATGCGCATCGGCAGCGTTTTGCTCATGCAGCCGAAAAACTGGGGCATTTCGCTCGGCCGGATGGATTTCAGACTATCGCGCGAGGGGAATGGCCCCTGGAAAATCGTCAGCAAGGAAAGCCATCTGATCCCGGTGACCGCGGACACGGTTCCGGACCCGCAGATTCTGGAGATCGGCAAGCCTTATCACGAACTCGCTGAACGATATCTCAACACCCCGGTGGCGAACGCGCCCGAGGCGCTGGATACGAAGTTCTCGCGCATTGAGGACACCGCTGCCATCGACGCCATTCAGCAAGTGCAGCTCGACGCCACGCATGCCGACGTGTCGTTCGCCAGTTCCTTCAATCCGAACGTACATATCGCCAAAGGACCGGTGACCGTGCGCCAGCTTGCGGCGCTGTATCTTTACGACAATGAACTGTACATGATTGCCGGCAACGGCCGCATGGTCCGCGAGGCGCTGGAAAACGCTGCCCGCTGGTTCCTCACCTGCCGGACGGACTGCCACGGCGAGACGCTGCTGAACGAGCACATCATTGGATACAACTTCGACATGGCCGAGGGTGTGGAGTATGAGATTGATTTGAAGCAGCCGGAAGGGCAACGCATCAGGAATCTGCGCTGGCACGGAGAGCCGCTCGCCGACGATCAGCCATTGCGCATCGCGCTGAACAATCATCGCGCCGGTGGCGGCAGCGGCTTCAGCATGTTCACGGGCGCGAAACTGCTTTGGCAATCGCACGAAGACATCCGCGACATGATGGTGCGCTATTACAGCGAGAAGGGTGTGCTGCCGTCGCGCGCGGAGAACAATTGGCACGTTGAGCCTGCCAACGCCCTGGAGACACTCGAACACGAGGCCACCGAGGACGCCGAAAAGCAAAGCCACGTCAACCGGTGACGCGCGATTCACGTCAAGCGCGACCCGATGACTGGCTGATCGCTTAAGCCTGATACACTCACTCGCATGACCAGCGGCGCCAGCCTGCGGGCGCGTTCCATAACAACGTCGTCAGGCCATTGGATGGTGCTGGCTTTGCTGGTAGCCTCGGTCGCGATTAACTACATCGACCGCGGCAATCTCTCGGTGGCCGGCCGCGATATCGCCGCCGAATTGCGGCTGCCCCCGGACCGGCTTGGGCTTTTGTTTTCGGCCTTCTTCTGGACATACGCGCTGTTCCAGATCGCGGCGGGCTGGCTGATCGACCGTTACAACGTCGTTCGCGTTTATGCGGTTTGCTATCTCATCTGGTCGGTAGCGACGGCGTGCACGGGTCTGGTGTCCAGCCTCGGCGAATTGTTCGCGTTGCGTCTGGTGCTGGGGACCAGCGAATCGGTAGCGTATCCCTCCTATTCGAAAATCATCGTCGCGAATTTCCCGGAGGAGCGACGCGGCATGGCCAACGCGCTCATCGATGCGGGTTCGCGAGCCGGTCCCGCAGTCGGCGTCTTCATCGGCGGGCTCATTCTGGAACGTTACGGCTGGCGCCTGATGTTCCTCGTGATAGGCGGCGCGAGCCTGCTGTGGCTCCTGCCCTGGATGGCGATCGCGCCACGCGTGGCCACCGAACCCGCTGACGTGCGACCCGCCGGTGACACCGGATTCCGCCAGATTCTCCGCCATCGCGAATCCTGGGGCTCTTTCTTCGCGCTGTTCAGCGGGAACTACGCGTGGTATTTTCTGCTCACGTGGATTCCGCCGTATCTGCTCATGGAACGGCATTACAGCCGGCACGCCATGGCCATCTACGGCTGGATGCCCTTCGCCGCGCTCGCTACTTCATCGTTGATAGGCGGCTGGCTTTCCGACCGGATCATCACCCGGGGTGCGGCGGCGATCACGGTGCGGAAGACGTTCGTCGTAACGGGACTGACCTTTGCCACCATCCTGATCGCGTCATCCATCAGCCAGGACCAGGCCGCCGCGATGGCACTGATGATTGTCGCCTGCGTGTCGCTCGGCTTGTACAGTTCCAATATCTGGGCAGCGACGCAGGCGATGGCCGGACCCCAAGCGGTGGCCAAATGGACCGGCATGCAGAACGCGTTCGGAAATCTGGCTGGTGTCGCTTCCCCCTACATCACCGGCCTGATCGTGCGCAACACCGGCTCGTTTCATCTGGCTTTCGTGAGCGTGGGAGCGGTTCTGGTGCTGGGAGCAGCGTCGTTTCTAATGTTCGTCCGGCGCACTGCACCAATCGTTTGGGAGCAGACCGGACGCGTCGCTGTGCCAAACTAAGAGATCAGTGGCCTGGTTCACACGACAAAAGCCTCCGGTGGGAGCTCCGCCGGCGGAGGGGGAGCGCCGTCTCCGCACCGAAGGTCTTTGGCAAAAATGCGAACACTGCGGCGAGATCATCTGGCGAAAAGCTCTCGAAGATAACCAGCAGGTTTGCCCCAAGTGCGCGTGGCATTTTCGCATCGATGCTCGAGCGCGCCTGGCGACGCTCCTGGACGATGGAGCCTACGAGCAACTGGATGCCGATCTGGTTTCCACCGATCCGCTCGGGTTCGTCGACTCGAAGCCATATGTAGAGCGGCTGGAGCGCATGCAACAGGGCACTTGCCTGAAGGACGCCCTCATTTCCGTTACCGGAAAATTGAACGGCCGCCGAGTTCACCTCTGTGTGATCGAGTTGAAGTTCATTGGGGGCAGCATGGGCGCGGTGATGGGCGAGATGATCGCGCGGGCTATTGAGCGTTCGCTGGAGAGCCGCACGCCGCTGATCATCGTCTCCGCTTCCGGAGGCGCGCGCATGCAGGAAGGCGCGGTCAGCCTGATGCAACTGGCCAAGATATCGGCGGCGCTCATGCGTCTCGACGACGCGCGGGTTCCATTCATCAGCGTCCTAACCGACCCAACCACCGGCGGCGTTACGGCCAGTTTCGCCATGCTGGGCGATTTGAACATCGCCGAACCGGGCGCGCAGATCGGATTCGCCGGTCCGCGAGTGATCGAGCAGACCATCCGGCAGAAGCTTCCCGAGGGCTTTCAGACCAGCGAATTCCTGCTGTCGCACGGCTTTCTCGACGCCGTGGTGAAGCGCGGGGAAATGAAGGCATTCATCGGCCGGGCGCTGGATTTCTTCGTGGGATAGACCGGCTGATGCATCTTGCAGCGGAATGCATTCTGCAGCAAAATGAAGGCGAGGAAAATACAAAATGCCTCTCCTTCAGGTCCGTGACCTCCCCGAGCACATATACCGTTTGCTTGCCGAACAGGCGGAACGCGAAAGGCGCAGCCTGGCCCAGCAGGCGGTTGCGGTGCTTGCTCGCGGACTGCAGGTGGAAGTTGACGCCAAGTCTCGCCGGCGAACTTTAGTGGAGGGTATTCTCTCGGATCCTCCAGAACGGCGGCACAAACTTACCGATCCCGCGCGCCTGATTCGTGAGGACCGGCAACGGTGAAAGTAGTCCTCGACGCCGGCGCTCCGATAGAAACGGTCCTCGGCAGGAAGCAAGCCGCACGTCTGGGAAGGATTGTGGCAGAAGCGGACATAGTGCTTGCACCGGAGCTATTCGTGCCTGAAGTGGTCAACACAATCCGGAAGTACCACCAATTCGAGAGCCTCCCCTGAACGAGTGCGATCGTGCGCTCAAGGCCGCGCTCGGTCTCGTGGATGCTTTCGTTCCATCAATCGCGATTCACAGCGAAGCGTTCCTGTTGGCCAGGACAGCGCGCCGGCCTGCTTACGACATGTTCTATCTCGCGCTGGCACGCCGTGAAGACGCGGTCCTGCTGACGACAGACGCAACGTTGCGAAAAGAAGCGGAGCGTCAGGGCGTCCGCGTTTCATAGCCGGTCATCCCAACGCTTTCAGCTCGTACCCGTGATCCGCGATGCCGGCCATCAGTGCCTCAGACGAATGCCCGTGATGAGCGAAGATCTGGCGGATGAGATCCGTCACGCTCTCATAGCCGCGTTCGTAGAAAACGAGAATCGACGGGCCAGCCCCGCTCAATGTCGAGCCGAGCAAACCGGGCGCTCGCAACCTCAGAATCTCTTCAAGACCGGGAACCAGCGGGGCGCGATAAGGCTGATGAAAGCGATCCTGCAACGCGGCAGGAAACGCGCTGGTGGTGCCGGTGGCGAGAGCCGCAATCAACAGGGCGGAACGCTGCACATTGAAAATGGCGTCCTGGCGGCTGTACGACTCAGGCAACACGGCCCGAGACTGCACCGTCGGCAAAATGAAATCGGGGACGACGACAGCGATCCCATAGCGTTCGGGCAGCTCTAATCGCACCGCGCGCGCCACGCCTCCGCTGTCGATCGCGCTGGCCACGATGGAGCCAAGCACGCATGCCGCGACGTTATCCGGGTGACCTTCGATTCGCGCCGCCTCATCGAGTATCCGCAGTGGTTTCCAGCGCAAACCGAGCAATTGATCGGCAATCACCACACCCGCAGTGAGCGCGGCCGCGCTCGACCCAAGGCCCTTTCCCAAGGGAATGTCATTGTCGATCTCAAGTTCCACCGGCGGCAGTTCACTCCCAATGTCGGCGGCAACGGCCAAGGCAGTTTGCCAGATCAGATTCTCGGGCCCCGTGGGAATCGAGTCCGCATCGCGGCCCAGCGAGCGAATGGACAATCGCTCCGAGCGGCGAAACCGGCACGTCAGATAGATTTCGAGAGCGAGTCCGAGCGCGTCGAATCCCGGACCCAGGTTCGCGCTCGATGCGGGTACCCGCAGCTCCCACCAGGGACTCTCAGGCATCTTGTCCTTCATTCGCCAGGCTGACTCTTCGTCCTTCGCGGCAGGATCGATACACCGATATCACCAGCTCCAGCGCGCGGCAGCCCTCTTCGCCCGACGAACACGGTTGCCGGCCGTTGCGAATCGCTTCCCCAAAATCCAGGAACTGTCGCTCGAACGACTCCAGGGAAATGGCCATCGGATCGGAAGAACCGGAGCTGACCTGGCTCGCCAGGGGCGCCGCTTCACCCGCGTCGTCCTGCACATCCCACGATGTCAGCTTGTTGCCGATTATAATCGCAGTTCCTTTTGTTCCGTGGATCTCCACGCGTTCACTATATCCAGGCCAGAACGCGGTCGATGCCTGAATGACGCCTGTTGCGCCCGACGCGTATCGCAACACGGCGGAAATCACGTCTTCCGATTCGATCGCGTGCAGCGCGCCGATTTGCCACGCTCCGAATACTTCAGTCACGGCGCCGGCAAGAAATAACAGGATATCCACCTGATGAATCGCCTGATTAATGAGCGCGCCGCCGCCCTCAACATCCCATGTGCCTTTGCCGGGCCGCGCATAGTAGGCGGTCGAGCGATGCCATTTCACGTATGCGTCCGCTTGCAGAATTCGTCCCAGCCGGCCCGCCGCAATGGCATGCTTCAGGAACTGAACGGAATCGTCGAAGCGGTGCTGGCTGACGACGTGGAGCAGGATATCCGCGCTTCGCGCCGTCTCCACCATCTCCCGCGCCGTGGCGAGATTCGTCGCCATTGGCTTCTCTACCTGAATGTGCATTCCTTGCGCGGCGCAAAGCCGCAGTGGCTGCAAGCGGAAATCCGGCAGCGTGCACACGTCGACGAAATCGAGACCGGCGGCGCGGCAGACGTCTTCCCACGCGGGCACGAACGCGCACCCGTACTGAGCGGCAAAGCGACGCCCGGAGTCCTCGCTGCGATTCGCGCAGACGGCTAGCTCAAACCCAATACTCCGGTACGCCTGGGCATGTTTGTGGGCGATCGCGCCGGTGCCGATAATTCCAACTCGCATGCAGGGATGTAACCATTATGTGGGACGCGTGTTTGGGACACGTGTCTGGGACACGCGGCGAGAGCCGCGTTCATAGGCGACATGCAACTACAGCCGCATGTTCATACAGTGCATGCTACATTTGAAAAAATAGCCGGTTTTTCCCCATTTTCCATGCCTGATGAGTTAACGACAGGAGCGCGGTTCGAGCGACTGGTGGCGCTGATGGCTCGCCTGCGCGCGCCTGGAGGCTGCCCGTGGGATCGAGAGCAGACCTTCGATTCCATCAAGCCCTACACAATTGAAGAGACCTACGAAGTGCTCGACGCCATCGACCGGCGCGATTGGCGTGGCCTTGCCGAAGAACTTGGTGATTTCATGTTGCAGGCGGTGTTCTACGCCCAGATGGCGAAGGACGAAGGCCGGTTCGGTATCGACGATTCGTTGGATGCAATCTGTGAAAAGCTGATCCGCCGGCACCCTCACGTGTTCGGCGACGCGCAGGCCAACACAGCCGACGATGTGAAGACTCGCTGGGATCAAATCAAAGGGGAAGAGAAGAAGCAGCGGGGCGAAGCGCCGAAAGCCCTGCTGGCTTCGGTTCCCCGCAACATGCCAGCGCTGGTGGAAGCGCAGCAGATCGCGTCGAAAGCGGCGGGCGCCGGTTTCGACTGGGACAACATTGAGCAGGTGATCGCGAAGCTGCACGAAGAGCTGGACGAGCTGCGCCGCGCACGGGACACGAGCAATCCCGCCGAAATCGAAGACGAGCTGGGCGACATCCTTTTCGTGATCGTCAACATCGCGCGCTTCCTGAAAGTCGATCCCGAACAGGCCCTCCGCCGGACCAACGCGAAGTTTCGCCGGCGTTTCGGGTATGTGGAAGAACATCTTGCCAGCCGCGGCCGCAGTTTGGCCGAGTCCAACATCAGCGAGATGGAAGAGCTGTGGCAGGAAGCCAAGCGGTCCGATGGCTGAGATCCGCGCCGTCAGCGCTCACGATGAGATTCGTGAGGCGGTGCGGTTGCAACGGGTAATCTGGGGGTTCGACGACATAGACCTGTTGCCTCGCCGCTTCTTTGTGGTCGCATCGAAAATCGGCGGACAGGTGCTGGGTGCGTTTGATGGTGCGCGGATGATGGGCTTCTGCATTGCCGTACCGGGCATTAAGCCGGGTGGCGCCGCGTACCTGCACAGCCACATGTTGGGCGTGCTGCCCCAGTATCGCAATGCGGGCGTGGGCCGGGCTCTAAAGCTGGCTCAGCGGGAGGAAGCTCTATCGCGCGGCATCGATCTGGTGGAGTGGACATTCGATCCTCTGGCCGTGAAGAACGCATTCTTCAATGTAGAGCGGCTGGGCGCGATTTCTCGGCGTTATATTCAGAACCAATACGGCCCGACAAGCAGCCCTCTGCATGGCGGGTTGCCGACGGATCGATGTGTGGCCGAATGGTGGCTGCGCTCACCGCGTGTGGATGCGATTGTGAACGGACGCGCATGGGATCGTCCGGAGGTCCGGCATTGTGTCTCTGTGCCCGCGCAAATGGCGGATCCTCGCGCAATTCAGGCGGCCACCGCTGAAGCACTCGAAGTCGCCTTCGCCGATGGCCTTGCCGTAATCGGCTTCGAAAAAGCGGACGACGCTGGAACATACCTGCTGGGCAAATGGGAATCGCATTAGACCGCATCGTATTGCGCGAGATCCGCATGCCGCTGGTGCACTTCTTTGAGACCAGCTTCGGCCGCACCACGGAACGCCGGATCATTATCGTGGAGGTTTGCGCGGATGGCCTGTCCGGCTGGGGCGAGGTCACGTGTGGCGAACACCCGTTCTACAACGAAGAGTGGACCGAATCGGCATGGTTCATTCTCCGAGATTACGCCGCGCCGGACGCGCTCGCCGGCACAAGTTCGCGGACATCGTTCATACGGGGGCACCACATGGCGCGGGGCGGCCTCGAAGCGGCGATGTGGGATCTGGATGCGCGCCGCAACGGGGTGCCGCTCTGGAAACAAATCGGCGGAGGAGCGCGGCAAGAGATTCCCTGCGGCGTTTCCATCGGCATTCAGGATTCCGTGGATGAACTGCTCCGGAAGATCGACACGGAGGTCGAGGCCGGCTACCAGCGCATCAAGATCAAGATCAAACCGGGATGGGACGTACTCGTCGTCAACGAAGTCCGCAAACGCTTCCCGCAAATCCGCCTGATGGCCGACGCCAACTCCGCGTACACGCTCGCCGATGCGGACCACCTGCGCCGCCTCGACGATTTCTATCTGATGATGATCGAACAGCCGCTCGCTCACGACGACATCATCGATCACGCC
>JBEKFB010000169.1:0-10087 GCA_050013535.1 Bryobacteraceae bacterium | reverse complement strand
GAGGGCGGGCGCATCAAAGAGGTCCGTGCGGGCATCCCGGCGGAAACGGCGGAGAAGATCATCGACGCATCGGGGATGTACGTGATCCCGGGCGGCATCGACGCGCACACGCACCTCGACATGCCCTTCGGCGGCACCACCAGCTCCGACGATTTCGAGACCGGCACCCGAGCGGCGGCCTTCGGGGGAACCACCTGCCTTGTCGATTTCGCCATTCAGGCGCGCGGCACGCGGATGCGCGACGCCCTCGATATCTGGCGCAAAAAGGCCGAAGGGCGCGCCGTCATCGACTACGGCCTGCACATGATTGTCACCGACCTTGGCACCTCGGGTCTGGAAGACATGGACGAGATGGTGAATGAGGGCGTGGCCAGTTTCAAGCTGTTCATGGCCTATCCGAACGTCCTTATGGTGGACGACGCCACCATCTTCAAGGCGCTGGCGCGCACCGCGAAGAACGGCGCACTGGTGTGCATGCACGCCGAAAACGGCAGCGTGATCGACGTGATCGTGGCCAAAGCGCTGGCCGAGGGCAAAACCGCGCCCGTGTATCATGCACTCACCAGGCCCACCATTGCAGAGGCGGAGGCCGTGCATCGAGCCATAGCCATGGCCGAAATCGCCGGCGCACCCGTGTACATCGTGCACCTTTCGTCCGAGGACGCGCTGAACCAGGTGCGCGAAGCTCGCGACCGCGGCGTCCCTGCATTCGCCGAAACGTGCCCGCAGTATCTGCTGCTCTCGATTGAAGAGCTGGAGCGGCCCAATTTCGAGGGCGCGAAATACGTATTCACGCCCCCTCTGCGCACCAAAGAGAATCTGCCGAAGCTTTGGGATGGCCTCAAGGACGATCATCTTTCGAAGACCAGAAAATACTGGGCAAAGACGATTTCACGAAAATCCCCAACGGTGGGCCCGGCATCGAGAACCGGCTGCAGTTGATCTATCATCACGGCGTGAATGCAGGGAAGCTCTCAATGAACCGCTTCGTCGAGATCACATCCACGGCGCCGGCGCGTATCTTCGGTATGTATCCGCAAAAGGGCGAGATCGCGCCTGGCAGCGATGCCGACATCGTAATCTGGGACCCGCAGGCGCCTTTCACCATCAGCGCGAAGACGCATCACATGCGCGTGGATTATTCAATGTTCGAAGGCTACCAGGTGAAGGGCAATGCCCGCACGGTGATCTCGCGCGGCGAAACGATCGTGGACAACGGCGAGTTCCTTGGCAAAGCGGGGCGGGGCAACTACCTGCGGCGGCAGGCGCGCGGAGGAGCATGGCAGTAGCACCCGAACACGATCCCGCCCTCTATAACAAAGACCTCGCGCCTATCCCACTCGAGCGCCGCACCTGGGGTCTGTACAACTATGCGTCACTCTGGGTGGCCATGTCGGTGTGCATACCAACCTATATGCTCGCGTCGGGATTGATCGCCGGCGGCATGAGTTGGTGGCAGGCCATTCTGACCATTCTGCTGGGCAACCTCATCGTGCTCGTCCCCATGCTGCTGAACGCGCATGCGGGCGCGAAGTATGGCATTCCTTTTCCGGTGCTGGTGCGGGCGTCGTTCGGAGTGCGCGGGGCGAATGTGCCAGCCGTGTTGCGCGCGCTGGTCGCGTGTGGATGGTTCGGTATTCAGACATGGATCGGTGGGCAGGCCATCTATTCGATGTTGCGCATCATGTGGCCGGGCGCGGCGCACCTCGCCGGTGGCATCTGGGTCTGCTTCTTCGCGTTCTGGGCGCTGAATATCGTGGTGATCTGGCGCGGCATCGAGACCATCAAGTTTTTGGAAGGCATCGGCGCGCCGTTTATGCTGGGAATCGGGCTGCTGCTGTTGTGGTGGATCACCCGCCAGGCGGGCGGCTTCGGTCCGGTTTTGAGCGCGCCCAGCAAATTCCATACCACCGCTGAGTTCTTCCACTTTTTTGTTCCGTCGCTCACCGGCATGGTGGGCTTCTGGGCCACGGTGGCGCTCAACATTCCCGATTTCACGCGCTACGCCAAATCCCAGAAGGCGCAGATGGTGGGACAGGCCCTGGGGCTGCCCACCGCCATGACGCTTTATTCGTTTATCGGCGTGGCCGTCACTTCGGCATCTGTGGTGTTGTTTGGCGAGGCAATCTGGGATCCGGTAGCGCTGTTGGGCCGATTTAATCAACCGGTGGTCGCGTTCATCGCTCTGATCGCTCTGCTCATTGCCACGCTGAACACGAATGTGGCTGCCAACGTTGTTTCGCCGTCGAACGACTTTTCGAACCTGAATCCGCGGCTGATCTCATTCCGTACAGGCGGGCTGATCACCGGGGTGGTCGGCGTGCTGATGATGCCGTGGAAGCTGCTGACGGATTTCAGCTCGTACATTTTCGGCTGGCTGGTGGGCTATTCGGGTCTCCTCGGGCCCATCGCCGGCGTCATGATTGCCGATTATTTCGTGGTGCGCCGCTCGCGCCTGCAGGTCGACGATCTGTACCGCCGCAACGGTATTTACGAATACGACGGCGGTGTGAATCTGCGCGCTCTGGTGGCGCTGGTGATTGGAATCGCGGTGGCTTTGTTGGGGCTCTTCGTGCCCCCGCTGCGGCTCCTCTATGATTACGCCTGGTTTGTCGGCTTCGGCGTGTCCGGGGCTGTCTACGTTTTGCTGATGCAGCGCGTGGCCTTGCCCGCGCGCGTGCCGGAATGGGAAGGTGAAGGATGATTGGAACCGCGACCGAGACTGTTTCTTTTTACGTGAACGGTGCGTGGGAGAAGCCCAACGGGCGCACCATGGGCCCGGTGATGAATCCCGCCACGGGCGAAATCATCGCGGAGGTAGCCTATGCCACTGCGGTCGATATCGACCGCGTCGTCCGCGCAGCGCACGAGGCGTTCCTCAAATGGCGCGACGTGCCGGTGGTGGATCGCGTTCAAGTGCTTTACCGGTTCAAGGCACTGCTGGACAAACACGCCGACGACATCGCCGCTACCCTGACGCGCGAAAACGGCAAGACCACCGAGGACGCCCGTGCCGAAGTCCGCCGCATGATCCAGATGGTGGAGGTCGCCTGCGGGATGCCCAGCCTTATGATGGGCGATTCGCTGAACGATGTGGCCCAGGGCATCGACTGCAAGACCATCCGGCAGCCGCTCGGCGTTTGTGCGGGTATTACGCCGTTCAATTTCCCGGCCATGGTGCCCACATGGATGTATCCGTTCGCCATCGCCTGCGGCAACACCTTCGTCCTCAAGCCGTCCGAAAAAGTGCCGCTTACGCCCACACGCGCTATCGAGCTGCTACACGATGCCGGGCTTCCACCGGGCGTGCTGAATCTGGTGCACGGCGGCAAGGAAGCTGTTGACGCGCTGCTCCATCATCCGCTGGTGAAAGCAGTGTCGTTCGTTGGTTCCACTCCAATCGCGAAATACATATATACGACTTCGGCCGGCGAGGGAAAACGCGTGCAGGCCCTCGGCGGGGCAAAGAATCATTTGGTGGTGATGCCCGATGCCGACATGCAGAAAACCGTCGAAGCGATCATCGGCTCCGCTTTCGGCGCGGCGGGCGAGCGCTGCCTCGCGGGGAGCGTGCTGGTGCCCGTGGGCGATGCTGCCGGTCCGCTGCTCGATCTGCTGGTGAAGCGGACGCAATCTCTCTCTGTGGGAGATGGCTCGCGAAGCGGTATCGAGATGGGTCCCCTTGTCACCGGCGATCATTGCGCCAAAGTGGCGAGCTATGTCGATAAGGGCGTGGCCGAAGGCGCAACACCGCTCGTCGATGGCCGCTCGCGCAAGGCTGCAGGTGACGGCTTCTTCCTGGGCCCAACTATTTTCGATAACGTGACACCGGAGATGACCATCGCCAAAGAAGAGATCTTCGGCCCGGTTCTTTCCGTGATCCGCGTGAAGACTCTGGACGACGCCATCAGTCTGGTAAACGCATCGCCCTTCGGCAACGCCACGGCGATTTTCACCAGCAACGGGAAATCGGCTCGCGAGTATTCATCGCGCATCGAGGTGGGCATGGTTGGCGTGAACGTCGGCGTCGCCGCGCCCATGGCTTTCTTCCCCTTCGCGGGCTGGAAGAACTCCTTCTTTGGAGACCTGCACGCGCACGGAAAAGACGCCGTCTCGTTTTTCACCGAGCAGAAGGTGATCATGAGCCGCTGGTTCTAATGTAGGGCAGTCCCACCGTTCGCACGTGGGATGCGTCTGTTCCATCACACGACAACCCGGACATTGGGACCGCCTCACGCCCGTATGAGCGTCAATTCAGGTCAAACAGTTGGATCGTTAGGTGGACCTGGCCCACCAGTTGCATCACAACCTGAAAACTATGCGCGCCCATTTTTCGCTCTCGCTCGTTTTGGCCGCCACCGCATTCGCGCCATTATCGGCCCTCGTCGTATCTGGCGACGAGGTTCAGATGCGCGGTCGTCCGCATTTTCCAGTCCCCGCAAGCGTTTCGGTTCCCGCTGCCGGCGTAACGGTTCCCATGCAGAACTGGGGCGGCCGACCCGTCGTCGAGGTCCGCATCAACGGCAAAGGGCCTTACCGCTTTCTCGTCGATACCGGCGCCAACGTTACCCTGATCGCCGCCGACCTGAGCGCCGAGTTGTCCCTGCCGGCGCCGGACGATCCGCAGGTCACCACCCCCGATGGCAGCCCACCCCCTCCCGGTGTGACCATTCATGAACTCCGCATCGGCGATGTGGCACTGGGAGACATGCTCGCCGTGGTCATGCCACTTGGCGGCTTCTTCATGAGCCCCGTCGATGCGCCGCGGGGCGTCCTGAGCGCAGCCTATTTTTCCGGCTGCCTGGTTACCTTCGACTATCCCGCGAAACGCGTCCTGATCCGCAAAGGAGAGCTGGCCGCCGCCGACTCTCGTTCGGTCTTTGAGTACGGCGAAGACCAGATTCTCCCCACCGTCCCCATTCGGGTTGCCGGGCACGAGACACATGTCCATCTGGACACCGGTTCTCCCATGGGCCTGACGCTTCCTGCGCACTTCCTACGCGAGCTTTCCCTTGCCTCGCAGCCGAAAGACGACGGCACGGCGCGGACCCCGGGCGGCAGTTTCCCCATTTCCGTCGCCAGCGTGCAGGGGGCTATCGAACTCGGTCAATACAAACTCGATCTCACCGAGGTCCGTTTCAGCGATGTGGGTCCCGGCGGCGGAGCGCCTATCGGCAATATCGGAGACGATGTACTCCGGCAATTCGTCGTCACGCTCGATTCGAAGAATCGGCGCATCCGTGTCTCTCAGTGAGGTTGCACATGAGTGCTCTATGTTCATTTTCCGTTCTGGTTTTGCTTTCCGCGAGCGCGACCGGCGCCGCTGAAGATCAGAACAACAGTGCCGCCGCAGCCCTCGCGCAATTGCGCGCATTGGCTGGGAACTGGGCGGGTTCGTACGAATGGAGTGGAGCTCGCAATGGCGGCGGTACTCTCAACGCCACCTACTATGTGACAGGCAATGGATCGGCCATCGTTGAGAATCTGATCATGGGCGGGGTGCCAATGATGACCAGCGTCTATCACCTCGACGGCGCCGACCTCAGAATGACCCACTACTGCGCGGCACAAAACCAGCCACGATTGAAAGCCAGCCGGATCGATAACGCGCAGGGGATTCTGGATTTCTCGTTCGTCGACGCGACTAATCTCAGCTCACCGGACGCTCCCCATGTTTACGGGCTTGAAATGCGGCGCCTCGACGAGGATCACGTTACGCTCACGTTCCTCTTCGAAGGCACTGGCAAGCGGAGCAGCGAACGAATCGACCTGAAGCGGACGGAGAAAGGCTCGTCGCCCGGCGCTCCGTAGCGGCCAGATACCTGCCAGTCCGCATCGTGGACGATACTCGGCCGCAATCGCCAGGCGGCCCGGTGTTCGTCCGAATAAAATGGCGCTCGCAGGCCTTGTGCAGGCCATGCTGCCAATGGCTTTCTCCTCCTTCTCCACCGAGCAGAAGGTAATCATGAGCCGCTTGTTCCAAGCGGCTCAATAAGATCCGCCGGGCCTCAGGACGTTTGCCCTACATCCGGGACGACTCAGACCATTACCAATTGCCTATTGGTCCGCGAAAGCGATGTGCTATGAATAAACGAGGCGCTTCCCGCGTGCGTCCCAGTCAGGAAATTCATGAATATGCGCGTTTCAGTTTTGCGCGTCTGCGCTCTTTCCGTCCCTGTCTCGATTCTGTTCGGTCAGGTGGTCTACAATTCGGTTCCGTCTCGAATCGTCGGCCAGGCGGTGTTGCAGCAGACCTTGCAGCCCACGGCGACGGCGATCAACCTGGTTGAGGGCCGGGAGCTTAATTCGCCCCAGGCGGTGGCGGTGGACACGTCGGTGAGTCCGCCCATTCTCTATGTCGCCGATACGGTGAACAACCGCATACTGGCCTGGAAGAACGCCACGGGATTCAAGAATGGTGCATTCGCCGACCTGGTGATCGGCCAGCCCGACATGTATTCGACGGGTCCGCAGGGTCCGGGCTTCGCGATTGAGGCTGGATTTGTAAGTCCGGTAGCCGTTGCCGTGGATTCATCCGGCAATCTCTACGTCGCCGATGCGGGCCACAATCGCATTCTGAGGTTCCCGCAGCCGTTTAATCAGCCCACGGGTGCGCTGACTCCCGACGTGGTAATCGGCCAGACCGACCTGTCCGGCGTCAATCCGGACCAGGGAAACACGACACCATCGGCCACCTCGATTTGCCTCGCAGCGGACGGAAACGTTTTCTTGTCGGGATTGACATTCGACTCGGCCGGAAACCTGTATGCTTCCGACCCTTGCAACAACCGCGTTCTGCGATTTCCAAAATCCGTCTTGCAAAGCGGAACGTTCGCCCCGGCCGCCAACCTTGTTCTCGGACAGTCAACCTTCGCAACAGGGACACTCCCCGCCGGCGGGCTGAATCCAACGCAGAAGAATTATCTCGCGGAGCCATCGGCAATCGCCATCGATAACGAAGGACGCGTGTACGTGGCCGACGCGGTGAATCGCGTGGTTGTCTTCGGACCCCCCACGGCGAACGGTCAAAGCGCGGTGCGCATCATGGGCGTGGATACAACTCCCAACCATGCGCCCATTCTTGCGGACTCCCTATCCTCTCCAAACGGGATCGCAATTGTGGGCGACAGCCCCTATGTCGTCGATACCGGAAACAATCGCATCCTGGGGTATCTTCCGTTCGGCCAGTGGCCCGCGGAGGCCTCCTCGTTTTCGCCGCCGGCAAACGTGGTGATTGGTCAGGGGGCCAGCTATTCGACAGGCAGCCCCAATGACGGTGGGGTGCAGGCCAGCGCGTCGTCTGTCTCGTCGCCGGTGGGCGCCGTGTGGACAGGATCGATTTTGCTGGTGGCCGACTCGGGCAATAATCGCGTACTGTCATTTCCACTGGCCTCCGGCAGCGTGGCTACCTCGGCGACCGGTGTACTCGGCCAGATCGATTTCCCTTACGACGCTCCCAACCTGATTGAAGGCCGTGAGTTCGAGTTCTTCATTGGCAACGCATCCGTGAATGGTGTCACCGTGCCGTATCCGGGCGGCGCCGTGCTCATCGACCCCGCTACAAACCACATGTTCGTTTCCGATCCCGGGAACAATCGCATTCTCGGCTTTGCCGACTATACGAAGGTAACTGCCGGCTCAACGGCGGATATCGTGATCGGGCAGCCGGACTTCTTTCATAAGGTTGTAAACTACCCTGCCTCCACCACGGAAACAAGGAACGGCCAGGTAATCGGTGTGCCCGGCAACACCGGCCTGTGGGCGCCGGAAGGTCTGGCTTTGGACGGCAGCGGCAACCTGTGGGTAGCCGACTCAGGGAATTCGCGCGTGCTGCGCTTCCCGGCGCCATTCGCGCAGAGTGGCCAAATCACCGCGAACCTTGTCCTCGGGCAAGCCGCCTTCACATCTTCATCACCGGAGCCAACCGCGGCAACCATGAGCGCGCCTTATGGTGTCGCCATCACCGCTTCGGGGCAAGTGGTTGTTTCCGACATTGCCTATAACCGGGTTCTCCTGTTCGTTAAGCCGTCCGGGGGCGATTTCACCAACGGCGAAGCGGCCACTGGGGTAATCGGCCAGGCCAACTACTTTTCCACCGGCGCGGGATCGGCAGCGAGCAACGGCCTGAACGGCCCACGTCTGATGGCCACCGACGCACTGGACAACCTGTACGTCGCCGACACAGGCAATAACCGCGTCGCTGTCTATGGCTCCGCCTCTACACCCGCTGTGAACCCGAGTGCGTCCTTTTCGCTCACGGGCCTCAATAATCCGGTGGGAGCTTCGGTGAGCAGCGCTACGGGCCAAATCTGGGTGGCCGATACCGGGGCGAACCAGGTCCTGCAATACCCCGCGTTCAGTCAGTTGGTGGCGAATCCAACCCCGATCGCCGGCGTGAATTGCGCGGAGCCGCTGGCAGTGACGTTCGACGCACTCGGCAACCCGGTGATCGCCGAGTCGGTTTTTAACCGCGTCTCGTTCTTCTACCCAACCATGAGGGCGCAGAGCGCTGCCAGCTATTTCTTCCGCTACGCTCCGGGCATGCTGGCGAGCTTGTTTAATCAGGGCACGGCGATGTTCGGAAGCCAGATGGCGCAGTCTTCGACGCTGCCGCTGCCTACTTCGCTTGGCGGCGTGCAAGTGCTGGTGGGAGGAGTCGCGGCCCCACTGCTGTATGTTTCTCCCACGCAGATCAATTTCCAGATTCCGATGGCCACGGCTCTGGGCAATGTCGAGTTTGACGTCGTCCAGGCCGGCACCGGTCAGATCCTGACCAGTGGCCTGTTTGACGTTCAGGCTACCTCGCCGGCGTTGTTCACCACGAACGACTCGGGAATCGGCCAGGTCGCGGCGCTGAACCCCGATGGCACCGTGAACAGCGCAACGAATCCGATAAAGGCCGGCCAGAACATCCAGCTCTATGGCACCGGCCAGGGCGTAGTTGCGGGAGCTCCACCGGATGGGTCGCCGACAACCGAGCCGACTCCAACCGCCGAAACGCCTTCGGTATATATCAACGGCCCGGACTTTCTCACTCCGTCGCAAATTCAATACTCAGGCCTGGCCGTCGGCTATGTCGGGGTGTGGGAGATCCAGGCCCAGGTGCCATCGAACGCGGCTCCCGGCGCAGTGCAGGTGTTGGTTGGTCTGGGCGGCTTCTACAGCAGCATCGATACTTTGAATAATCACATTCTGACGACCATTTACGTATCGCAATAAGGCGATAACGGCGGTTTCGTGTCCGCCGCTTCCGGCGCATGCAGGTTCATTACATTCTGATCCCGCTGATAGCGATTGCCGTGCTGATGGCGGGCAGCCTGATCACGCGCAGCGGAACCCGCTGGTTTCAGACACTGCGCATCCCTTCGTGGATGCCGCCCACGAAGATCATCACCGGCATGTGGACCATCCTCGCCGTGCTCACTTGTATTTCGGCGATTCTGGCCTGGGATAACACCGCCGCGCCGGACCGACCCACATTAGCCGCTCTTTACCTGGTGAACGTTTTCCTCAACCTGGCTTTCAGCTACCTTTTCTTCGTCCGGCATCAGATGGGGTCGGCGACTCTGGAAGCACTCCTGCTGGCAATTTCGGTGGCGATCGTTGGTGTGCAGGTGTGGCCGGTGGCCAGGGTGGCTGCTCTGCTGCTGGCGCCCTATCTGCTCTGGGTGCTTTACGCTGCCTACCTTTCATTTACGGTTTTCCGGCTGAACGCGCGTTCGTGAACGCCTATAATGGCTTGAAGGAGCGAGTCCGCGGAAAGAACGCGTTGCCGCGGGATATTTGCCTGTCAGAGGCCGGTCGAATGGAAGATCTGAAGAAAAAGCTGGAGGACGAAATCACGGCGCTCGAATACGAACTGCACAACGAGTTGCCGAGGGAAATCCTGAAGGCTCGTGAGCACGGCGATCTCAGCGAGAACGCGGAGTATCACGCCGCTAAGGAGCGCCAGGGACTGGTAAACGCCAAGCTCGGCCAGTTGCGAGCCCGCCTGCGCGAGTTCTCCATGATCGACATGACGCGTATCCCGAGGGACCGCGCTGGTCTCGGCTCCACGGTTACGGTGCTGGACGTCGACAAGGACGAA
>JBEKFB010000168.1:0-9485 GCA_050013535.1 Bryobacteraceae bacterium | reverse complement strand
GCATCCAGCACCAGAATCCAACGGCCGGTGGCGTGCGCGATCGAGCAGTTACGGGCAGCCGCGAAGTCCACTCTGGTGAAATCGAACGGGATCACCTTTACGCCATATTCCGACGCGATGTCCGGCGTGCGATCGGTCGAGCCGGTGTCGACAATGACGATCTCGCCAACCAGATCGCGCACCGGATCCAGGCACCGTGCAAGATTGCGCTCCTCGTCTTTCACGATCATGCAGAGGCTCAGGGCGACCGGCATACCGCTAAATCGTATAATCTTCCAGAAATACACGGGCGTCGCGCAAGCGCACGAAAACAGAGTCGCCGTTGTGGATGGCGAGTTCGCGGTAGCGCTCGTGGGTGAGCTCAACGTTTATAGTGTCCTCTGCGCCCAGCGCTTCGTCGTCCTCCGGCGTCAGCTCCACGCGCACCAGCGAACCGGCCGACTGAATGCGCAGCACGCGGGCTCTCACCGAGGCGCCGTTGGTCTGATGAACTTCGATATCCAGTTCGTGGGGCCTCACAAACACGCGTGCCGAGTCTCCATTGGCTGGCAGCGCGCGGCTGGCATCCACCGCTAACCGGCCGATAACGGCTTTGCCCGATTCCACGCGTCCATGAAACAGATTCACGTTTCCGAGGAACGTCACGACAAACTCCGACGCCGGATGATGAAACACCTCGTCGGGAGTGCCGAACTGTTCGATGCGCCCCTCATTCATCACGGCTACTCGATCGGCCACTTCCAGCGCCTCTTCCTGATCGTGCGTTACCAGTACACTGGTCACCGGGATTCGTGCATGCAATGCGCGCAACCAGCGGCGAAGTTCCTGGCGAACGCGCGCATCCAAAGCGCCGAACGGTTCGTCGAGCAGCAGCACATTCGGCTCGATGGCCAGCGCCCGCGCCAGCGCCACACGCTGACGTTGTCCTCCGGATAACTGGGAAGGATACTGATTCGCCCACCTGCCCAACTGAATCAGCTCCAGCAGCTCGCCCACGCGGCGGCGAATTTCTTTCTCGATTGGCCGTGTGTTCTTCGGTCGCACCCGCAATCCGAAGGCGATGTTCTCAAACACGCTCATGTGGCGGAACAGCGCGTAATGCTGAAACACGAAGCCGACCCTGCGCTCGTCCGGCCGCTGGCGCGATATGTCTACGCCGTTGATGAACACCGCTGTTTCCGGATGCGGGTCGGGTTGTTCGAGGCCAGCGATGATCCGCAGCAGTGTGGTCTTGCCCGAACCGGAAGGCCCCAGCAGCGCCACCAGCTCGCCGTGATTCACTGCAAGGCTCACGTCGCGCAGCGCAGGCCACGACCCGAATGTCCGGCTCACCCGCCGCGCTTCGATTGCCGTGCCAGCCTGGGCCATTCTTATTGCTTCTCCAGCATGAGCGGCCGTTCATCCGCCCGGGTTTTCCATTCGAGCAATGTCTTCACGATCAGGGTCACCACAGCCAGCAGTGTCAGCAGACTGGCCACCGCAAATGCCGCACTGAAATTGTACTCGTTATAGAGGATTTCCACGTGCAGCGGCAGCGTGTTCGTGCGTCCGCGAATGTGCCCGGACACCACCGACACCGCGCCGAATTCACCCATGGCGCGGGCATTGCACAACACCACGCCATATAGCAGCGCCCAGCGGATGTTTGGCAGCGTAACGCGGCGGAAAACCTGCCACCCGCGAGCACCCAAAAGAACCGCGGCCTCTTCCTCCTCGGTTCCCTGCTCCTGCATGAGCGGGATCAGCTCGCGAGCGACGAACGGGAAAGTCACGAAAATGGTGGCCAGAATCACGCCGGGTTCGGCGAAGACAATCTGAACATTGTGATCGATCAGCCACTGACCGAAGAATCCCTGTGCGCCGAAAAGAAGCACGAAAACGAGGCCGGAAATCACGGGCGACACGGCAAACGGCAGATCGATCAAAGATAAGAGCGTGCTCTTTCCTGGAAAATCGAATTTCGCGATGGCCCACGACGCCGCCAGGCCGAAAACCAGATTCGCGGTCACCGAGATGGCCGCGGTCAGCAGCGTAAGCCGCAGCGCGGAGAGAGCGTCGTGGTCGGTGATGCTGGCGGCATAGACGGCGAGTCCTTTTCGCAGAGCTTCGCTAAACACCGCGATCACGGGCAGCAGAACCAGCACAGCTACGAAGCTGGCAGCAACCAGGATGATGGTGAAGCGCAGCCAGGGCGGTTCGGTGTGACGAGATCGCGGGCGTATCAGCATGGCTTACGCCATCCTTCCCTGACGCCGCCGCGCCGCCCACCACTGCCCCGCGTTCACCGCGAACAGCACCACAAACGAACTCACCAGCATCAGCAGCGCGATCGCGGCCGCGCCGGGATAATCGAACTGCTCCAGCCGCGTCACGATCAGCAACGATGCGATCTCCGTCTTCATCGGCATGTTTCCGGAGATGAAGATCACCGATCCGTATTCACCCAGCGCACGCGCGAATGCCGTCGCGAAACCGGCCACCAAGGCAGGTTGCAACGCCGGCAGAATCACTCGTCGTAATGTTTGCCAGCGCGTCGCACCCAATAGGACCGCAGCCTCTTCCACCGCCGCATCCAGATCCTCGATTGCCGGCTGCACAGACCGCACGATGAACGGCAATCCGATAAATGTCAGCGCGATCACTATGCCCAGCGGCGAGTAGGCGGCTTTGATCCCCAGCGGTTCCAGCAACCGGCCGATCCACCCATTCTGTGAGTAGATGGCGGTGAGCGCGATGCCCGATACCGCGGTTGGCAACGCAAAGGGAAGATCGATCAGCGCGTCCAGCATGCGGCGCCCCGGAAACTCATAGCGCGCCAGCGCCCATGCGACAATCAACCCAAACACCGCATTGATTGCCGACGCGATGAACGCGGTCGCGAAAGTCAGCCGCCAAGCCGCCAGCGTCCGCGGATCGAACGCCGCGTCGGAGAAATGCGCCCACGATTGCGCCGTTCCCTTCACCACCAGGGCCGCCAGCGGGATGAGCACGATCAGGCTCAGGTAGGTGAGCGTATACCCGAGCGTAAGGCCGAACCCCGGAATCACGGTGTGCTGCCGCGCGGGAGACATCCTTACTCCGGTTTGTAGATCTGGTCGAACACGCCGTGATCGGCAAAATGCTTCTTCTGCACATCTCTCCAGTTTCCGGCCACGTCTCCAATTGTGAACAGCTTGATATCCGGGAAGCTGCTCTTGTACTTCTCGCGAATGCTGTCGAGTCGCGGCCGGTAGAAATTCCTCGCGGCGATCTCCTGCCCGGTCTCCGTGTACAAGTATTTCAGATACGCTTCGGCCACTTCGCGCGTGCCGTGCCGGTCGACAATCTTATCCACCACGGCGACCGGCGGCTCGGCCAGAATGCTCGACGACGGATTGACGATCTCGAACTTGTCCGCCCCGAACTCCTTCACCGAGAGATACGCCTCGTTCTCCCAGGCGAGCAGAACATCGCCGATTCCGCGCTCCACGAACGTGGTCGTGGAACCGCGCGCGCCCGAATCGAGCACCGGCACATTCCGATACAGCGCGGCGATGAAATCGCGCGCCTTCTTTTCATCGTGTCCGTAGGTGTTCCACGCGTAGCCCCACGCCGCCAGGTAATTCCATCGCGCGCCGCCCGATGTCTTCGGGTTCGGCGTGATCACGCTGACACCTTTGCGGATGACATCCGGCCAGTCATGAATGCCCTTCGGATTCCCCTTGCGAACAAGGAACACAATCGTGGAAGTATACGGCGTGCTGTTGTCGGGTAGCCGCGTTTCCCAGCCGGCATCGATCTGATGCCCGTTGTCCTCAATCGCGTCGATATCGTATGCCAGGCCAAGCGTCACCACGTCCGCCTGCAGGCCATCGATGACCGCCCGAGCCTGTTTGCCCGAACCGCCATGCGATTGCTCGATGTCCACGTCCTGGCCGGTCTTCTCCTTCCAGGCCGCCGCGAATGCTTTGTTGAAGTCCTGATACAACTCACGCGTCGGATCGTAGGAGACATTCAGCAAATGCACCCGCTGCGGTGTCTTCGCGCCGCCCGAGCATCCCGCGAGCAGAGCGACGCTTGCCACCACAAGCGACGCAGAAGCCGCTCCAGCCCGTCTCATTAGTGCACGCGCTTTCCATCGAGCAACTCAAGCGCAAAGTACGGGTAGGTGTAGGAAGAGCCCTTGCCCGCTTTATCGATGAATTCGCCCGGCAGGAGGCGGGCAATACCCGCGCCCACGTGCACTTCGCGATTGATTTCGTACCACGTATAGAAGTCCACTTCGTCGCCAATGTGCGTGCCATCTGTCCCGGCGGTATCGCGGAAGATCAGAGCTCCGGAGGTGTTGTAAATACCGTCGTCCGCGGTGGCCAGCCAGAAGTCGAGGTACTGGGCAGTGAAGGACCAGCGGGGATGCGGGATGACGGTAACTCCGCCGCGAACCGCCTCGATGTTCTGCCAGCCGAATTGATCGGAAATGCCAAAACGGTCGTGAGCGGTGGGGTACATGGTGTCAAAGGTACCTTGCACCGGTGCCGTCGGATTCTTGTCGCCCGTAGCGTAGTCATAGCCGGTGAAAAAGCGCGGCTTCCATAAAACATTGGGGAGTGTGTAACCCGCACCGAAGGTCGTGGCCCAGGCCTGAATGGAGTTCGGCCCGGCGGTGCCAGCCTCGCGGATCGCTTCCGCGCGATAGTCGAAATTCCGGAGCTGTCTGCCAATTACGCGCAGCCCGTATGCCTGTTCGTTCAGGTGCCCGGTTTTCGCTTTGATGCCTGTCTGGTCCAGAGCGACGCTGGGTTCCACGCGCCAAAGCACGAAGGGCTCAATGGAAGACTTCGGGAGCACGCGCGCGATCGTGTTGTACAAGCCATAGATGTTGTTGCCTTCCTGGTGATGCGTGAGCCCGTCGACCTCCGGAACCACGGCGGAGGCGGCGAATATCGACGAGTGGAGCCGGTTCACATTGATGTTGGCCACTGCGGCGTCGAAGGAACGCGCCTGATCGCGCCACTCCGAATTGGCGATGATGGTGTCGTTGTAATCGAGGATCTGGCGGCCAAAGCGAAATGTGACTGGCTGCGTTTCGGGATCGCCGAACTCGGCATAGGCAAGTTTCAAATCCCAGCGCACGGTGTTTGGCGGTCCGATCGTCCCCGGCTGGAAGAACGAGCGCGCATCCTGCACCTGGCTCACCACTTTGAACCAACTGACCGGCTGAAGAATCATCCCCAAGCGGAAGCGATTCAGCAGATAGGACTCGTCGTTGGCGAGGCCGGGCTTAAAACCGTTCCCCTCGTAGGCCTCCCAGCGGATTCGTTCTTCGAGACCGAACTGGATCCACTTTGGCAGGTGGTCGTTCAATATGCCGACGGGCCGCAAATCGGGGTTGTCGTAAGGATCGGTGGAGACCAAGGGGGCCCCGGCCGGGCCGCCCCAAGGTGAGCGAGCGGAATCGGAGCCCAACGCCAGGATCTTGTCGTATTGCGCGAAAAGCTGGCTTCCGGCCAGCAGCAGGAAGGTCACGGCAAGCGCCCGGATGCGACCTCCTGGAGAGCTAAACAGCGAGGCTTGTGCCAATGTTATTGTCCTTTCAATCGTACCGTGGAAGCATCGGTTGTCCGGAAGCGCCACGTTTCTTTTTTTGTCGAGCCTCCCCGGTCATAGCGGGGTCGGCAGGATCACAAGTCTCGAAGGTTTATTGGGGTCGACAACAGGAGGCGGGACGGATGCGCTCGGTCTTCTGGATCTCAACTACACGGCCGTCATGGATGGTGAGCTGGATGGTGCCGTAGCGCACTTCGCGCAGGGCACGCAGGACTTCGTCGTGCGCAAGGCGTTCATGTTCCTGCGGTGTCGCAGGTTTGGCGAGCTTGCCGATTGACTCCATGTCTAGTACCCCTATAGAGATAGTATATTAACAGTCCGACGTGCCGCCGTCAAGAGGCCTTACGTCTCATCTAGCGAAAAACAAGCCGGACCGGGAACTTTTTCGCCCCTTTCCGGCAATGCAGGGTGACCGCCGGAATGCGACCCAGCGACGAAGAGCTCTATCGGCGAATGCAACGTGGCGACCGAACGGCCTTGGCCGAGTTATATGAACGACTTGGCGCGCGCATCTACCGGTATGCGCTGTACGCGTCAGGTTGCAGGCCGGTAGCCGAAGAGGTGACCCAGGAAGTATTTCTGCGGTTGATCGGGACAGGGGGCCGTTTTGACGAACAGCGCGGATCGCTGGAGGCTTACCTGTATGGGCTCGCCCGGAATCTGCTGCGAGGGATGTCCCGAACGCTGAACATAGCTTCAGATAAGGATCCGCTCTGCAGTGGCGATCTTCTCGGTGAGCTGATCGACGATGAACGCACCGCGGCATTGTATGAAGCTCTGGCGGAATTGCCGCCGGGTTATCGGGATGCGGTGGTGCTGTGCGATTTGGAGGAACGGAGCTACGAGGAAGCGGCGCGGCTGATGCAATGCCCCACCGGGACAGTGCGGTCCCGCCTGCACCGGGCGCGGCTGTTGCTGTCGGCAAAGCTGACCCCCCTCAAGGCTCCGGCCTTTCAGGCGAGTGCGAGGTGAAGATGAGTGATTGCGGATTGTGGACATCCAGGCTGGTGGATAACGCGCGCGCCGGAACGCCGCCCAGTCCGGGGCTGCTGGAGCACATGTCGAGTTGCCCTAGCTGTGGCGCGCACTGGCGCAACCAGCGTGTGTTGACCAGGGAGCTGCAGATTCTGAGCGACCGCGTAGCGACGCGCCGTCCCCCGCAGGCGGTGCGCGAGGCGTTGCTGCGGGAATTCGATCATCGGCAGCGTGTTAAGCGATGGAACTGGCTGCGCTGGGTTCCTATTCCCGCGGCGGCGGCGTTGGCGGTGGTCGCATTGGTGGAAGCTCCGCATCGAAGTGCGGTGAAGCCGGTGCAACCGGCGGTTGGCATGGCGGCGCTTTCAGCCGACACCTCGGATGAGGGTTTTGTGGAAGTGCCCTACGCTCCCCCGCTTGCCCCGGGTGAGTTTGTGAGCGTGGTTCGACAGGAATTGGAGCCCGCGGCGCTGATCCGCATGGGATTGCCCACCAACGGTCTGGGAGACGCTCCGGTGATGGCCGACGTGGTGATGGGCGAAGACGGATTCCCGCGCGCCGTGCGCGTCGCGGACGAGACAGCGAATGAGTTGGAATGATTTTTCAAGGAGAAGAGAGATGAAGTATTCAGCACGAATTGCTTTTCTTGTGTTTGCCGCGGCGGCGCTGCTGCTGGCGCAGGGGCCTGGGTTTGGCGGTCATGAACGCGGCTTTGGGTTCGGGATGATGGGGCCTGCGGGCCGTACTCCGGTGACAGGCGCGCCGTATTCGGCGGTGGAGGTTCGCGTTTCCACCGAGACGCTGTCCGATGGAAATGAGATCCAGCGCCAGGAGCAGACGCTGGTCTATCGCGACAGCCAGGGCCGCGTGCGCTATGAAACGACAACGCCCGCGGTGAACGGCCACCCCGCGCACACGTTTGTGACAATTTTCGATCCAGTGGCGGGCAACGTCGTGCGGCTGGATTCGGAGCACCAAACCGCGATGGTGAGCCCGGTGAGAACGCCAAACGCCCAAAACGCGGCGGGCACGCACGCGGCAATGGCCAGGCATTTTGGCAATAGCGACGGTACGAGCGAGGAACTGGCCCCGGTTACCATCAGCGGCCGGCCGGCAACCGTTACCCGCACCACCCACACCATTCCCGCCGGCGCCATCGGAAACCAGCAGGCCATCACGGAGACCCGCACCGTTTCTATGTCGCCGGATCTGAAAGTGCCGCTGCAGATCGTCAGCGAAAGCCCGAGGTTTGGTACAACCACTACCACGCTGACCAACATTGTGCAGGCGGAACCCAGCGCCGCGCTGTTCCAGATCCCGTCGGGCTACGCAGTGAAGACGATGCCCGCGGGCCATCGTGGCGGCGGCGCACCGCTGCAGAGCGAATAGCGCAGCGCCGCGATCCACAGCAAGGCAGGACAACGCCGTTTACAGGCGGACGTTGCGCAACCGCAGAGCATTGGAGATCACCGAAACCGAGCTGAACGTCATAGCCGCCGCGGCGATCATCGGATTCAGCAGAAGGCCGAATACCGGGTAGAGGACGCCAGCCGCGATCGGGATGCCCAGCGCGTTATAGCAAAACGCGAAGAACAAGTTCTGGCGGATGTTGCGCATGGTGCCGCGGCTGAGGTTCAGCGCTTTCGCGACGCCGCGCAGATCGCCCTTCACCAGCGTGACTCCCGCGCTTTCGATCGCGACGTCGGTGCCCGTCCCCATGGCGATCCCCACGTCGGCCTGTGCCAATGCCGGTGCGTCGTTGATGCCGTCACCGGCCATGGCAACTCGATGACCCTGCCGCTGCAGCTCGCGGATGATCTCGTGTTTCTCATCAGGCCTCACCTCGGCATGAACGTCGGCAATGCCGAGTTGGGTGGCCACCCGCTCGGCCGTAGTGCGGCTGTCGCCGGTGAGCATGATCAGACGAACGCCGAGCGTAGCGAGCTGCTTCAGGGCTTCGGCGGTGGTGGCTTTGATGGGATCGGTGACGCCCAACAACCCCGCGGCCCGGCCATCCAGTGAGACGAACATGACGGTCTGGCCCTGGCTTCTTAGCTCTTCGGCTTGCTTCGTTAACGCGGCATCGTTTACGAGCGCCGAATTGCCAATGGCCACGGCCGTTCCGTCCACGACGCCGGTGATGCCGCTGCCGGGCACGGAACGAAAATCCGCCGGCGCACTCAGCTTCAGACCGCGTTCGCGCGCGGCCGTGACAATGGCGTGCGCGATGGGGTGCTCGCTGGCCTGCTCGAGGCTCGCCGCCAGGCGCAGTATCTCATCG
Organism: Bryobacteraceae bacterium; assembly: GCA_050013535.1. Classification (GTDB taxonomy): domain Bacteria; phylum Acidobacteriota; class Terriglobia; order Bryobacterales; family Bryobacteraceae; genus CAWACP01. Next base: position 643 of record JBEKFB010000168.1, on the reverse strand, counting down.
TCTACGTTTCCCATCAGCACGGGGCGGCCTTCGGTGAGTGTCCCGGTCTTATCCACCACCACGGTGTCCACTTTTTCGAGACCCTCGAGCGCTTCGCCGTTGCGGACGAGCACGCCCTCCGCCGCGCCGCGCCCCGTGCCCACCATGATGGACATGGGTGTCGCGAGACCGAGCGCACACGGACAGTGACGTCGGCCACGCGTTGAATGGGCGCGCGGCTTCGTTGTGCTTCGCTCACCATGCGGACGATATGCGCCAGCAGCGTGTCATCGCCTGCACGCTCGGTTCGCATCAGGAACCCGCCACCGGTGCTATTGAGCGTGCCCGCAGTGAGCCGCTCGCCCACACGCTTCTCCACGGGAACGGGCTCGCCGGTGATCATCGATTCGTCGACGAACCCCGCGCCCTCCAGCACCGTCCCGTCAACGGGAATCTTTTCGCCTGGCCGCACGCGCAGCACGTCGCCCGCCCGCACCTGTTCGATGCCGATGTCGGTCTCTTGCCCATTCATCACGAGGCGTGCGGTTTTCGGCGTCAGCCCCAGGAGGGCACGAACGGCTTGGCCTGTGCGGCTGCGCGCGCGCAATTCCAGCACCTGTCCAAGCAGGACCAGCGTGACAATCACCGCAGCGGGCTCGTAATA
>JBEKFB010000167.1:0-9366 GCA_050013535.1 Bryobacteraceae bacterium | reverse complement strand
GTCTGGTGGAGCGGTTCTGCCGACCAGCCATCGTGCTCAGCGAAGACGGCGATACGGGAGAAGCGCAAGGTTCGGGGCGCAGCATCCCCGGCTTTCATCTGCTGGAGGCGCTGGAATCGATGGCGGAGTTGTTCACGCGCTTTGGCGGCCACAAGCAGGCGGCGGGCGTTGGGTTGCCGGCTGAGCGCGTGGATGAGTTCCGCATGCGGCTCAACGCATGGGCCGCAGCGCGTCTTTCACCCGATGATTTCCGTCCACGCATCGAAATCGATGCGTTCGCCGGAGCCGATGAAATTCGTGATGAGGCTGCCGCGGAGTTGCTCTCGCTGGGACCGTTCGGATTCGGCAATCCATCGCCGGTGTTGGCCATTCGAGGCACCGAAGTGCTCTCGGCCCCGCAAATATTCGCCGAAAAGCACCTGCGCACATGCCTGCGCCAGAACGGGCGAATGCTGTCGATGACCGCATGGCGGTTTGCCGAACGCGCCGCCGAACTCGCGCCGGGTTCTCGCGTGGACGCGGCGATCACGGTGGATACCGACGATTTCGCCTTGAGCCGCGGATTGCCCGGATGGAGCGTGATCCTTAAAGACGTGCGCCCGGCGGCGGACCGAGCCGGTGTATAGAATGTCGTTATGGGAGCCGAGAGGACATTACAACGGCTCCTCAGCGGGACCGCCGACGCGGCGATCCGATTCGATGATTTGTGCCGACTGCTGGAGAGGCTCGGTTTCGAGAAGCGAGTCCGGGGCAGCCATCACTTGTTTCGAAAGGGTGGCGTGGAGGAGAAGATCAACTTGCAGCACGAAGGCGCCCACGCGAAGCCTTACCAGGTGAGGCAGGTGCGCGCTGTCATCTTGAAGGCCGGGCTCGGGAATTGGGAATGATCAAGTACGAAGTCATCATCTACTGGAGCGAAGCGGATGCGGCGTTTGTAGCTGAAGTGCCCGAGCTCCCGGGTTGCGCGGCGCACGGCGCAACGCAGGAGACCGCTCTCGGCAACGCCCTGGATGCGATTCGCCTCTGGATTGACACGGCGAAGGAGTTTGGTGATCCGATTCCCGAACCGAAGGGGCGCCGGCTGATCTTCGCCTGACGCCTACCAGGACACTTCCACCTCGTAGTTGCCCGCGCCGCTACAGAAGTCGCTCGCTGTTTGGACCGGTGGCCAAGCACTATTGGGACACAATTCAGAAGAAATGGACCGTGTTTTCGGGTGTCCAGTTGGCGAGAACACGATATGCTCCCGTGTGTCGGCTGCAAGGCTGGAACAGTTGGGATACATACGCGTGGGAAAGCCGAAACGCAGACGGGGTCGCCGCCAAAATCCGGGCAAGAACTCGCCTGGCGCGCCGTCCTTGCGAGCAGCGGGGCACGCACGCGAAACGCAAGGGCCAGACCCGACAGAGCTCAACCAAAGGCGTCCGAGCTACGGTGTTTCAGCGTGGTCCAAGAGCGTTGTCGGCGTTGGATTGCCAGCCTCGGTTGTGACACTGTACGAGTTCCGTCCGCTCCTGACGCCATCTATAGACATTGCCGGTAACAATCCGTTTCCCGCAAGGTTGCGCGTGCTTAACAGCGGCTACTCTCCTATCAATCAGATCGAGGCGTCGTGGCTCTTTCATAAGAGCGTATTTGCGAGTGGCAATACCTTTCTGTGGTCGCAGAGGCTTCAAGCTTATCAGGCATTGGCTCAGCGTCTCCCCCCTGGCGATGTGGCCTCCTTGTCGCTGGGACAGAGCGTAAGGATGTTCACCGGTTCTAATAAGATTGTCGTCTTAGTCGGAGATGTCGCGACACCCCAGGGTGTGTGCATCGTTCGCACGCATCCTGATGGCAAGACGGTCGTTTTCGCCGGAAGCGAAGCCAGATCCCAATTGGTCGGCACCACGGAGGACGCGATGACGTTTTCCGACGTTTCCGTGTCATTCAGGTACTCGCCGTGGCTAATTCCTTTGACAGCCGAACCCGACAGGGTAACTCCGCGAGGTGGCGACGTAATTGAGATCAGCGACGCTCCTTTCACTAACAATTCCAACCCTGGCGAGGCGGAGGGGACCTTTAGAACGCCACCGTGAGCTTGGTTCGAGCCCGAGGGACTGGTTCATGAGATCGTGATGCTCGTGAAGGGCGTCTCAGAAAGTCTGCCACCAAACTCTTGAGTCGAAGAGGCCGCTCACTTGCGCGTTGCTGCTACCAGGCCAATTCCACCGCGTAGTTGTCCGCGCCCGGCCCTGGGTCGTGCACTTCAAAAACCAGGCTGAAACCGTTCTGGTCCGATGGCGGCTCGACAATAGTCACCGAACCTCGGCCCTGTACTTTCGTGATCGCCGGTGAAAGTCCGGCACGATGCGGCAGAGGGCGGTCGAAGACGGTCTGTTCATTCGCCAGCGATCCACCAGCCACCGTGCCGGACAGTGTCGAAGAATCGCGAACCGTGACTCGCGCCGTGCCACTCACAGTCCCCGACCAGAACAGACCGCGCTGCGCCGCCTGCTTCGGTTCGGCGGCCCCGGCAGCCTTCCGCCACGTCAGCGTAAAGCCACACTCTTTGCGGTTTCCGCACCCATCGGAGATCTGCACGCGTACCGTGTAGTTGTTGGCGCGGAGCGGTTGTTGCACGATATGGATATTCCCGCTGGCGTCGTCGCTCGTAAGGCTCACCGCAACCTCCTGCTGTGGCAACGGCTTTTCGAAGCGAACGCGCTCGTGGCCCACCGGCATCCCCTGGGTCACCTGCGAACGGCACGACGAGGCCTGGCACTCCACCATGGCGTCCGAATCCACGTGCCCGCGCCAAGTCAGCTTCCCCGTGCTCTCTTTCGCGTTGCGGACGTCATCGCCCTGCCAGCCGCGGTCCCGCCACTTCTTCGCGCCCTCCTGCATTTCGTCGGCGGGCGAATCCCAATAGAGTGCAATCGAATAGTGCGCCCGGCCCTGCTGAAGATCCTCAATATCGATCTCAATGGTGTAGTCGTTATCGGCCGTTGGCTGCCGCGCGATCCGCACGGTCCCTCGCCCTTCCGGAATCTCCAGCCGGACCTGTTGCCGCGAATCGGGCGGCAGGTGGAAGAACCGGTATCGCTGATGCTCGACCCGCTCACCTTTCGGGCTTTGCACATCAAGATGATCGCCGCGAATGCGCAGAACGGCCGTTTCATCCACATCGCCCTGCCAAACGAACTTCGGCGCAGTATCTGCGGGCGCCTGGGCGTGCATAGTGGCCGCCAGGAAAAGAACCAGCGGCATGCGAATCGTCACATGTCCATTGTCGCGCAACCGTTAGAAAAGTAAGGCCGCTTACCGTATATGGCCCTTATAGGAACTTCCTGGGAGCCGAAACCGCTGAAAAGCGATAGAATGAAGAGGTCCCGGGGGCAGGCGATTGCCCGGCCCCGCCCGACAGGGCAGCTATCCGAAGCCCGGCGGTTTATTCAAGAGAGAATCATGATCGCAGCGCCCGGTTTCCTGCTCGCATCGTCGTTCAGCCACCAGCTCTACAACTCACTTTTCGACGACACCTTCGCAGGCCTCTATCATCTGCAGCTATTCGACTACCTGATCCTGATCCCGTATCTCGCCATTCTCATCGTGCTCTCGATGTACGGGATGCACCGTTTCGAGATGATTCGCGGATACCTGAAGCATCGCCGGCAGACGCTGACCGCGCCGCCGCAGCGGTTCGAGCAGCTTCCCCGGGTCACCATCCAGTTGCCGCTGTACAACGAGCGCTATGTGGTGGAGCGGCTGATCGAAGAGGTCAGCCACATGGACTATCCGCATGAGCTGCTGCAGATTCAGGTGCTGGACGATTCCACCGACGAGACCCACGCCTTCGCCGAGCGCCTGGTCGGTGAATACCGCGCCACCGGGCTGCCCATCGAATATCTGCATCGTACCAACCGGCATGGCTTCAAGGCAGGCGCGCTACAGCAGGGGCTGAAAACCGCGAGCGGTGAGTTGGTGGCCATCTTCGACGCCGACTTCATCCCCCCGCGCGATTTTCTGCGCCGCACGGTCGACTACTTTGCCGATCCGAAGGTCGGCGTGGTGCAGACGCGCTGGACTTATTTGAATCGCCACTACAATCTGCTCACCGAAGTGGAGGCCATGCTGCTGGACGGACACTTCGTGCTGGAGCATGGGGCTCGGTTCGGCGGGGGCCTGTTCTTCAACTTCAACGGCACGGCGGGCATCCTGCGCCGCACCATGATTGACGACGCCGGCGGCTGGCAACACGACACACTAACGGAGGATTCCGATCTAAGCTATCGCGCCCAGTTGAAGGGCTGGCAGTTCGTGTACGTGCCATCGGTAGAATGCCCTTCGGAGCTTCCCGTGGACACCTACGGATTTCAGGTGCAGCAGGCGCGCTGGGCCAAAGGTCTCACGCAGGTGGCGAAGAAGCTGTTGCCGGCCATTCTGCGGGCCGACATTTCAAAACGGCGCAAGCTGGAAGCCTTCATGCACTTAACGCCAAACATCTCCTATCCGCTCATGCTGGTGATTTCCATCATGATGCTGCCTGTGATGGTGGTGCGGTTCTACATGGGCTGGATGCAGATGGTGACCATCGATCTGCCGCTGATTGTCGCGTCGTTCTGGTCCATCATGGCGTTCTACCTGATGGCGCATAAAGTTCTGTTCCCCCGCAATTGGAAACGCGCGGCTATGCTGCTGCCCGCGCTGATGGCCGCCGGCGTCGCGCTGACCATCAGCAATTCGAAGGCGGTGATCGAGGCGCTGCTGGGGATTCAGACCAGCTTCGCACGGACGCCGAAATATGCGATCGGCGAGCACAAGGTGAAAATGCAGGCGAAGAAGTACCGCAGCCGTAGTGGTTGGCTGCCTTACGCGGAGCTCGCGGCGGGCGCCTGGTTCGTTTTCATGGTGTCGTTCGCCATCGACACCTTCAACTTTCCCGCGATTCCGTTCCTGCTGCTGTTTGTCGGCGGCTACTGGTGGGCCGGCTTCAGCACGCTCTGGCAGGAATATCAAGCTCGGCAGCGCTGGCAGCGCGCACACGCCGCGGCGGCCGTGGCTGCAGAAGTTCCCGACCAATCTTAGCGGAGGCGATTAGGCTAAGCGGACTCCGCCCCGAGTCCGCGAACCGACGCCAGGAACGACTGATCCCCGGGATCCCACAGACCAGCGTCAGAACCCTCATCCCGCTGGCTGGCGGGCAAACATCTCGACCAACAGGCCGGAGACATTTTCTGCCGCTCTGGACGACACTCTGCCCAGTTTTCGTACCAAGCGCTGCCGGTCGATGGCACGAAGCTGGTCAACCGCCACTTGTCCGCGCTTCCCCTGGAATGTGACGGCCACTCGCGTCGGCCAGGGCCGCTCGACAGTAGTCATGGGAGCAACGATGACCGTTCGCAAGTACTTGTTGATTTCATCAGGCGAGACAATCAGGCACGGGCGGGTCTTCTGGATTTCCGATCCTCGAACCGGATCCAAAGCGACCAGCCACACGTCATCTAAGTGCGCTTGCCTCTCTACCACTGCCAGTCCTCATGATCGAACTGGTTCGCAGGCACGGCGTCGAGCAGAAGTTCATCGGAAGCTGAGGGACTATCGGCGCGAAAAGCCTCTTCCCAGCCTTGGCGAGGACGGTGCTCCGGAGATATGACCAGACGATGTTTCTCAACGCTCAACTCGACGGTGTCGTGAAACCCACACTGCTCAAGAATAGGCTTCGGAATCCGAATGCCACGCGAGTTGCCAATGCGGACGAGTTCAACCTTCATCGCGAGGAACCTCGTACTTACATTGTAATCACTCTACGGTATTGTTGCCAGCCTCCGTCGGGCGGGTTACGCTGGTCTGGCGGCCCGCGCTTCTTCGACAGCGGCTTCCAGTTCGCTGCGGTATTCGGCGAGGAGCATTTCGTCGGTCGCTTCAAAGCGCATTACCAGCACCGGTTGCGTATTGGAGGCGCGCACCAGACCCCAGCCGTTGGGAAATAACACGCGCACGCCATCAACATCGACTGCTTCACGTTTGCCGCGAAAGGCTTCGGCGACGCGAGCCACTACGTCGAACTTTATATCGTCAGGGCAATCGACGCGGATCTCCGGCGTACAGACCGTATGGGGCAGTCCCGCGGTTTGCGCGGACAGGGGCTGGCCTGAATTGGCGACGATCTCGATCAGCCGGCAAGCCGCGTAGAGCGCGTCGTCGTAGCCGTAATATCGGTCGGCGAAGAACATGTGGCCGGACATCTCGCCCGCCAGTTCGGCATGCTCCTGCTTCATCTTCGCCTTGATTAGCGAGTGCCCGGTCTTGTACATGATGGCGTTGCCGCCAAGGCGATTCAGCTCGTCGTACATGATCTGCGAGCACTTCACTTCGCCGACAAAAGTCGCCCCCGGTTTGCGGCTGAGGATCTCACGCCCGTAAATCAGCATCAGCATGTCGCCGTATATGGGGTTTCCGTTCTCGTCCACCGCGCCGATGCGATCCGAATCGCCGTCAAATGCAATACCCAGTTCGGCGCCTTGTTCCCGAACCGCATCGCGTAACGCTTCCAGGTTTTCGAGCTGCGTCGGATCGGGATGGTGATTGGGGAAGCGGCCGTCCATCTCGAAGAACATCTCGGCGACTTCGACATCCAAGCGTTCGAAAATGCGATGAATCACCGGCCCGGCGGTCCCGTTGCCGGCGTCGGCAACCACCTTCACCCGGCGCGCGAAATCGAATCGGGGGACGATGTCTTCGACATAAGGAGTCACTGCGTCAATGCTGCGCTCCGTGCCACTGCCGTTTTCGAAATCGCCCATCTCGATGGACCGGCGGATCCGCTGGATCGCGTCGCCATGAATGGTGCCCTCGCCGCACACGGTTTTGACGCCGTTATAGTCGGGCGGGTTGTGACTGCCGGTGATCATCACCGCGCCATCGGCCTTGAGGTACCGGGCGGAGTGATAAAGGACTGGCGTCGGCACCACCCCAACGTCCGTAATATCGCATCCGGCGGCTTTGAGGCCCTCCACCAGCGCGTCGCGCAGGCGCGGTGAACTAAGGCGGCAATCGCGCCCCACGTTAATCTCTTTCCCGCTGTTGCGGATCAGATAAGTGCCCAACCCGCGCCCGAGCTGTTCCACGTCCGGTGACGTCAGATCGGCGTCGGCAATACCGCGGATGTCGTACTCGCGGAAAATGGCGGGGTTCAGCATATCTCGATTTTAGCGAGCTTGCGAGTGGCGGTCACAGCATTCGCGAAACGCTTATGTCGCGACAATCCGGCGACTTTTCATCCTTGTGGAGCGGGAATCCGCGAACCGCTGGTCTATGCTTTTCAACAAAGGACGTCATGTGGACAAGCAACGAGTCATTCTCGCGTATAAGAACTTCGCCGCGAATCGCAACATAACTCACATCGGGCTGGGCGTCACCGCCATGAACTCAGCCCGGTTTATGCGCGCGGCCGGCATTGAAGCGGAAGTGTGGGCCATTGGGAGTCCCCAGGAACTGAGCACTCGGGTGGAAAGCGCGCACAACAGCTCGCCGGTGACCCACGTTGTCGTATCGGCGCCGTGGATCGCGACCATGGAACTGGCAAAACTCGCCGCCGGTTTTCCCAACACGCAGTTTGCGGTGAACTGCCATTCGAATCTCGGCTTCCTCCAGGCCGACCCGAACGCGGTGCGCCTGGTGCGCGAAGGAACCGACCTCGAACGAACCACCTGGAACTTCCGCGTGGCCGCTAACAATCAGAGACTGGCCAACTGGATCACCGACGCCTACGGTCTACCGTGTTCCTGGCTGCCGAACCTATATTATCTGGACCATTGTGCGCGGATCGAACGCGCACCCTACCGCGGCGGCACTCTGCGCATTGGAGCGTTTGGGGCCACGCGTCCCCTGAAAAACTTCATGACGGCGGCCGGCGCGGCGGTGCAGATCGCGGCGACGCTGCGGACCGATGTTGAGTTTTGGATGTCCTCGGGGCGAAACGAAGGTGGCGGCTCCGTGCCGGCGGCAATCAAGCAAATGATTCAGGGCGTCCGCGAGGTCCGCTTTATCGAGAGCGGCTGGCAGAGCTGGCCGCAATTCCGGCAGACGGTCCGCTCCATGCATCTCCTGTTGCAGCCCAGCTACACCGAGACATTTAACGTGGTCACCGCGGACGGCGTCGCCGAAGGTGTCCCTTCGGTTGTATCGGAGGCCATCGACTGGGCGCCTTCCAACTGGAAGGCACGCGTGGACGACGTCAGCCACATCGCCCGCACGGGGCTCAAGCTGCTGGCCGACAAATCCGCACCACGCAAAGGAGTCCGAGCTCTCGAGGGCTACAATCGGCGGGCCTTCCGAGCATGGCGGCAGTTCCTGGATTGCTGAATCCGGCGGCGGTTTACTTCCTCTTCAGCTTCAGATCGATCTTCGCAAGCTTGCGCGGGTTGAACACGTCGAGACGCCGCTGGCCGCTGGAAACCCCATTGAACTGGGCGTGAAGCTCGTAATTGTCGTTCGTGCTCAGGCCAGAGAAATGATACTTGCCGTCTTCAGCCGTGATGAAGCTGCGAATCTGCAGGGTCCGGGTGTCGTTCAACTGGACAACCGCGCCGGTGACCGGGTGCGAGTCCGTACCGGTGACGACCCCTTCTACTGTGCGCGTACCGGTGTCCGAACTCTGATCTTTGGCGGACACTGAGCAAAGCAGCATCGCCACCGCAAGAGCGCACAGCAGCTTGTTCCGGCTCATCCTAGCGATTCGATTCCGGTTCCAGCAGGAACGTTACGTCGACGCGTTCGCCTTCGGCGGTCACTTCCGCCAGTTTCTCTTCGGCCTTAAACCCCTTGGCGGAGGCGCGAACCTTATACTTAGCAGCGGTGGGAGGGACGCGGAACGCAAACTCGCCGCGGTCGTCGGAGATGGCTCGCGTAATCTTTAGCTTCATTTGCGATCCGTCGGCTTCATCCGGCGTGATCCTGACCTCGGCGCCCGGCAATGCCAGACCGGGTTCGTGAAAGACGGTTCCGCCCACGATGGAATAAGGCTCGGCTGCCTTCTTGTCGCGAGCGGCCAGACTGCACAGAGTCAGCAGCAGGAGCGCAGCAAAAATGGCGTTACTTCCACTCTTCCTCTTCTTCGTCGTCTTCCTCCTCTTCATCCTCGTCGTCGTCGTCCTCGTCGAAGGTAAAATCCTCGTCCTCTTCATCCTCGTCGTCCTCGTCGTCTTCGCCGGGCGCGAGTTCGAGCGGATCGACGCTGGTAACGTTCAGTGTGGCGCCGCACTCGTCGCAGGAGATGACCTCTCCTTCGTCCAGTTCGTCTTCATCGACGTCGATGGCTGCGTCACAGACGGGGCAATTCACCATGTAGCTCCTTCCTCCTCGGACGTCTTCTCTTCCCGTTCC
>JBEKFB010000166.1:0-9392 GCA_050013535.1 Bryobacteraceae bacterium | reverse complement strand
ATCAGCTCTACGACCGTCTCAAAACGCGCATGCACCTGCCCAAGCTCAACTCCGAGGGCCTGCGCAAAGGCGCGCCGCGTTTTTGGGAACGCCTCGCTGAAAAGGATGAAACCTTCGCCACTGAGCTCGCCCAGGCCATCCTCATTTCGCACATGGACATGATTACCGCCGCGCTCGACGTGCTCGCCATCCCCAATGAAGACGGCTTCTTCGCGAAGGATCTCGATGCGTCGCAGTACCTCACCGATGGCTGGCAGCAGCGCGTGCTCGATGCGCTCAGGGATCGTTTTCCCGAGCCGCTCCTCGTCTTCTACGTCAACCACCTTGGCTGGGAATTACTGAAGTCGGCTGAGCTTTTCCATCCCGCGCCCGTCCCGGCGCCCGCGGCATAGTGAAGGCTGCTTTATGACCGAATTTTTCGACGCGATCCGTGCAGGCGATGAACCGCGCGTCCGAACCCTCGTCGAAAGCGACCCATCGCTCCTCGCCGCGAAGGATCAGCAGGGACTCGGCCCGTTCACCGTGGCGCGTTATTCGCGGCAGAACGGCATCGCCGAATATCTTCTCTCCAAGGGTGTCCATCTCGACATCTTCGCCGCGTGTCTCGCAGGCAGCCGTGATCGTGTCGCCGAGCTTATCGCCGCTGACCGCACTCTTCTCGCCGCACATAGTCACGATGGCTGGACCCCGTTGCACCTCGCCGCCTTCTTCGGTTTTCCCGAAATTGCCGCGGATTTGATCGCCGCCGGCGCGGATGTGAACGCCCGCTCCATCAACCCCATGCGCAACACGCCTCTGCATGCGGCCGTTGCTGGTGGAGCTGTCGCGGTCACTCGCGCTCTGCTCGAACATGGCGCGGATGTCAACGCCACGCAGGAGGGCGGTTGGACTCCGCTCCATGGCGCGGCGCAAAGCGGGAACACGGAACTGGTCCAGCTTCTCGTCGATGCCGGAGCCACCGTGAAAGTCAACGCCGCGAACAACCAGACCCCGCTCGATCTCGCGCTCACCGGCGGTCACCAGGCTGTAGTTGATATCCTGGAGAAATACGCCTAGTGGAGCTTGTCGAAACAACTTTGAGCGGCATCCGCGCCGCAGCTACGCTCGATGACCTCGAAGCCATCCGTGTCGATGTGCTCGGCCGCAAGGGGAAGCTTGCGCAGCTTGGGAAGCAGCTCGGCACGTTGCCGGCTGATCAACGCGCGGAGTTCGGGAAAACGCTCAACACCGCGAAACAAACCCTCGAGCCCGCGTTTGAAACAAAGAAGGCCGAACTCGAAAAGGCCGCGCTTGACAGCCGTCTCGCATCCGAATGGCTCGATCTGACCTTGCCCGCCCCAGGCCCGCGCCGAGGCAGCCTTCATCCGGTGACTCAGATCCAGAGTGAGATCGAGGACCTTTTCATCTCCCTCGGTTTCGCCGTTCTCGACGGCCCTGAGGTGGAGACCGAGTATTACAACTTTGACGCCCTGAACATCCCGCGTGACCACCCCGCCCGCGACGCCCAGGACACCTTCTGGCTCACCGACGGCAATCTTCTGCGCACCCATACCTCGCCGGTACAGGTTCGCGGCATGGAACGCCTGGGCGCGCCGTTGCGTGTCATCGCGCCCGGCCGCGTTTTTCGCAACGAGGAGGTGGACGCGTCTCACGAGCACACCTTCTATCAGGTGGAAGGCATGATGATCGATCGCGAAGTCTCCGTCGGTCATCTCGTTTATTTCATGAAGGCGATGTTGAGCGCTGTCTTCCATCGCGAAGTGAGCGTGCGGCTGCGCCCCGGCTTCTTTCCGTTTGTCGAGCCCGGCTTTGAACTCGACCTCGGCTGTCTCATCTGCGGTGGCTCCGGCTGTCCGGTGTGCAAGCAAAGCGGCTGGGTGGAGATGATGGGCTGCGGCCTGGTGCACTCGAACGTGCTGCGCATGAGCGGCATTGACCCGGATCAATGGAACGGCTTCGCCTTCGGCCTCGGCCTCACGCGCCTCGCCATGATGCGCTACGGCATCGACGACATCCGCCTGCTGCAAAGCGGCGACCTCAGATTCCTGAATCAGTTCTAGATGAAATTCTCTTATCACTGGCTCTCCGAATACGTCGACCGCCTCGATACCAATTCACGCGAGCTCGCCCGCCTCATCACCATGAAGACGGCCGAGTGCGAAGGCACTGAAGAGGTCGGCGCTCGTCTCCGCGATGCTTCCGCCGCGCTGGTCATGGCCGTCGAGCCGATCGAAGGCAGCCACAATCTCAAAGCCCTCGTCGAAACTACCGAAGGCATCAGGTGGGTGGTCTGTGGGGCGCCAAACTGCTGGGCCGGAAGGTACACAGCCTGGTTGCCGGTGGGCCTCAAGGTGGTCGCCGGTGTGGAGAGCGACGGCATGCTCGCCAGCGGGGCCGAGCTCGGCATCACGCGCGATCACTCCGGCATCGTCAAGCTCGATACCACCGATATGACGCTCGGCCTCGCGCCCGACACGGTCATCGAGGTCGATAACAAATCGCTCACGCACCGCCCCGACCTCTGGGGCCACCACGGCATGGCTCGCGAAGTGGCCGCCATACTGAACAAGCCGTTGCGCGAACCGGCCGATCTCAGCCTCATCCCGCAGGGCAAGCCGGTAATCAATGTCGAGATCGAAGACTTCAACCTCTGCCCGCGATACAGCGCTCTGGTGTTCGAGAACGTCACGGTGCAGCCCTCGCCGCTGTGGTTGCAATACCAGCTCGAATCCGTCGGCCTGAACTCGATCAACAACATTGTCGACGTCACCAATTACGTGATGGCCGCCATCGCGCAGCCCATGCACGCCTACGATGCGAAGAAGCTGAAAGGCACGATTTCCGTTCGCCCCGCGTATGAAGGCGAGAGCATCAAGGCGTTAAATGATGAGGAATACGGCCTCGCGCCATCGAACCTCGTCATCGCCGATGCAGCGGGACCGGTCGGCATCGCCGGTGTCATCGGCGGACACGATAGTGCGATAGGCCCGGGCACATCGCGAATTGTTCTGGAGGCCGCGAATTTCCACGCCGCCAGCGTCCGCCGCACTTCGGTCGCCTTGAAGCTGCGTACCGACGCATCGGTCCGTTTCGAAAAATCGCAGGACCCGGTCAACACTCTTCGTGGTCTTGCCATGGCTGTCGCGCTCCTTCGCAAAGTCTCCCCCGGCATTCGCCTCGTCGGCGGTGTGGCCGATGTTCTTCGTCCTCTAACCACGCCCGCGCCCATCGAACTACCGCTCGATTGGCTGATGCGCAAGCTTGGCCGCGACGTCGAACAAGCCGAAGTGGAAAGCATCCTCACTTCGCTTGGCTTCGGAGTTGCCAGGGGACACGCGGCGCCAGCCGCGTCTCTGTCTGTCATGGTGCCGACATGGCGCGCCACCAAAGACGTCACCGTCCGTGACGACCTTGTGGAAGAGGTCGGCCGCATGCTCGGTTACGATTCCGTCACGCCTCGCCCGCCCATGGTCGCCTGTGCTCCGCCACCGCCGAATCCGGCCCGCGTCTTCGAACATGGCGTGCGGCAGATCCTCGTCGACGAAGGTTTCACGGAAGTCTATAACTACTCCTTCGTCACCGAAGATGAGGTCCGGCGCTTGTCCCTGGACCCGGACCACCACGTGCGTGTCGCCAACCCCATCGCCGCGGACCAGCAACTGATGCGCTCGAGCCTGCTTCCCGGCATTCTGCGCAACATCGAAACCAACAACCGTAATTTCACCTCGTTCCGCTGGTTCGAAATCGGCACCGAGATTCACAAGCGCGAAGGCACTCTGCCGGACGAGAGGCCACATGTCATCGCGGCGCTCTGTTCACGCGATGGCGACAGTGCGGCTAATCTATTCGAGCTGAAACGCGTGGCCGAATGCCTGATGCCCGGCTGCGTCGCAGAGCCTGCGCACGCGCGCCCCTTTGAGCATCCTCAGCGTGCCGCCAGCGTCGTATGGCACGGCGAGATTGTCGGCTGCTTGTTTGAGCTGCATCCGAAACTCGTGTCCAACGGCCGCGCCGCCGTGCTCGACCTGGATCTCACGGCCATGCGCCGCGCCGCTCCGGCGCTGGCAAGTTACCAGCCTCTGCGCCGCTTCCCGGTCAGCTCGTTCGATCTTTCCGTCGTTGCCCCCGCGCGTTCCCACGCGCTGTACATAAAGAGGCAGCTCGCAGCGCTCGCTGGCGCCGCGCTCGTGTCCATCGAATTCGTGCGCCAGTACGCGCTCTCGCCCGAACAGCGCAGCGTCTCGTTCCGCATCACCGTTGGCGCGGCCGACAAGACCCTATCCTCGGAAGAAGTCGGCGTCATTCGCCAGCGCATCATCGACGGCATGATCGCCCATGGGTATGAGCTGCGTGTCTAACGATCAGTCCGCAGCCGAGCGATCCACTCGCGTATTCGCGGCGCCTGGGCGAACTCGCGGCCGACTGCGCGAAGATCGATACGAACGCCGCCATGACCACCCCCACTCCCCGCCACAGTCCGAACTGTGAGGTAATAGAATACATGGGCGACGAAATTCGGCCGTTCGAATCGATCGAGAGTGCTCTGGAATTTATGGTACTCCTCGAAGAGGAGATCGCCGGCGCGTCTCGCGAGCTTCACGAAATGCTCGATGGCGCCGATAACCAGCGGCAGGCGGAAGCGCTCAACCTGGCTTTATATAAGATGCACCAGCTCTCCTTCCACACCCAGAAGAGCCGGCGCATTCTGAACGATCTTCGCCTCATCCGGACCGTGTTCGTGGGCGATGGCCTCCGTGAGATCGCGAAGGCTACCGGCGGAGGAGCGTAGGCGGTCCTCAGCCGCCGTTCCGGATCGCCGCGGCCAGCGGCTTGGCGAAATCTCCACGGCGCATCACCACCACCGCATCGAGTTCAAGCCATGAGGCCAGAGTGCGTACTTCAGCCGCCAGGGCTTCGGCCACTTCATCGGCATCCACCTCCTTCTCCTTCCATGCTGCGAGCACCAGCAGCCGCCGGCCGGACCGGTCGGCCTTGAGATCCACGCGCGCCACCAGACGATCACCCATCAGGAAAGGCAGCACGTAGCAGCCCCAGCGGCGCTTTGGTTCGGGCACGAAGATCTCGAAGCGATGGTCGAAGTGGAACAAGCGGGCGAGTCTGGGGCGAAACCAGACTACGGGATCGAAGGGCGAGAGCAACGCGGCGGCATCGGTGCGTTTCAGGTGACGAGCTTTGGGATGGAGCCACGCAGGCTCGCGCCAGCCCTGCACGCGGGTTTCGATCAGTTCACCCGCTGCTGCCAGTTCCGCCACAGGCTGGCGAGCGTCGCGGACGGGCATGCGGAAGTAGTCGGCGAGATCGGCGATGGTGGCGACGCCGTGCCCACGCGCGGCGATGCGGATGAGTTCCCGCCTGGCGTCGGCGGGTTCGACATCGCGGGTGAGGTGCTCGGCTGGGACAATGCGTTCTGCCAGATCGTAGGAACGGGTGAAGCTCTCGCGTCGATTGGCAATGGCCAGGAGACCACGACCGAAGTGTGCTTCGAGCATGGCGCGCGGCACGGTGCAAAACCAGTCCTGTTCGAGTTTTCGCGCAACGCCCTCGGGAGGCGGCAGGTCACTCGCCTCCAGCGGACCGCGAGCGCGGACCTCGTCAAGCACCCAGTCGACGTATTGCGTGTGCTGCTCCATCACCTTCTCGAACCCCCAGGGCCGCACGCGGTGGACGGCCATGCGATGCCGCAACAGCGGCCACATGCCGACCGGAACGATGGATGCCTCGTGCGCCCACTGCTCGGTGAACTCGCGGCGGCGGTAGACCAGATGGTCGAGCAGCCGGCGATCATAGGGACCGAGCCGGGAGAACAGGACCTGATAATGTGCGGGAGCGAGGACGTTGACACAATCGATCTGCAGCAGACCCAGGCGGTGGATCACCGCGCGAACATCGCGAAGGCCGACGCGCCCGGTGGGACGTGGCCTGTCGAATCCCTGCGCGGCGAGAGCGATGCACCTGGCTTCGGCCAACGACAGATGTTCGGGCATCAGTAGAAGCGGGTGATCCATTCGGCGGCGAGCGCCGGTTTCCCCCCGCCCTCAATCTCCATGGTGACAAGCCAGACGATCTCACTCGCGGATACGCTCTGTGGCGTCATGTGCGCGCGCACTCGCGATCCGGCAACTACGGGCGAAGGAAAGCGAACGCGGTTCAGGCCGTAGTTCACCCGCATCGGCAAGCCGCTGTGAACGTCCACGGCCTCGCGTGAGAGATGGCTGAGCAACGACAGCGTCAGAAACCCGTGCGCGACGGTGTTGCCGTACCGCGATTCACGGCGGGCACGATCGGCGTCGACGTGAATCCACTGATGATCGCCGGTCACATCGGCAAAACGATCGATAACATCCTGAGTGATCTCAAACCAGCCACTCACACCGGCCTCCTGGCCGATCAACGGACGCAGTTCCTCGAGGCTGTTGAAGACGCGCGGGGTCATCTCTTATAGCCGATGCGGCGCAGGAACTCACGCCGGGCCTTCGCGGCATCCTCCGATTCGACTGCTTTGGGCGGACTGCCGTCGATGACGCCCAGCACCCCGCGCCCCTGCTCGGTCTCAGCAACGATGACTTCCACAGGATTTGCGGTGGCGCAGAAGATGGTGCACACCTCGGGCACTTGCTGGATGGCGTTCGTGAGATTGATGGGAAAACCTTCCCGCAGTGCAATCACGAACAGGTGACCTGCACCGATGGCCGTTGCGTTACTCGCCGCGACGGCCTGCAACTCGGCATCGTTGCCCTCGATGCGCGTCAGGCATGGACCGGAGGCCTCGTTAAAGGCGATGCCGAATTTCATGTGCGGGACGCTGTTGACGATGGCTTCGTAGAGATCCTCGACGGACTTGATGAAGTGGGACTGGCCAACGATAATGTTGCCATCCTCCGGGACCTCGATGCGGACAGCTTTCAGCTCCATGTGTCCTATGGTATAGCGCGCGCTACAATTCACTGAGGCACGCCGATGCTGAGCCTGCGCCGTATCCCGCGCCCGCCCCTTTCCGCGCTGGTGGAGTGCCTGTGGTATTGGGAAGGCGCGCCGGCAACTCATACTTACGAGCGGCTGCTGCCGAACGGCGAATCCGCCATCATTATTAATCTGCGCGACGGGCCGCTTCGCATCTACGACGCCCAGGATGTCAGGCGTTACAACGACTACGGCCATGCGGTGTTGTCGGGAGCGCGGTCGGATTGCTTCGTCATCGACACCAATCAGCAGGAGCGCGTGATTGGCATTCAGTTCAAACCAGGCGGGGCTTATCCGTTCTTCCGCGTGCCGGCATCGGAAGTGGAAGGTTCGTCGGTTGCTCTTGAAGATCTGTGGCCGTCGCGGGTCGGCGAGATCCGGGAGCAGCTTCTTGCGGCATCCAGCCCGGCCGCGATGTTCACAGTTCTGGAGCGCAACCTGATGGCACAACTGGTGCGCTCGCCGGAACTGCACCCCGCGGTTGCGTTCGCTCTTCGTCAGTTCTGCCAGTGTGGCCCGCAGGGCAGGGTCGCGGCGGTGATCGATCAAGTGGGTCTGAGTTCTCGTCGCTTTATCGAGCTCTTTCACCGGCAGGTTGGGCTGACGCCCAAAGCGTTCTCGCGTGTGCGCCGCTTTCAGCGCGTTCTGGGAACGGTGCATGGCCGGCGGGAGATTGACTGGGCGCGTGTCGCCGTGGAGAACGGCTATTACGACCAGGCGCACTTCATCCACGATTTTCAGGGGTTCTCCGGTTTCACCCCGAGCGTGTACTCGTCTCTGGCCACGCCGCACCTGAATCACGTGCCGCTGGCGTAACAGGTCAAATTCTTACAATCCCACAAACGGGCTTCCAGGCGACAATTGACGCATGTCCCTAGTAAAACCCATTCCCGACGGCTACCACAGCGTCCAACCGTACATGATCTTTATGGATAGCGCGGCCGCCATTGCCTTTTACGCCAAGGCGTTCGGAGCGCAGGAAATACTTCGTATGAATGGCCCCGAAGGAAGAATTGGTCATGCCGAAATCCGCATCGGCGACTCCGTGATCATGATGGCGGACGAACATCCGCAGATAAATGCGTTCAGCGCGGAACATTACGGTGGGTCGGCCGTGGGGCTGATGCTATACACGGAGGATTGCGACGCCACGTACAAGCAGGCGCTCGCAGCTGGAGCAACGAGTACTCGCGAGCCGGCGGATCAATTCTATGGCGACCGCATGTCCGGCGTAAAGGATCCGTTCGGCTACCACTGGTGGATTGCCACGCACATCAAAGACGTATCGAACGAAGAGCTGGCGAAGTCAGGCTCGGCCGGTTAAGAGGCGCTTGGCCCAGTCAGGACGGCCGTTCGCTGCGGCGGTGCGTGAAGCCGCGGCGTAGTCATACGGCGCCCCGATGTGTTCCACCTGCCAACCAGCGCCGGAGCGGGTGACGATGGCGTACCGCGCGTGCGGGCTGCCGGTTTCCATGACGTGAGGGTGGGGTTCGTCGGCTCGGTATGCGGGGAGCCCCACGCTGCCCGGGTTAACGATCAATCGGCCGGGATCGAGCTGGACCGTGCGCGGCGTGTGCGAATGGCCGCACGCGAAAAGCGAGTGGCGCGATTGTCCGAGCAGTTCAAGGATTCCAGCCGAATCCCTCAACCGCACGCCGGTCGGTTGAACGTCTTCGAGCAAATAGACAAGATCCGAATCGGGCGTGCCGTGAAACAGCAGGACATCGGGATCGGGCTCGCGAGTAGGTGGCAGCGCGGCAATCCAGGAGTGGTGCAGGAAAAGACGGTCGTCGTTGCCCATCAAGCTGGGAATGCCCCGTTCGATGAGGCGATGGAGTGTGGCCTCGGAATCAAGCGGGCCACCGAGCGAATCGCCGAGGTCGAAGATGGTTTCGATGCCGCGCCGGTCGATGTCGGCGAGGACGGCGTCCAACGCCCAGAAATTTCCGTGAATGTCGGCGATGAGAGCGAAGCGGTTCAATTTCTCAGCATACAATCCCGGCATCGCTATAATGAACCGCGATGGATCGCCAGCTTCTTGAGTACATCGAGCAACTTCCGCATGGGCGCGCGACGTGGAAGCAGCTTCTGCGGGAGCTGGGTGCGAAAGGGCACAGCAAGGAAGAGCTCGAGCATGCTCTCGACCGCCTCACCGAACGCGGCGAGCTGGTGGAGTTGCGCGCGGGGCACTACGTCTCCACACGAGTAAGCCGGCAGTATTCGACTGGCCGGCTCAATATGCATCGCGATGGCTACGGCTTCCTGATTTCCGATCAGCCGATCGAGGGTATTCGCGGAGACATATTTGTTCCGCCCGAATCGGCGCAGAAGGCCATGCACGGCGACCGCGTGCTGGTGCGCATTGCACGGATAGAGCGCGATGGGCGCGCCGATGGCGAGATCATCCGCGT
>JBEKFB010000165.1:0-9414 GCA_050013535.1 Bryobacteraceae bacterium | reverse complement strand
GCCACGCTGTTCGGCATGGAGCCCGCGCCGGTGGAGCACTGCCGCGTCCTCGAAATCGGATGCAACCAGGGCGGCAACCTTATTCCAATGGCCTTCGGGCTTCCCAACAGCGACTTCACCGGCATCGATCTCTCGCCGGGCACCATTGCCCGCGCCCAGGCCTCCATCGATCGTCTGGGCCTGACGAATATCCACGTGCACGCGATGAATCTTCTCGATGCCGGGCCGGACTTCCGCAAGTTCGACTACATCATCGCCCACGGCTTTTACTCCTGGGTACCTGACGCAGTGCGACACAAGCTCCTTGCCGTTTTCCGCGCGCACCTCAATCCCGACGGCGTCGCCTACGTCAGCTACAACACCTATCCGGCTGGCCATCTTCGCCAGCTTTCACGCGATGCGGTGCAGTTTCACGGTACCCGTGCCGGACTCTCCGGTGAAGAGCGTGTGCGCGAAGGGAAGGCGTTCTTAAAAGTGCTGATGGAATCGGCGGATACCGGCACGATTGCAAAAGCTGTCTATCAGGACGAATTCGAGCGGCAGGCGAAGCGGAAGGACCGAGGCATCTTTCACGACGAACTAAGCCAGGACTTCAGGCCGTTCTATTTCACTGAGGTTATTGCGGCGGCCGACGCCCACGGCCTGCAGTTCCTCAGCGAGACGCGGCTCCGCGACATGCTTAACCCGCGCGTGAATCCCGAAGTGCTGCGGATGTTGGCCGAATCCGTAGGCGACGATCTCATCGGGTTTCAGCAGTACGTCGATTTCCTCGTTTTCCGCGGCTTCAGGGAAACACTGCTGTGTCATGCCGAAGTTCCATTGCGGCGCGACGGGCTGGTCGAGCGGGTCACGAAGATGCGGATCGCGTCACAGTTGCGGAGATTCGGCGAGGCCGACGATGGCGCGGTAGAATTCAGGATACCGCGGGGGAAAGGAAGTATTCGAACGGCACACGCCGTGACCATCGCCGCCATCGAGCATCTTCAGGAGATCTGGCCACTCGGCGTAGCCTTCGAGGATCTGCTCGCGGCGATTGCGCCCCGAATTCCCGAGGACTCGCGAGAGGAAGCCCGCGACAGCCTGGCGGGAGTGATGCTGCGGGTCGCCACCATGGGCTTGGCAGATTTGCGCACGCGCGACGTGTCCGTGGCATCGCGAGTCGGCGAACGTCCGGTTGCCAGCCAACTGGCGCGCATGGAGGCGCAGGAAGGCGATGTGATCACCACGCTGCTGCATCGAAGCATCCATATGGAGGATGAGCTGGGCCGCCGCTTTATCCAATTGCTGGACGGTACGCGCGATCATCGTGCTCTAGTCGACGCTCTCGCGCCCGGCTATCCCGCCGTCCCCCGCGACACCATTGACGCGCAGGTTCGCAGCAATCTGCTGGATCTTTGCCGTCTTGGCGTGCTGATCGCGTAGAGCCTACGGAATCACTTGGAAATCAGCCCAGGTTGTGGCCATCTTGTGATGATTGCCAGCGCGATCCGTGACCATTGCCTTGAGGTAATATTGTCCCGGCTGGAGCGACTGGCCCAACTGCAGCACGCCACGCACCACCTGCCCGCTTTCGCCGACGATGGGCCGCACTGCAACCGGCTGCGTAAGGATTTGCGTGCCATCCCGGTATAGTTGAATCTCGCCTTCGAGGTTCGCTAATTGCCGGGAGCTCTTGTCAGTCTCGATGCGTGAGACGAACGCCAGACGGGCGCCGGCGTGAAACTCGCGAAGAACCGCGTTGGTATCGTCAAACCGGCTTGTGTTCGCCGCCGACGCATCGTCCAGCCGCAATGAGGCAAGCGCGATGTGCTGGCGCTTGAGGTCGGGGATATCGATATATTGTCCGGCTGAGCCGATGCTCGACGAGTAACTGTCACGCACCGAGACGCGGATCTGGTAAGGGCCGGCATGCTGCACCGGTACGTCGAGGCTGAAAAGCAGGCCATACTGCAGCATGCGCTGCAATTCGGCGCTTGTAGCCGTGAGCGGAATATGGCGAGCGAGGCGCGCCAGAGGATCGATGCCAGATCCGAAGGCCAGAATCACCACATCGATCTCGGCGTTGTTGCTGCCGTCCGCGCCAGTCTGGAAGTGAATGTCGCGCGGATCGAAATACAGCAGATTATGGACGATGGGTTGCCCCTCGGGCGTGCACGTAAACAACGCCGTAAGACGAACCCGGAGCGCGGATTGATTGAACAGCGACTGCACCGCCGCGCGCATCTGTGCTTCGGGAGTGTCGAGCTTCGCGAGCGAAGCCTGGTCGGTCACACCGAGAAACCCGGAGCGGGAACGCACTCGCAATCCCGCTGCGTTCAGCTTCACATGGACGGAATGGAATCCGGGCTTCGCTTTCTGCTGCCCGTTGTCGATGTCCGCCGGCGCTTTGAAACCGATCAGATAATAACCGTTCTGATCCTCCTCGATCGACTGCATCGCCTCGGAGTAGCCATTGCTGTTGATCGTAGCGGTTCCCCCGGTGTCCTGCGCGATTTGTAAGAGTCCCTGCTGCGATTGCCATAGATCCAGCGATCTTCCGGGACGCACGTACTGCAACCCGCGAGCATCCACCGCGTAGATAACCGTTCCGGAGCGATTCGCCTTATCGACGAGGCGCCGCATCATTTGGACGAGGGCTTCGTCCAGAGGACCGCTCAGCGTGTTTCCGTGATTGCCGATCTCAGGCAGAAGGGAAAGGCCGTCCGAGAACATCACCACCGCTTTCCTGCCGCCCACCTGCCGAAGCTCATCCAGTAGTTCGTTCAGTGTACCCAGCGTCCCTACCTGCAGGTCTTCCTCAAGCCGCTGCCGTTCGTCGGATTCACCCCGGATGGGCGGCACACTTGGACCCTGCACTCCGGCTGCCTGGTGGGACCGGTGCTCTTCTTCCTCGTCCTCCATTAGTGCATCGAGCTGAAGCCGTCCACGGGGATTCCATCTCAGATTCTCTACGGCCGCTTCGAGCACGTGCTTGTCCGAGGTGAATTGCTGGAAAACGCTGTTGTTGCGGCCGGTCTCCCAAATCGCCACCAGATCGCCCGGCTGCATCTGCTCGTCGATAAACTTCCGAAGGGTGTGCCGGACGTGATCCATGCTCTCGAAGGACAATCCCAGATCGTCCACCAACAGAACCATGCTGCGATGGACATCGGCCGGTTTCACGATCCACGAAGGGCTGGATGGGCTCGGCGACAAGGCCGGCCGGTTGACATCGGGTGAATCGAGGTGAACGTAAGAGAAATTCGTGATCGGCTGTGGCTTGCCGTCCATCACCACAGTGAAGTCGCCAGGCTTGAGGTTGGTGACCTGGTGACCCTTCGCATCGGTGACCACCGCGTCCACCTGCACCAGTGTCGTGGTGACGCTGAATACAGTATTGTCCGGAGAGGCGGCGTCGGGTTGCTGCGCATCCGCTGCAAATATGACGATCAGCGCAGCCAGGATCGACCGGATCATGCCGATGCTCAGGATACCAGAAGCGAAATCCGCACAAACCTCGGATTACCCTTCGGCTTTTCGTGGCTTCCGTCTTCTCAGCTCCGGTGCATCGGCTCGATAAGTTGGCAATTGGGAAATGCCCAGCAAAAGCGCGGCGATAAGCAGGCAGCCCCACGCAAACCAGTCACCGAATTGTGAATAAGGCGTTATTCGCGTTTCCGGAGAATACTTGAATCGGCCGGTGGACTCTTCGTACATGGGCAGGCCGCCGGTGACCCGTCCCGCGGGGTCCACAACGGCGGTGATTCCATCATTGGTGGCGCGCAGAATCCAGCGGGCATTTTCGGCAGCGCGCATTCGCACCAGCAGAAGATGCTGCCGCCGGGCCGTGCTGTGGCCAAAATAGCCGTCGTTGGAAATATTAACCAGCACGGATGCGCCCTGCTTGACGAACTGCCGCACCAGATGCGGAAACGCCGATTCGTAGCAGATGAACGCGCCGATGCGGTCTTCACCCGCGGGAAAAACGACGACGCGCCGACCGGGACTGAAATCGCCCGCCTCCTGCGAAATGCGATTTACCCAGCCAAACAACGGAGGAATGAATTCACCGAACGGAACGAGGTACATCTTGTCATATCGATCCACCACATGGCCGTCCGGCGCCAGCATCACGGCTGAATTGAGCGGCTGGCCTTCGTGTGTCTCCGACACGGTGCCGAAGATGAACCACGCGTGCTCGTCTTTCGCGAGCGCAGTGATTTTCTCACGAAAGCCGGGGTCGGCGTAGTAATAAAACGGACCGGGCGATTCGGGCCAAACCATCAGATCGGTTTTGCCAACCGTGACGGCTGCGGCGGTCAGGTTCACCAGACGGCGCTCGGCCATGTCCGCGGCCATCGGAGACCAATCGGCATCCTCGGGAAGGTTCGGTTGCGCCAGCACCGCGGTACGGGTTCCTTCACGTGGAGGCGGAAGGGCAGGGAGGAGCGGAAGCACCACCAGCGCAGCCAGCCAGGCGAGCTCACGCCGCGACCGTCGCGCAAGTAGCATCGCGATAGTGGTCGCGATAAGCGCGAAGACGAACGATAACCCGTAAACTCCCACCAGCGGTGCCAGCCGCATCGGGAGCGCCATGTCGACGCCGGCGTTCCCCAGCATCAGCCAGGCGAAGCCCAGGGGCGCGTGCGTGCGTTCGATGCCCGTCCACAGTGCGGCCACTGCGGGAATCGCGTACCAGCGCGACAGCAGCGCGCCCGCCAGCATGCCGAAGAACGCCATGTGCAGCGACTTGGCCAGCGAGAACAACAGAAATGTTCCCCAGCCGCCCCACCGTCCCATGCCCCCGTGCACCTCCAGCACGAACTGAATCCAGTAACAGGTGGCGAACCAGTAGACGTTGCCAGCCGCATAGCCGAGAAGAAAGCGATGCCAGGGGCGCGGCTCCCAGAAGAGCGCCAGCAACAACGGAGTCAGAGCTACAGGCGCCAGGAAGACCCAATTGAGCGGAGGAAACGCGAAGACCAGCAGCGCCGCGGTGACCAGCGCCAGCGCGTACTTAATCCAGAGCGCGGGAAGCGTGCTCATTCACCAGGTCCGCCATGTAGGAGCTGCGCACGTACGGCCCACTGAAGACGGCGCGAAAACCGAGCTCGAGGCCATATTGCCGGTATGATTCGAACTGTTCCGGGCGCACATACTCGGCTACCGGCAAATTGTGCCGCGTGGGCTGCAAATACTGGCCGATGGTCACCACGTCAACGTTCGCGTCCAGAAGGTCTTTCATCAGCGCTTCCACCTGCCGCGGCCGCTCGCCCAGCCCCACCATGAGACCGGACTTCGTCAGCGCATCCGCACGATAGTTTTTGACGAACCGCAGTACATCCAGCGACTGATTGTACTTTGCCTGCGGGCGCACGCGCCGGTAGAGATCGGGCACCGTCTCCATGTTGTGATTGAAGACTTCGGGGCCGGCATCCAGCACTCGCGCGACTGCATCCATGTCGCCGCAGAAATCCGGAGTCAGCACCTCCACGCGGGCTTCCGGCAACGCGCGCCTAACCTCGCGAACCGTCCGGGAAAAATGATGCGAGCCGCCGTCGGGAAGGTCGTCCCGGTTCACGGACGTTATCACCACGTACCTCAGCCGCATCCGCGCGGCCATTTCCGCGACGTGCGCAGGCTCATTCGCATCCAGCTCGAATTCGTGTTTTGCCGGCGAGCCTTTGGGCACTGAGCAGAAACCGCAACCGCGGGTGCACAGGTTGCCGAGGATCATGAAGGTGGCCGCGCCACGATGGAAGCATTCGTGAATGTTCGGGCATCGCGCCGATTCGCAGACAGTGTGCAGGTGCAGCCGCCGCAGATCGTTTTTCAGCGCCTGCACGGATGGGAAATGCGTGGTGCTGCGCCGGAGCCACTCGGGCAGCCGGGGAACCGCTGCAGGGCGCGGCCCAATGTGGACGAGAGTGTCGGCGGGCATCAGAATCGCCGCACGATGGGCTTGAATCCGGCCTGCTCAAGGGCCGCTTTCGTGCTCGCAATTTCGGAAGCGTCCTTAAGCGGACCCACCAGAACGCGAAACGTTCCGGCGGTCGGAGCGGCGGCAAGTTGCGTCTTGTAACCTCGCTTGCTGAGGGTTCCCGCGATCACTTCCGCTTCCGGTCGCGCTGTTGCCACCACCTGCAGGTACGCGGCTCCGGCGATGGGATCGGCCACCCGGGCCGCATCCCCGGTTTCACTCGGCGGAGCCTGCTTCGGCGGCTTAGGTTTCGGCGGAGGCGGGGCCGTGGCGGGTGCGGCGGTTTCAGCGGGCGTCTGCTCCTGTGGCGGTGGTTGTGACGACGCTACGGGTTGTGTCGACGTGTCGGCATCCGCGGCCTTCGTCTGTGCCGGATGGCTTGCCTGCGTGGTCTCCGGCATTGGCGACGTTCGCTGCGAGCTGTCCACCGCGATCGGCTTTCCGTCATCGCCTCTCTTCGCTGCTTCGCTCGCGCCCGGCGCCGAATTGCGGCCGGCGATGTAGCCCATGGCGAAAAATACGCCGAGCAACACCACCACGATGAAGAACACGCTGAGCAGTTGTTTATTGCCCAGCACAAGTTCGAATTCGCCGTCTTCGGTTCTTGGCAACTGGAATCAGTCTCCCTTTTGTGGCGCGTCCTGGGCGTTTCCAAAACGATCCAGTACACGGCCCAATGATGAAAGTATATCCAGTGGCAGGGGGAACACCACAGTGGTGTTCTTTTCCGAGCCGATTTCCACCAGCGTCTGCAGGTAGCGCAACTGAATCGCCGCCGGCTGCCTTTGGATTAGTTCCGCCGCCATGGCCAGCTTCTCCGCCGCCATGTATTCACCCTCGGCGTGGATGATCTTGGCGCGGCGCTCGCGCTCGGCTTCGGCCTGGCGTGCGATGGCGCGGATCATTTGGTCCGGCAGGTCCACCTGTTTCACTTCCACCAGCGTCACCTTCACGCCCCAGGGGCCGGTATGCTGATCGAGCACCGATTGCAGCCGGACGTTGACCTTGTCTCGCTGGCTCAGCAGTTCATCCAGTTCCACCTCGCCCAGAATGCTGCGCAGCGTGGTCTGCGAAACCTGCGACGTGGCGTAAAGGAAATTAGTCACTTCGAGGACGGCTTTGATGGGGTCCACGACACGGAAATAAACTACGGCATTCACTTTCACCGTGACGTTGTCGCGGGTTACCAGATCCTGCGGCGGAACTTCCATGGCCTCGATACGCAGTGAAATGCGCACTATTTTCTGCACGGGCGCGAACACCAGGATAATGCCAGGGCCGTAAGGGACCCTGTTTACGCGACCCAGACTGAAGACGACGCCGCGTTCATATTCAGCCAGGATTTTGATCGAAGAAAGAGCATAGATGACCAGGATCACGATTGGTACGAGAATCACAGGATCGAACATGAGTCCCCCTTATTTCATCGGTTCCACGTGGACCGTCATTCCGTCCACGGACGTCACGCGAACGCGTGAGCCTTCCGGAACCGGCGCAGAGCTCACCGCGTTCCAGTATTCGCCGTGGACAAAGACCTTGCCCGCAGGCGACAGATCGGTGCGCGCGATTCCAATTTCGTCCAGCATGCCGGAAATGCCGGTGAGCACCTTGCCGCGGCGGGCGCGAACCACGATCGATACCAGGAACATCGTGATCAGCGCGAATGGCAGGCTGACCGCGAGGGCGGTGGAAAGGTGGATACGAATCTCCGGCGGTCCCTCGACGAGCAGCATCGCGCCCAGCACCATCGATACCGTGGCCCCGATTCCAAGCACGCCGTGAGATGTAATCTTCGCCTCCAGCACGAACAGCGCCGCAGCCAGAATGAGCAACACAACGCCGACCCAATTGATGGGCACTACCGCTAACGACGACAATCCCAGCAGCACCAGCACCGCGCCGGCTACACCCGCGAAGATCAAGCCCGGCGACGTGAACTCCACATACAATCCAAGCGCGCCCAGCACGAGCAGAATGAAGCCGATGTTCGGATCGGCGATGGCCGAGATCAGTTTTTCGCGCCACGTAAGCGACTCTTCGACGACTTCGGCCCCGGCGGTGTTGAGTTTCTGATGTGCGCCGTTCAGCCGCACCACTTCGCGGCCGTTCAGTTGATCGAGCAGGTCGTGCTCGTTCGCGGCAATCATTTCGATCAGGCGATCATCAAGCGCCTCTTTGGCCGTAAACGCCTTCGCTTCGCGAATGGTTTTCTCGGCAAGGTCGGAGTTACGGCTGCGGGAAGAAGTCAGATTGCGTAGCAGCGCCGCCGAATCGTTTTCGACTTTGGCGCGCATCACCGGATCCATCTGCTGGCCGAGAAGTACCGGCGAAGCCGCGCCCGTATTCGTCCCCGGGGCCATTGCCGCGATGTCTCCCGCTTCAAGAAGAAAGAAGCCAGCCGATGCCGCGCGTCCACCGCTGGGCGTAACGTATGTCACCACCGGCACGGGCGACGCGATGATCTTCTCAATCGCTTCACGCGTCGCGTCCAGCATGCCGCCGGGAGTGTTCAACCGAATCAGAATGCAGGACGCATTTTCCTGTCGAGCTTGTTCGATGGCGCGTTCGATGATCTCCACGGTTACGGGGTGCACCACGCCGTCGACATCGGCCACAACCACTCGCGAAGCGGCCGCAACCCGGACCGCCAAGAGCGCCAGAACCGCGATGAGGCCTGAAAGTCTCAATCCAGCCCCAATATACTCTGAACCGCGGGGAAAGTGGAGGACATGCGCCGCAAGGCGCGTCGCTCCGGTAACGCGGCTGGCGCCGCGTGTCCGGTCAATCCACGACTTTGATCAGCTCCTTCTGAATCGCCCCGGTCACGCATGCCTCGGTGTCCGACACATACACGTTGTACTCGGAACGAATTCCGAAATTCGGCAGATAGATTCCGGGCTCAACCGAAAAGCACGTCCCGGGGATCACCTTTCGCTCGTCGTGTGTCTCCAGGTTGTCCATGTTCGCGCCGGTGCCATGCACTTCCTCGCCAATCGAATGGCCGGTGCGGTGGACGAAGAATTCCGCGTAACCGCTCTTCGTGATGTGATTGCGCGCGGCGTCGTCGACCTCGAAACCTCGCAGGGGCTGGCGTGCGGCCACGCGGTCGCGCACCAAAGCGAACGCTGCGTCGCGGGCATCGCGGACAATGGTGAAAACCTTGGTCACTTCATCGGGAGGCGTGGCGCCGCAGAAACCAACCCACGTGATGTCGTAATAAACCGATCCGGGTTGATTCAGCTTCGCCCACATGTCCATCAGCAGCACGTCACCCCGGCGGATAGACGACGACCCACTGGCCTCCGGCTCATAATGCGGGTTGGAGATATTCGCGTTCACGGCCGCCACTGGCCCGTGATCGATCACCAGGCCTGCTTTATCGAAAGCCTCGCGAATATAAATCTTCACCGCATATTCGTCGATCGCCCCACCACCGCGCAGAACGTCTCCGACAT
>JBEKFB010000164.1:0-16861 GCA_050013535.1 Bryobacteraceae bacterium | reverse complement strand
ACCTCAAGTAGACCACAGTAGCCTACCTCTGAAACGCATTGACACGCTTGGAATAACAGCTTATTCTGCCCACCTCTCAGGTCGACGCGGATTCGAGCTGAATTCTCATTCGGAGGAGGAAATCAGAATGTTAAGGTCAATTGGAAAACTTTCCGGATTCACGTTGACGTTGGCGGTTATCTGTCTTGCCGTACCCGCCTGGGCCGATATCGCTCAAGGTGATCAGATCGTCGCGGAGTTTAGCAATGTCGTAGTGGCCGGGGCTGTTGCGAACGATCCGGGAATTGGGAATTTGACGTACATGGATAACACCGGCACGGCCGTTTACAACATCAGTAGCAACGTTTTTACCAACAACGAGCTTACCTGGGGATCGACTCCGGGTGGCAGCACCCTGATTTTCTTCGGTACGGGCGAATCGGTGCCGGTGGATCAAAGCGACCCGTTCTTAGTCGGATCGCTTTTGTTCGTCAACGGAGAGAGCGCTCTCAACACGCTTATATTCGGGGCGACTTTGACCTTTTACGATCAGAGCGGCGTTGACTCGTCCCTGACCGAAATACAATCTTTCAACCTCGTGATCACGACAACGTCGAATCAATACGCCGGCGTCGCCAACCCGACCACGGACCAGCTACAAACGGACGCGGACTACGTGAACATCTGCGGCAGCGTAGGCGGCCTGTGCGGTGAGTCGCTTGAAGCGTACGAGTTTGCCGAGGATCCCGGTGCTTACATATATGTAAATCTCTACGGAACTATCTCAGGCGACCCACAACTGGGCCTTACCAGCGCTTCGCTCCTCGAGGGCTCGGCCGGCATTATCGGCAACGAGGCTCCATTGGGAACGGTTCCGGAACCCTCCAGCGTACTACTGCTGCTGACCGCTCTGCTGGGAGGGATTGGCGTAGAGCTGCGTCGCAGGTCCTCCGCCAGGGCCAGGACGGCTGGCAGTTCGGTTTAGGGGCCAGCTCCGCGCGGTTGCAAACCGCGCGCAGGACATAATCCTGCCCCACGCGGAACGGCACGATTCGTGCATAATTGACCTCATAGGTCGACGTGCCGAACCAAGCCGGAGCGCTCAAGGAAACTTTGCCCGACGCCTCCTCCGTTGCGAGCGAGTTAGAGCGGATCGCCGCCTCGAAGAGCTTCCGCAAGGCCGGACGATGCCTTCGCCTGCTGCGGTACCTGACCAGTTGCGTGCTGGACGGCCGCGCCGATGAACTGAAGGAATACTCGGTCGCACTTGCCGTGTTCGACCGTCCGGAGACGTATGATCCTGGCACCGACCCCATAGTTCGCCTGGAGGCGCGGCGGCTGCGGCTGAAGCTGGCCGAGTATTACCAACAGGAGGGAATCGACGATCCGGTAATCATCGACATTCCCAAAGGAGCCTATGTTCCGGCCTTTCAGTTTCGCCGGCAACCGGAAGCCGAAGTGGAACGAGAACCGATGCGCGAACCGGAAGCGGCCCCGCCGCGCGGAGTGCATCGCATTCTGTGGATCGCCGTGGGTGCGGTAACCCTCCTGATCCTGACCTTCGCCGTAAGCTGGTCTGTTTTCGCCAAACGCCCACCGGCGTTGCAAATGCGCGCATCCGTCGCGGTCATGGGGTTTCAGGATCTTTCACCTCACAACGAAGGATCGTGGGTCTCCACGGCAGTTTCCGAACTGATGAATATCGATCTGGGCGCGGGGCAGCAATTGCGCGCCCTGCCGCTGGAGAACGTCGCGCGCACGCGGAAGGAACTGGCGCTGCCGCCGCAATCTTCGTATCCGGCGCAGGTGCTCCAGCGAATCCGCATGGATCTGGGGAGCGATTATGTCGTGGGCGGGTCCTACCTGCCACAGGGACACGCTATTCATCTCAACGTGATTTTGTTCGATGCGCGGTCGGGGCGGCAGGTGGCGGCCATCAGCGAGCAAGGCGCGGATGACAGTCTTCCGGCAGTAATCGAGCGATGCGCCCAGCGCGTTCAGGCGCAGCTTGGCGTGCGTTTTTCCACAACAGGGACTTCATCTTTCGAGGACGGCGCGATGGAGCCCTATGCGCGTGGCATGGAGCAATTGCGAAACGGGGACGCCCAAAGCGCGCGCGTGTATCTGGAGCAGGCGGCAGCCGCTGCGCCTGGCAATCCGCTCGTTCATGCCGGATTGTCGGCGGCATGGTCCGCTCTCGGCATGGATATTCGGGCGGGCCAGGAAGCAAAGCTGGCTTTCGATTCATCGGCCGGCCTGGGACGGGTCGAGCAACTCGAGATCGAGGGACGATACCGGGCCATTACGCAGGACTGGCCACGCGCCATCGAGGTGTATCAGGCGTTGTTCACGCTCTTGCCCGACGATCTGGAATACGGACTTCTGCTGGCGTCGTCGCAGACTTTAGGCGGGAGAGGACAAGACGCGCTGAGCACAGTGAATGGTTTGCGGCGTCTGCCATCGCCCGCCGGTGACGATCCGCGAATCGACCTGGCGGAGGCGCGGGCAGCCGGTGCGCTCAGCGATTTCGAGCGCACGCGACGAATGGCTCATGCCGCCGCGGAAAAAGCCAAAGCGCGCGGGGCAAGGCTGCAATATGCACGGGCACGGCTGCTGGAATCGGGCGCCATGCAGAATCTCGGTCTGGCCGGATTTGCGGAGGTGCGGACGGAAGCCCGTCAAATCTGCGCCGAACTTGGGGATCTGGCCTGCGTCGCGGCGGCTTATCGCATCGAAGCCAATGCGACTCTGGCATACGGAAACATCGCGGGGGCGCGCGTCCTGTACGAATCCGCGCTCGGAATTGCCAATCAAATCGGCAATGCCCTGGAAAAACTGAACGCCCTCGATGGCATGGCCGACGCGGCGAAATTGCAGGGCGACCTGAGCGCGGCCGAAAGCAGCTATCAGAGAGCCTTGACGGTGAGTTCGGAGATGGGTCCCCAGAAAAGCCAGGCCGTCATGCAGGGCCTCGCGGAAGTAATGGCGGAAGAAGGGCATCTCCCGGAAGCGCGAACTCTGGATGAGCATGCCCTCGCCATTGCAAGGCAGACCGGAGAGCGGCAGGGCGTGGCGCTAAGCCAGGCGAGCATCGCGAATACGCTGGCGCTGGAAGGGAAGAGCTCAGAAGCGGTGAGCGAATACGCCGAGGCGATCACCACTCTGCGCGAGGTCAATGACCTGTACTACCTGGGCCAGGTTCTGCTCGACGCGGGGAATGCTCAATTGGACGAGGGCAACATCGCCGCAGCCCGCAAGGCCTTCGAGGAAGTAGGTACGCTCGCTCGCCGTCTTCCGGATTGGCGGGCTTCGGAAGTCGACATGGCTTTCGCGCGGCTGGCATTCGCGGAAGGCCACGCCGCGGACGCGGTGTCTCACGCACGCCTCGCTCTGAACGGATTTACGACTTCCGGGCGCCAGGGAGATAGATTCGAGGCCGCAGCCGTCCTGGTTCGCGGGCTGATCGCTCAGCACCAGATTGCGGAAGCATCCCAGGCGCTCTCGCAGGTTCCGTCGCCGGAGGGTCAAAAACTGCCGGCGCAGAACATCGTGCCATTTGAGATTGCGCGGTGCTTCGTTCTGGCAAACACCGGGAAGCGGGAAGAAGCGCTGCGGGAGATCGACGCTGTTAGCGCCGGCGCAGCTCGCTCAGGGCTGCCGATCCTCGCGAAAGAGGCGCAGCAGGCGAAAAAGGCACTGGTTAAAGGGGCGGGGTGAGGTGGTGGGATCCTCGCCCTTCCGAGAAATTCATCGCCTGCGGGATATAATTAAGTGGTGGAGAAGAAGGTCAGGATTTTCACCAGCTTCGAAGAAGCGGACGAGGCCGACGCACGCGATGATGCGTCAATGTCCGCTCAGCAGCGCCTGAACCTTCTCATCCAACTCCGCGACGAACGCCATCCCGATGCCGCTGAACAGAGACTTGCGCGAGTTTCTCGGGTTGTTGAACTCGAACGGAGTTGACTACCTAATTGTGGGCGCGTTCGCCGTTGCGTTTCACGGCTCTTGGTCAACAACGGCTGGCGCGTGGCGGAGAGAGTGGGATTCGAACCCACGTTAGAGTTTCCCCTAAACACGCTTTCCAAGCGTGCGCCTTCAACCACTCGGCCATCTCTCCGGGATGTGCGGGAACGAACGCATCCAGTGTAACAGAGGCGCGCCGAGTTTCACGCTTCAGCCCCATGACTGCAACAACTTAGACGCGCCGCCCGGTCGCCCCGTAATGGCCCGCGCATGATAATATTGGGAATCCGGGAACACTCTCGCGCTGTTATCCGTTTCCCTATCTGAAACGCTTTCCTGGGAAAGGTTTATGCCACGTCTTCAGTCGCTGCTCGCGGTACTCTGCACTTTTTTGATTCTGACGCCTGTTGCCGCCGCGCAATCGCTCTCCGGGGCCTCGGAGATTCAAATTGAGGCTCCGCATGGCGGCCTGGGATGGCTGACGCATCCCTATCAGGCGCGCGAGGTGCCGCCCATCCGGCTGGTGAATTCTTCGCGGCTGGGGTCGCTGGTGCGCGCGGGCAATCTCTATCTTTCGGCGCAGGACGTGGTGGCGCTGGCGATCGAAAACAACATCGACGTCGAGGTGCAGCGATATGCGCCTTTGCTTGCCAGAGAGGTGCTCAAGCGCGCTCAGGCCGGCGGAGCGCTGCGAAGCGTCGGACTCAGCGTGGCTCCCGGGCCGCAAAGCGTGAGCCTGCAGGGCGTCAGCGTGACGGCCACAGGAGTCACCACGTCCGGAAGCGGCGTCGGCTCGGGTGGCGGCATCGTGACGCAATTAGGGCCAGCCATTTCCGGGCTCGACCCGGCGCTAACGCTGATCGCCGATTTCCAGCACATCACCAGCCCGCAGAGCAACACGCTGCTCACTGGCACCACGGCGCTGATTCTCGACACCCGCGCGTATGAAGCGCAATATTCGCAGGCCTGGGATTTCGGCCTGAATGCCGTGGCCACATACGCGAGCCAGTACACCAAGGTCAACAGCGATCTGTACAACCTGAACCCGTACACGGTGGGCGACATGGATCTCACGGTTACGCAGAACCTCTTGCAGGGTTTTGGATCGGCGGTGAACGGGCGCAATATTCGCGTACAGAAGAACAACCTGAAGGTGACCGACCTGCAGTTCAAGCAGCAGGTGATCACCACGGTTTCGGCGGCGCTCAATCTCTACTGGGATCTGGTTGCGTTTAATGAAGCCGTGACGGCGCGCCAGCACGAGGTGGATTCAGCCCAGCGACTTTACGACGACAACAAGAAGCAGGTGGAGATCGGCTCGCTGGCCGAGATCGAAGTCACGCGCGCGGAAGCACAGCTCTACACCGCGAAACAGGACCTGCTGATCGCGCAGACCAACGTGCTGCAGCAGGAGACGGTGCTGAAGAACGCCCTCAGCCGGTCGGGCGTGGCGGCGGCGGATCTGGCCGACGTGCACATTGTTACGCTCGACAAGATCGCGGTTCCCGAGAAGGACGAGGTTGCGCCGACGGATCAGTTGGTGACCCAGGCGTTGAACAATCGCGTGGAAATCGCGCAGGGCCGCCTCAACATCGAAAGCAATAAGCTGAACCTGGTGGGAATTCGCAATTCGTTGAAGCCGACGCTGCAGGCGTTTGCCGAGCTGACCAATAACGGCCTGACCGGAACTCTGACTCCACTTGGCGCGGAGCAGATTGGCGTCGCCTACCTGGCGGGCGGGTACGGGAATCTTCTTGCTGAGATCGCCCGGCGCGATTTTCCGAATTACTCAGCGGGGTTTTCGCTGAACATCCCGTTCCGCAACCGCGCCGCTCAATCGGATTACACCACCAGCCTGCTGGAGATCCGCCAGAACGAGTTAAGTTTGCAGAAGAACGTCAATCAGGTGCGTGTGGACGTACAGAACGCGGTGATCGGGCTGCAACAGGCGCGCGCGAGATACGACGCTTCCGTTAAGGCCCGCGTGCTGCAGCAGCAGACTCTGGATGCCGACCAAAAGAAGTACGGTTTGGGAGCGTCGACGGCTTACCAGGTTGTGCAGGACCAGCGCGACCTGTCCAGCGCTGAAAGCGACGAAGTGCAGGCCATGGCCAACTACACTCATGCGCGCATCGCCTTCGATTCGGCTTTGGGGACCACGCTGGATGTGAACCACATCTCGCTTGGCGAGGCGCTAAGCGGGCATGTTGAGGCCCCGGCTTCGGCGATTCCGGCGGAGGCGAAACCGTGAATAATTCAAGGAAGCTTCTCGCCTTGGCGTTGAGCTGGCTCTGTTCGTTCTCGCTCTTGCCCGCTCAGGACGCGTCCATTGCGCCGATGAGACCCTCCGCGCCGGTCTTCTGGCGGCCATATTTATCCACCGACGTTCCGCCCGCGCGCATGGTGAATTCGCCGCGCTTGCGCGACATGGTGCGGGCCGGCAAGCTGTACCTGACCGCCCAGGACGCCATCGCGCTGGCGCTTGAAAACAACATCGACGTGGAAGTGGCCCGCTACAACCCGCTGATCGCGGCGTGGAATCTCGAACGCGCGCAGGCAGGCGGAGCATTGCCCGGCGTACCCAGCAGCGCTTCGCAGGCAGGCGCGGTGGCGAGCGGCCAGGGCGTGTTTGGCAGTCAGGCGGCTGCGGGTGTAACCGCGGGCCCCAGCACCGCCAGCACCACCACGAGCACCAACGCAAGCATCGCCCAGATCGGCCCGGTGACGCAGACGCTGGATCCGACTTTCCAGGATACGTCGACGTTCAGCCACAAGACCACTCCGCAGCCCGACACCATCCAGAGCGGCGTTCTCGGTCTGGTCGACGATACGCGCGTTTACACGTCTTCCCTGCAGGAAGGATTCCTCAGCGGCGGCAGCGTCACCGTCACCTACAGCGAGCATTACCTCAATGAGAATGCGCCGTCGGATGTCCTGAACCCCAGCGAAGCGCCCAACCTCTCCATTTCGGCGCAACAGTACCTGCTGAACGGATTTGGCGTGGCCGTGAATGCCCGGACAATCACCGTAGCGAAGATCGGCCTGAAGACATCCGATCTCGCGTTTAGGACGCAGGTGATCGGGATTGTGGCGAGCGTCCTGAACGCCTACTACGTTTTGTCCGCCGATTATGAGAACGTCCGGGCCAGTCAGACCGCGGTGGATGTAGCCGAGAAGTTTTACCAGGATAACCGCAAGCAGGTGGACGTGGGAACGCTGGCGCCTCTGGATCTGACCACCGCGGAATCACAGGCCGCAGCCAGCCAACGCGATTTGGTGGTGGCAGAGACCGGCCTCGAAGAAGACGAGATCACGCTGAAGAACATGTTGAGCCGGAACGGGCTGGCCGATCCGGTGCTGGCCAGCGCGCGGATCGTGCCTACCGACCGCATCGCTATGCCGCCCAGTGACGATCTTCCGCCAGTCAGCGATCTGGTGAAGCAGGCTTTGGCAAACCGCACCGCTGTTAGTGGGCTTCGCCACAGTCAGCAATGCAGGCCTGGCCGGGGTGCCTCGGACAGCGAATCTGGACGGGTTCGTGGAGAAGCCCGACCCGTATTTCGTGGGCGGCCTGAGCAACGCCCTGGGCCAGCTCTTACGAAACAACTTTCCTTCGCAGGTAGGCGGCTTTTACTTCCGCGCACCGATCGAGAACCGGCAGGCGCAGGCCGATTACGGGATCGATCAGCTTCAGCTTCGGCAGACGCAGCTTCTCACAGAGAAGGATCTCAACCAGGCGCAGGTGGACGTTATGAACTCGGTGGTGGCGCTGCGGCAGGCGCGCGGGCGATACGACGCCGCGGTGCACAACCGGATCCTCTCCCAGCAACTCCTGGATGCCGAGCAGAAGAAGTACGCGCTGGGAGCGTCAACGCCCTATGCGGTGGTGCAAGAGGAACGAGACCTCGCGACATCGCAGTCAACGGAGATCTCGGCGCTGGTCAGCTATAGCAACGCGCGAGTGGCACTGGACAGAACGCTGGGAACCACGCTCGATGTCAACCACGTAAACATCGGCGAAGTGCGCGACGGCCGGATCGGACAGCGGCCGTCGGCTCCCTCAGCCCCGAACCCGGAGCCGTAAGGCTCCGGAATGGTATGGCAGGTTGCACTCGGCGCATCGTTCTTACGATTCATTACGGAAATTTTTGCGAACCGAATCGGAACTCGGCCCATCTAAAGGTAGTGAATGCAAGAGTTGGAGTTTGGTCCAATGGTTGCTCTCTGGACTATCGAAATGAATGGGAAGGCTCAAGGAACAAAGGTTGCACCCCTGCCAACACCCCCTGAAGTTGCAAGACCCTTGACGTATCTTCTTTGACCACTCTACGATCCCTGCCCAACCAGGTTCCTTGAGCTTTGGCCCGTTAGGTCCAAAGCTCTTCCCATTTTTTGAGGCCGCAATGACGACTGCTCACCCTGGCAGTCAGCCCGCCGTCACACGTACTGCTCATCTCGGTACGCGATACCATTGCTTGCGGGTATCCTCCCTGTCGAGTGAGATGAGAAATGCTGAGTGAGAAGCAGACCGAGCTGGCGCACCATGCTTTGGACGGCTTCGCGATAGAACTCCCGTCCTGGGGATTCGCGAATACGGGAACGCGGTTCGGCAAGTTCGTTCAGGCTTCGGCGGCGACGAACACGGAAGAAAAGCTGGCCGACGCCGGCGTGGTACACCGGCTCACGGGCTGCTGTCCGAATGTCGCAGTTCACGTTCTCTGGGATTTTCCGAACGGCCTGGCCGGCGTTCCGGCCCTGTTCCGGTCGGCAGCCGTGCAGCGGGTGGATAACGAGAAGCTCGCATTCCATCAAAACCGAGGAGATCTGGTGGATGCGGAGGAGTGTCTGCGCGCGGCGTTTTTCACCGACGTGCGGCCGGCGATCCAGGAGTGGCGGAAGGCAAGAGGGCTGGCCGAAGATCCACTGGCGGCATTTCGCGAGAGCGGCTATCTCCAGTCTGTCGAGCGGGAACGAGGGGACAAGAATCGGGGGGCGATTTCGAGCTATGCGTAAAGCTTTGGCATGGGCGGTTCTGCTGCCCGCATTCGCAGTTGCCGCACCGATCCATCTGCGGTGCGATTATCTGGCGAACCCGATGGGCATCGACGATCTGGCGCCCGCGCTGTCATGGCAGAGCGATAACACCGAGCGCGACTGGCATCAGACGGCGTATGAGATTCGTGTTGCGTCCAGCGTGTCGGGCATCGAAAAACCAGATGTCTGGGACAGTGGCAAGCAGGCTTCCGCGGAAGCGGCCGGCATTGTTTATGCCGGACCGAAGCTGGCATCGCGGCAACGCTATTACTGGACGGTGCGGGTGTGGGACGCCGCGGACAAACCATCACCGTGGGCTCAGCCGGCGTGGTGGGAGATGGGCCTGCTCGACAGCAGCGACTGGGCGGCAAAGTGGATCCGCTGGCAGAATCCCGAAGACGAAGCCGACCGGTCCGGCATTCGCTGGATCTGGCATCCCGATCAGAACGCGCGCTCCGTGCCGCCGCACACAGTTTGTATTTTTCGTCTGAACCCGCTGATCAGGGATCAACCGCGCGACGCCGCGCTGTTCATCCTTGCCAAGGGCAACTTCACTGCTACCGTCAATGGCCACGATGCCGGCCGCAAGAGCGACTGGCATTCCTTCGACCGGCGTGAAATCACCGGCCTGCTGGTGCCCGGGAAAAACTCGATTGAAGTCACGGTGACCGTTTCGCCGTTGCCAGCCTGGAAGCCCGACAGTACGACAGCGCCCCAGCCGGCGGGGTTCGCCGGCCTGCTGAAGATCGTTCACGCCGATGGGTCGGTGGAGCGCATTCCCACAAGCGCTGTTTGGGAGGCACAGCTCAGTAATGAGACTGAAGCGAAACCCGCGAAAGAGAACGACGGCCTTGGCGATTTCACCCAGCTCCCTCAACCAGCCGCTTTGCTTCGCCATGAATTTGACGTCACACGCGACGTTCGCCGGGCCAGGATCTACGTGACTGCGTTGGGCAGTTACCAGCTCTTGCTCAATAGCCAGCGGGTGAGCGGCGATCTCCTGACACCCGATTTCACGGACTACCGCAAGCGCGTTCTCTACCAGACCTACGACGTAACCGCGCTGCTGAAGAGCGGCCGGAACGCGTTTGGGGCAATACTCGGCGATGGGTGGTTTGCGAGTCCCCTCACCTGGCGCGGGCTGCACTTCTTCTCGCCTGAGCGCGGACTACGGGCGCAAATGGAAATAGAATACGCTGACGGCAGCAGCCAAACCGTCGTAACCGATCCGTCGTGGAAAACCGCTCCATCCGCCATCGTCGAATCGTCGATTTATGGCGGCGAAACATACGATGCGCGTCTCGAACAGCCGGGCTGGGATAAACCGGGATTTAACGATTCTGGCTGGCAGCCAGCCATCGCCATGAACGCACCATCGATTCTAGTGTCGAGCCAGATGTCCGCGCCGGTGCACGTGTCTCAAACGCTTCAGCCAAAAACCGTCACTCGCGATACGCACGGCGCGTGGATTTTCGACATGGGCCAGAACATGGTGGGTTGGGCGGCTTTGCGCGTGAAAGGACCGGCGGGCACGAAGGTCCAACTGCGCTTTGCGGAAATCCTGAATTCCGACGGGACCATCTATCGCGACAATCTGCGCAATGCCGACGCCACCGATATCTACACACTTCGCGGCCGCGGCAACGAGACATTCCAGCCGCATTTCACGTTTCACGGGTTCCGCTATGTCGAGGTCACCGGCTATCCGGGAACTCCCACACTTCGCGACCTCACCGGCGAAGTAGTCAACAGTCTGTCTGGCGAACCCACCGTAACCATTGAGACATCCAGCGATCTGGTGAACCGCATGTGGTCGATCGGTCTGTGGGGCCAACGCGGGAATTTCCTGAGCGTACCCACAGATTGCCCGCAGCGCGATGAGCGTCTTGGCTGGATGGGCGACGCGGGTGTTTTCTGGCGCACCGGCGCATACAACTTCGACATCGCGGCATTCTCCCGGAAATGGATGCGCGACGTAGCCGATGCGCAAACGCCTCGCGGCGCATTCACGAACGTCTCCCCGAACGTGCTGCCGGAAGCTGCCGAGGGCGCGCCCGGCTGGGGCGACGCGGGAGTAATTGTGCCATGGACCTCCTGGATGCAGTACGGTGACGCGGGCATCGTCGAAGAGAATTGGGACGCGATGCAGCGCTGGATGCAATACATCCAGGACGGCAATCCCGACTTCATTCGCAAGAACCGGCTCGGGCCGAATTACGGCGACTGGCTCGCTCCCGACAATCGCACTCCCGGGCATCTCATCGGCACCGCATACTGGGCGATGCTGGCGCACATGATGGCGCAGATGGCGCACGCCATCGGCAGGGACGTTGACGCGAAGAAATACAAACAGCTTCACGGCAACATCCGAGATGCGTTCCAAAAAGCCTATATCAAGGACGACGGCGATGTCGGGCCGGGAACTCAGACCTCGTACGTGCTCGCTTTGCAGATGAAGCTGATGCCGGAATCATTACGAGCGGCCGCGGCCGACAAGCTGGTGAAGGATATCGAATCGCATCAGTGGCATCTGACTACGGGCTTTCTCGGGACACCCCATCTGCTCTTCGCGCTGGCCGACAACGGTCACATGGATGTCGCCTATCGTCTGCTGCTGAACGACACATATCCATCGTGGGGCTACATGCTCACCAAGGGCGCAACCACCTGGTGGGAACGTTGGAACGGCGATACCGGCGACCCGGCCATGAACTCCTTCAACCATTACGCATTCGGTTCGGTGATGGCGTGGGTGTACAGGTATGCGGCGGGCATCGACACGACGCCGGACAGTGCCGGTTTCCGCGAGATCACAATCCACCCGCGACCGGACCCGCGCATGACCCACGCGCGCGCGCAATACGATTCGGTTTACGGGACTATTGTCAGCGATTGGACTGCGGAACCGGGGAGGCCGTTCTCATTGAAGGTGACCGTACCCCCCAACACCGCGGCGCGAGTAACGCTTCCCGCAGGACCGAAGGACCGCGTGACCGAAGATGGCCAGCCCGCATCCGGACAATACGAAGCCGACGGTTACATAGTACGGATTGGTTCCGGAGTCTATGTTTTTCAGGTGAGTGCGCCGTAAGAGCGACTAATGAACGAAAAGACCAGCACTCCGGCGCCGCGCCCCACCGCGCCGTAGAACCGCGTATTGACACGCGCCTCGGTAGGCGCAGACCTGGCTCCTAGAATAGGAATGTGCAGGAACAACTCTGTGATATCGGACTGATCGGGCTGGCCGTGATGGGCCAGAACCTCGTACTGAATATGAACGACCACGGTTTCCGTGTGGCCGTGTTCAATCGAACCACCTCGAAGGTGGACGATTTTCTGGCCAATGAAGCCGCCGGAACGAAGATCGTTGGCACGCACTCGATTCCCGAACTCGCCCAGGCGCTGAAGAAACCGCGCCGCGTGATGCTGATGGTGAAGGCGGGCGACACGGTGGATCAGATGATCGCGCAGCTTGTGCCGCATCTCGAGCCCGGCGACATCATCATCGACGGCGGCAACTCGCATTACCCGGACACCAATCGGCGCACGGCCGATCTCGCCGCGAAGGGACTTCTGTTCATCGGCACCGGCGTTTCGGGCGGAGAGGACGGCGCGCGGCACGGCCCATCGATCATGCCCGGCGGTAATCCGGCGGCGTGGCCTTATGTGAAGGAGATCTTCCAATCCATTGCCGCAAAGGTGGACGATGGCACGCCCTGCTGCGACTGGGTGGGCGAAAACGGCGCCGGCCACTACGTGAAGATGGTGCACAACGGCATCGAATATGGCGACATGCAGCTCATCGGCGAAGCTTACGACATGCTGCAGCGCGGGCTCGGCCTCAAGGCCAACGAGCTCGCCGATGTGTTCGCGGCGTGGAACAAGGGCGAATTGGACAGTTACCTGATCGAGATCACCGCCGATATTTTCCGCAAGCTCGACGGCGATGGCGTTCCCGTTGTCGACAAGATTCTGGACGCGGCGGGACAAAAAGGTACCGGCAAGTGGACCGGCATCAGCGCGCTGGAACTGGGCATGCCGGTGACGCTGATCGGCGAGGCCGTATTTGCACGGTGCCTGTCAGCAATGAAAGAGGAACGCGTGGTGGCATCCAGCATTTTGAAGGCGCCGGCGAAACCTCCTGTTACGGACCGCGATGGGTTCATCGAGGATGTCCGGCGCGCGCTCTATTGTTCGAAGCTGATCTCTTACGCGCAGGGCTATCTGCTGCTTCGCGAAGCGGCGCGCGAGGAGAAATGGAACCTG
This sequence comes from Bryobacteraceae bacterium, assembly GCA_050013535.1. Taxonomy (GTDB): domain Bacteria; phylum Acidobacteriota; class Terriglobia; order Bryobacterales; family Bryobacteraceae; genus CAWACP01. The sequence continues at coordinate 3,619 of JBEKFB010000164.1, read as the reverse complement.
AACTTCGGCGGCATCGCGCTCATGTGGCGCGGAGGCTGCATCATTCGCAGCCGCTTCCTGAGCAAGATCAAAGACGCCTACGATAAGAACCCGCAGCTCGCGAACCTGCTGGTGGACGATTTCTTTAGCACCACCCTCAACAAAAACCAGGACTCGTGGCGGCGCGGCATTGTGAGGGCCATCGAGTGCGGCGTGCCCACACCGGCCTTTTCCACGGCACTCGCTTTCTTCGATGGATTCCGCACGGCGCGATTGCCCGCGAATCTCTTGCAGGCCCAGCGCGATTATTTCGGCGCACATACCTACGAGCGCGTCGACAAACCTCGCGGCCAGTTCTTCCACACCAACTGGACCGGACACGGCGGCCGCGTCTCATCCGGGAGCTACAACGTGTGACCGTCGCGGAGCTGGTAAGTCCTCGAAGATTTGAGATCCGTGAGAAATCGCTGGTCGATCCCGGGCCGGGCGAGATTCAGGTCTCCGTTAAGGCGATCGGCATTTGCGGATCGGACCTGCACAATTTCGCCGAGGGTGCCATCGGAGATATCCATGCCGTGTATCCGATGGTGCTGGGACACGAACCTGTAGGAACCGTTCTGCGATGTGGCGCGGCCGTTGGAGGCTGGGAGCGCGGCGATACCGTAGCGCTGGAGCCGGCCATTTACTGCTATCACTGCGAGTTCTGCCGGAGCGGTCATCACAATGTGTGCGCAAATCTGCGGTTTCTAAGCTCGACTTCGGATCCCGGGTTCTTCCGTGACGTGGTGAATCTGCCTGCGGCCAACGTACTGCCTCTGCCGTCCGCCATCGGCGCGAATGCGGGAACTCTGCACGAGCCGCTCGCCGTCGTGCTGCATTCGCTGGCGCTCGCGCGGCCACAACTGGACGAGACCGCGGTGGTGTTCGGCGCAGGCCCGATCGGGCTTTTGACCATCGCCGTGCTAAAGCTGGCTGGCATTCGACGGGTGTGGGCGGTTGAGCCGCTGGCGCAGCGCCGCGAACTGGCGCGAACGGTGGGCGCCGATGTGGCGATCGATCCACGCGAGGCCGATCCGGTTGCCGTCCTCATGAAGGATACCGGGCGTCGTGGGGTCGACTTGGCCATCGACTGCGCGGCGAAGGACGACACGGTGAATCAATGCCTGCATGCCGCGCGCAACGCCGGACGCGTAGTTATCACCGGAATTCCGTCACCCGTGCGAGTGCCGCTTGAATTCCACATGCTGCGCCGGAAGGAGCTGGCGTTTTTCCCGGTGCGCCGTTCGAATCACGATTCGGAAGCCGCCCTACGATTACTCGCCGGACACCCGAAGCTCTTCGCGCCCATCGTGACGCACACCCGCCCGCTGGGCGAAATTCAGTCCGCGTTCGACATGCTGGAGAGCGACGGGCACGATGCCGGCAAAGTGGTGCTGACGGTGTGAGGCGTGATCTCCCACGCCGTTAACTGGCGTTACCAAAGCCCATCTGTCTTCACGCCGGTGAACGTATCCCAGGCTCGACAATACTTGGAGCTTTCGGGCCCCAGCGTACCGGCGATGCTCCTAAAATCGATGGCCCCCGACGACGCCTGTGCCAGCAGCGATTCGAGATAGCCAGTCGCGACGGCCGTTTGCGTGTCCTCGTCAGCGGTCGTGAGAAGCAGCTCTACGAACTTGCCGACAGTTTCAATATCTCCGACCGAAAGGGACGTCCGCGCGTCGCCGAAGGATCTCGCCACCGCCGCTGCTGCGACGGTTAATGGTGGCGAATCCGGGTGCCACTCGCGCTCCAACAGGTCGAGGGCGTATTTCGTTGGAACGGTGAGATTAGCGAGAGATCGAATGCTGGGCGAGATCGACATTGCCTACTTCATTCTCGCGCTGCTCGTATGTTGCAAGAGTCGCGTAGCCCTTCGAAGACGGCCGGCCTCTCACAAGAACTCGACTCTACCGTCCATCTCCTCGGGCGACAGCAGGTCATGGATCAGAATAAGGCGACGGAGCATCTCTCCACCGGACATCGATTGTTGCTGGCAATAGGCGATGCCGGCATGAGCCACTCCTTGCGCGTGTAGCCGGAGGAAATCGTCATCTTGTGTCACCAGGACGCGTCCCGTCGATGCGGCGAACCCGAGTTGCATTAAGTCTATCGCGCCGAGCAAGCCCGCTTCACATTGATGTTCCGTCGCCGGAGACCTGCCGCGATTTGGATAGAGATGTGCTCGTCAAGGTGAAAACGGACGGGCACCGGTGAGGATGCTTCTTCCAGGCGTTCCTGGCGCAGTTTCGATTCCAGCAAAGAAGGATGATCGCGGCGGAACTCTTCCGCAGACGCACGTTCAGCCAGCATCTCCTGCTGGATTTCCTCTATGTGATCGAAATAGAAGGCGAGCGCGGCGTGGACGTCGGCAAGAGTGATGGTGGGCATGTGCGACACGATCTCATCGGGAGTCATCCCCTGATGCTCATGCCACACCACGATGTCGAGCACGCGAACTCTATGGCCGGCAATGCAGGCCTTGCCGCCGCAAACGCCGGGCGTCCTTGTGATCCGATCCTGTGCGGGCGCAGACACGATTCAAGTATAAGCCGCTACACGCCTCGCCGATTGCCCCACAGCATCACGTGCAGCCGCGGACTGAAACGATAGCCGCGTTCTTTGCAAATCTCCACCAGCCAGCGGCCACGCTCGGCTAGCGTCTCGACGTCGATGCCTTCGGGCATGAGCACGACGCGCGAGCGGTCTGCATCCACCTCGATAATCAGGCGTTCGACTTCCTCCATGTCCTCGGGCGCGGCGATCACGAATTTGAGCTGATACGGATATTCGGCCATGAGCCGGCGCAACACTTCCGGCTGGTGACGAACGCGCTCGTGCATCGCCGCCCAGCGGCCTTCATCGCGGTCCACCGGCGTTGAATTGGCCAGCTTGGGGCTGATACTCATCAGATCGCACGCCACCGGTGCCCACGCCGTTCCTGCAGTCTCGATGGTGATGTGCAAGCCTGAATCGTGTAGTGCATTTGTCAGCTCGACAAGCGCGGGCTGGATCATCGGCTCGCCGCCGGTCACCACTACGTGCGCCGAAGGGTGGCTGCGGACTTCGGCGAGAACTTCGGCCACGCTCATTTCCGCGCCTTCGGGCGACCACGACGTGTATGGCGTATCGCACCAAGTGCATCGCAGGTTACAGCCCGATGTCCGCACGAACACGCTGGGCATGCCGGTGAACACGCCTTCTCCCTGCACAGAGTAGAAAATTTCGGCGATCTTCACGGCTGGTACACGGTGGGGTCGGCAAGGCCTGCTTCGGCGAATCCCCGCCGGCGCAGGAGACACGAATCGCATTCGCCACACGCGCGGCCTTGCGCATCGGGATCGTAGCAACTGTGCGTAAGTCGGAAGTCGACGCCGAGCTCGTGCCCCAGACGAATGATCTCCGCCTTGCTGCGCTTGATGAGCGGCGTGCGAATACGCAACGCGGTTGTGCCTTCCACACCGGCTTTCGTCGCGATGTTGGCCAAATGCTCAAAGGCCTCGATGAATTCCGGCCGGCAATCGGGGTATCCGGAATAATCGATGGCGTTCACGCCGATGAAGATATTCTCAGCCAGAAGCGCCTCGGTCCACGCGAGCGC
>JBEKFB010000163.1:0-9499 GCA_050013535.1 Bryobacteraceae bacterium | reverse complement strand
AAACGAACGAACCGGGCGTCCTCAATGCCGTTGCGCTGGGAGGGCGTGGCCGGGAAAATGATGCGCGCCGAGATGTCCTCCTCGGGACAGAACTGCACCTCGTAGTTGGATCGCGCCAGCATCCAGATCCCCTGGGAATCGTCCTGATCTTCCTGCGTCATTCCATCCGGCTGGCTGAATTGCTCAGTCCGCAGGCTCGATCGAAGCTCGTCGAGATCGAACGACTCCCCAAGCCTGCGCATGACCCGCCGCGTAAAATCACCGGTCAATCCCAGTTCGGCGAGTTTCCGCCCGAACAGCGCTTTCTCATACCGGGGGTTGGGAATCTGGCGCGGCTCGGTAAGAAACCCGGCCGGAGCGAATACCTCGATTCGATTATCGGGATGGATAACGCCCGTTCGAAATGTGATGGACGAAATGTGCCCTTCTCCGGTCGCCCGCAGACTGAGAATGAACCGCAGAGCGCCGGACATCAGTCCACTCTGATCGGGGTGGGGAACGATGGAAGGATTGAACAGCGCTGCGGATTCCAGGGAGTATTCGGCCAGGAAGTAGGAGCCGATCAACAGTCGCCTGTCTTCCGAAAGCCCTTCGACGGCAGACAGCGGATCGCGGACTTGTTCAAAGCGTTCCAGAAAAACCTGGCGGAGATTCTGGTGACGTGAGGAGAACTCAGCCAGTATCCCTGCCAGAAGAGCGCCGGTCTCGCCTTCCGGGAGCGACATGATCCTGCTCACAATTCCGTCCGCCCGCTCGGCCCCGCCCGGATTGAAGGGCCGCAGAAGAACGCGTGACTGGTCGGGGTTGAGGATTCTCCCGGTTCGTTTGAGATGAATTGACATGCGATGTTTGTTTTCAGGCGAACGAGATCTGAAGCGTCGATTGCTCCTCGACGGCCACGGGGCGCTGAAAGCTGGTCAGTATGTTTTGCGCCAGGCGCATCTCCGCCAATGAAAGCAGGAAGGCCAGGGTGGATTCCGCGCCCTGGTTCCCGTTGACCCGGTCCACATGCAGCCCGTCGCGGCAGCCGCCTGTTTCAGGAGCATAGAGTTCCAGTCCCAGATCGTTCCAGCCGATGAACCAGTCGAAAGCTCGCTGCGCCTGTTCATACCACCAGACATCCGCGGTGGCGCGGTAGGCCTCCAGACACGCTGAAACCGTGGCCTGTGCCTCAATGGGCTGCTGGTCGAAGTCGGCGCGCGGTCCGCCACGCCGGTAGAACCCATTGCTGCCGATAGGCCGGAAATGGCCTTTTTCCGACATCTGCAGTTTCGTCAGCCAGCGCAGGGCTTGCAGCCCCCGCTCCAGCACCGCTCCTTGTCCGGTTGCCTGTCCGCTCAGGATAAGAGCGTGCGCGAGCTTCGCGTTGTCATACGACAGTTCTTCTTCAAACCATTGCCAGTCGGCGTGCGTGCTCGCGTCGAAGCTTTCCATAAGGCGGCAGGTGAGCGTTTCCCGGGTTTGATTCACCAGGCTGTCGCCGCTCAGGCGGCGCAGGTATTCGTGAATGCCAATCAGGCCGAACGCCCATGCCCGCGGCGAAGTGAAGCCCGTGAGGGCGGGCAGCGCAGCGGAGAACAGTTGACCGGCCATCATCTGAAAGCTTCGAAACGGCGAACGCCCCACGCCGAGTCCGAGCGCCCACAGCGCCCTCCCGTGTGAATCCTCCGACCCTTGTTCATCCAGCCACCGCCGGTCAAAACTCAGGTGATTGTGAAAGCGCTTCGTTTGGAGATCAAAAGCATGATGGAGGAAAGCCACCGAGGTGGTGGCCAGCGTCAGCGCCGACTCCGGGTCCTCGCCCATTTCGCCCAGCAGCACCGCGAGGATGAAAGCGCGCGCGTTGTCGTCGGTGCAGTACCCTTCGGAGAAGTTTGGAACGCTGAAAATGGCGTGCTGGAAGACCCCGGTTGAATCGGTCATCCGCGAGAGATGACTCAGTTTCAGCTTAGGCAGTTCGCGCGGCTTCTGGTCGAGCGTGCGGGTGGCGAGGAATTTCCGCGACAGCTTCCCCACTTCCAGCCTTGAACACTCGAAGGAACGCATGTACATCTGGGCCACATTGCTCCACACCATCTCGCGGCCAATGCGGTAGGCGTTCTTGCGCATGGCGTGGCGGCGCGTGTCGTCCCGCAGCAACCCGATCACCTCGCGCGCGATGGCCGGCGCATCGCTGAAGGGCACCAGCACGCCACGATCGTCCGCCAGCAACTCCGCGGCGTGCCAGTACGGTGTGGAGACCACTGCTTTGCCCGCGCCGAACGTGTAGGCCAGGGTGCCCGAAGTGATCTGCGCTTCGTTCAGATAAGGCGTGATGTACAGATCAGCGGCGCCGATGAACTCCTTGAGGTTCTCAAGGTCCACGAACTGGTTGTAGAAGATGACGTTCTTGTCGACTCTATTCTTTTTCGCGAGGATCTCGAGGCTGAGCCGGTATGCTTCACCGTGCTCCCGCAGCTCGTTCGGATGAGTCGCTCCCAGAACGATATAAACAACCTCGGGGAATTCCGCTAGTATTTGCGGGAGCGCGTTAAGAACGTACTCGATTCCCTTGTTCGGCGAAAGCAGACCGAACGTGAGCAGCACCACCTTGCCTTCTACGCCGAACTGGTCCTTGAAATAGGTTGGGTCGACAAAACCGACGTCGGGGATGCCGTGCGGGATGAGATCGATTTTGGCCGGCGGTGCATGGTAGATATCGCGCAACATTTGCCGTCCGCGCTCGGCCATGACCACCAATCTCGTGGACAGAGCGATGAGTCCTTCCATGACGCGGCGCTGGTCCGGCTTGGGCTCGCGCAGAACGGTATGCAACGTGGTGACAACAGGCATTCTCAATTCGCGCAGAAGCGCCAGAATGTGACCGCCGGCGGCGCCGCCATAAATGCCGAACTCGTGCTGCAGGCAGACGATATCCACGTTGTTGATGTTGAGGAAGTCGGCGGCGCGCAGATACGAGGAGAGGTCCTGCTCTTCAATCTCGAAGCGAACCACTTCGGGGTACTCGTAGCCATCCTGAAGATCGTTCACGGCCACCGCGAAGCACTCGCTTTGAGGATGTGCGCCGGCCACCGCAGCAAGCAGATCGGTGGTGAAGGTCGCGATGCCGCACTTGCGCGGCAGATGGTCGCCGATAAAAGCAATCTTGCGGATTTTAGAGGTTTCTATCATGAGTCTCTTCTCATCCCGTTCTCAGGATGCCTGGATGCGGCGGTACTCGGGCTGCCACATGGCATCCTGAACCTGTTGAACGATGTCGCTGAACTTGATTCCGGCCAGACCTTCGGCATCGGCAGTCTCGGCGACGGCCACCGCGACGGTCGCCGAAACGCTGCGCAGGTCGTCAATATGCGGGAGCAGCGACGCGCCGGGCTGGCGCACCGTCACCAGGCTGGACACGGCGCTCGCCGCTGCGGCGAGCATGCCATCGCTGATTCTGCTGGCCCGCGAGACAATAGCGCCCAGGGCCACGCCGGGGTACAGCATGGCGTTATTCAACTGTGCGACAACGTAGGTTACTCCCTTATAGGTGACCGGAGCGAACGGGCTCCCGGTGGCGATCAGCGCGCGCCCATCGGTCCAGGCAATCAGGTCGGCCGGATTCGCCTCTGCCCGTGTCGGCGGTTTGGAGAGCGCGAAGATGATCGGCCGTTCCGTGTGCGCCGCCATTTCCCTGACAATCGCTTCCGTGAAACTGCCGGAAGCCGTCGACGCGCCGATCAGCATGGTCGGCTTCACCCGCCGCACCACTTCGGCCAGGCTTATGCCGTTTCCGTTCTCATCGTGCTTCCAAGCTTTGCTTTCGGCCGCCGGACGGGCGTACGGCGTTTGATAGTCACTGATTGGAGTGGCCATGCCCGTGGTTAGCAGCCCCTGCTGGTCCACGCACCAGAAGCGCCTGCCTGCCTCCGCCTGGGTAACGCCTTCGCGCACCATGGCGTCGCGAATCTGATCGGCCACTCCAATCCCGGCGGTACCTGCTCCGAAGATCACGACGCGCTGGTTGCGCAGAGGCGTCCCGCAGGCGCGGACGGCGGAAATCGCAGCCGCCAGCGTGATCGCTCCCGTACCCTGTACATCATCGTTGAAAGTACAAATCCGGTCGCGGTATTTCGCCAGGATGCGCCGCGCGTTGCCGGGCGCGAAGTCCGCCCACTGCATCAGTGCATTCGGGAACAGCTTTGCCGCGGCATTCACGTAAGCGTCGATGAAGGCGTCGTAGCGCTCTCCACGTATCCGGGCGTGCCGATTCCCAATGTATGTGGGGTCCTGCAGCAGACTTTCCCGGTTGGTGCCGACATCGAGCATCACCGGAATTACCCGCGTCGGGTCAATGCCGCCCGCTGCCGTGTAAATCGCCAGCTTGCCGATGGATACCTCAATTCCGCCTACGCCCGAATCGCCGATCCCAAGAATCTCCTCCGCATCTGTGGCGAGGATCAGGTCGATATCCCCGGGGCCCGCCCCGAGGCTGGCAAACGCTTCCTCGATCGGTTCGCCATGGTCGATTGAGAGATACACGCCCCCCGGACGCCGGCACTCATGGTGGTATTGCTCCATCGCCACGCCGACGGTCAGGTCGTTAACAATGGGGATCATCTCGGGCAGGTGCTCTGAAAACAGCCGGTAAAACAACACCTCGTTGCGGTCGTGCAGGCCGGTCAGATAGATGTTCTTGCTCAGCGCGTCCGGCAGCCGTTCATATTGGATATAGGCGCGCCGCACCTGGGTCTCCAGCGTACTGATGTCGGGCGGGAGCAGTCCCCTCAGGCCGAGCGCTTGTCTTTCTTCCGCGGTGAAGGCTGTCCCCTTATTCAGCAGCGGCGAATTGAGCACGGACAGCCCTCGCACCTTGGTCTCACAGCAGCCGTTGGTGCTCCGCCGGTGCAGTGCCGCCGGAATAACTTGCCGTCTCATACTGCTGCTTTCTCCTTGTTTCTTTGAGCGAGGGGAGGACGAGCTGACCGCGCGGGGTCACGTGACCGAATTTGGTCAGCACCGGGGATCGCGCAGGCAGGACCTTCCGCCTTATCGGCGGCGAGTCACCGCTGAACCCGGAAACTGCTGATGCTGCCCCACAACCCGACGACCTGCAACACCCAGACGCAGACAGCAATCACTACAACGACGTTCAGAATCGATTTGATACTGGAGGCCATGGGTATGTATCTGTTGATGAGATACAACGCCACTCCCACTACAACCAACACCACGACAAGATTCAGCAGAGGCATTTTCTGCTCCTTCACTCCGAACGGGAGCAATCCGTTGGCCTAATTCGATGGAGGGCTTATGTTGACCATATTTGGTCGAATTCGCAGTGGTGGATTCTTCGGGTGGTACCATTAAGTCCGGTGGGCCTGCTCCGCCTGACCGTGGAAAGGTGGGTATAGAATGTGCTCCCTTGGCGCGCAGTCATCCACCTCCCGCTGGCTCCTGGAAAACGGCCCAAAGCAGCTTGAGCTCCTCTTCCGGGCCATCGTTTATCACCCTTCCGCACCCATCCTTATAACCGATGGCGATGGCAATTCCAGGGACGCCAGCGCGGGCGCCGGAAAGCTGCTGGGGTTGCCGCGGGACAAGATCATCGGCCTACCCGTAACAGACCTTGCGGAGCCGGCGTGCAGGGCTCAGATGTCGCAGCTTTGGGGAGCGCTGCAGGAGCAGGGAGAACAGGAGGGCACGCTCGGCCTGCTGGCTGCGGATGGAAACCGGCAAGAGGTTCATTACAGGGCCATGAGCAACGTGTTGCCGGTGCGTCACGTTCTGGCCCTGCACACGGCCGACGCCGCCATTCCGGCATGGGTGCAGGATTACGCACTTTACCTGCTCGATGTCGAAGGACACATCGCCGCCTGGTATTCGGGAGCCGCGCGAATTTACTCTTATCAAGCCAATGAGGCCATCGGCCACCACATGTCTTTTCTTTATCCTGCCGAAGACACCCTGCAGGCCAGACTGCAGGAGGAGTTCAGGCGAGCGACGGCCGAGGGTCACGTGGGGACGGAGGGTTGGCAAGCGAGAAAGGATGGTCCCCAATTCTGGGCCAACGCCATCACCATGGCCCTAAGAGACGAAAGCGGCGAGTTGCAGGGCTTTGCCCGAGTGGTTCGCGATTTCAGCGACCGTCACGAGCGCGACGAGAAGCTGCGGCGCACCCGTGCGCGGACCCGGCACGTTCCCTCGCAATCCACCATCGCCGGCATTGTCTCCGGCGAGTTTGACCGTGTTCCCGAGGCCAACGATGCGTTTCTCGAACTGGTGGGATACAGCCGCGAAGACCTGCTGGCAGGCCGGCTCAACTGGCCCGATCTCACGCCGCCGGAATATGCGCCGCTGGATGAACTGGCGCATGAAGAAGGGTTGAGATTCGGCGCATGCACGCCTTTCGAAAAGGAGTTGATTCGAAAAGACGGGACCCGCATCCCGGTGCTGGTTGCCACTGCGGTGCTGAAGCTCTCGCCCTTCCGATGGATCACCTTCGTACAGGATCTTCGGGGACGCGACCGGCTGGAGAGTGTTGAGGACGACGATGCCGAACCCAAGCAACAGGACTTCGAAGAGATTGTCGGCGCCAGCGCGGCTCTGCGGCGCGTTCAGCGGCAGGTTGAAGTGGTTGCGCCCACCGACGCGAATGTTTTGATCCTGGGGGAAACCGGCACCGGCAAGGAGTTGGTGGCGCGCGCCATCCATAGGATGAGCCCTCGCCGGAACCTTCCTTTTGTCACGCTGAACTGCGCGGCCATCCCCACCGGGCTTCTGGAAAGCGAGCTGTTTGGATACGAGAGAGGCGCGTTCACCGGGGCCTTGTCGCAAAAGATCGGCCGCTTTGAGATGGCTCACCGGGGGACTCTTTTTCTGGATGAAGTGGGCGACATTCCGCTCGATCTGCAACCGAAGCTGCTGCGGGCGCTGCAGGAGAAATCATTCGAGCGGTTGGGAGGCACCCGGACCATTCCCATCGACGTCCGGCTGGTGGCGGCGACCAATCGGAATCTCACTCAGATGATGGGAGATAAGCTTTTCCGAAGCGATCTTTATTACCGTTTGAAGGTTTTCCCGATCACCACGCCGCCGTTGCGCGATCATCCCGAGGACATCCCCATCCTGGCGCGGCACTTCACCAGAAAATACGCCGACAAGATGAGCCGTCAGATTGACAAGATCCCGTCGGAGACCATGCGCGCTCTGGTGAGCTGGCACTGGCCGGGGAATGTGCGGGAACTTGAGAACTTCATCGAGCGGGCGGTCATTCTCTCCAGGGGGCCCAGCCTGCGCGCGCCCTTAGCCGAGATCCGGCAGGATGCGGCGCAAACCGCGGGCGGCGCCACCCTGGAGGAAGTGGAACGGGAGCATATCCTGCGAGTGCTGCGGGAGAGTGGAGGCGTGGTCACCACTGCTGCCACCCGTCTCGGATTGCACCGAACCACGCTGAACGCGATGATGCGCAAGCTGGGGATCTCGCGAAAAGATCTCTGACTTACAACTCGACATGAACAAATCGAGTTAGTATTTTCCCCCACGTTGTTGCAACCCGACGCCGATTGGTGGCGTTTTCACAGATAATAGACAAGGAGACGCCGATGAGACTCGTATTATTGGGTGCCGTTTGCGCGTTGTGCGCATTTGCGGGAAACCCGGACCGTGAGGTCCTTACGCAGGCGTTCGCCTTTGCTGACGCGCCGGTCCCTGTGTTCCGCCATGGCTATCTGGTTACCTTCCCGCCGGTACGCGGACCGTTCAACAGTTTCTCGGTGTTCGCTCGCGATGGGAGACTCGCGTTCGAAAAGACTATAGAGCTGCCCGGCGCTGGAAGCAGCGTTTCGATAGCCGATGTGGATCTCGACGCAGACGGTAATGTCGCCGTTGCCGCTCATGCACCTGGCAGCGGCGGATGCATGCTCCATGTCGTGCTGGTATTGGATCGCACAGGACGTCAAACCAAGCTTATTAACACTGGATGCTTTGTCGTCGGCCATCTGGCAATTGGACCGGACCATTCGATCTGGACCCTGGGCTGGCAGCGAGCCCCAGGCAGCACAGAGGAGGACTGGCAAGACTATATGATCGTCCGGCGGTTCACTATGGACGGCAAGCAAGTCAGCGCGTTTCTGCCCCGATCATTATTCCCGAAGGGACTTGAGCCGGGGTCGCCAGGCGGCGACTTGGGAATTCAGGTCACGCCCGGCCGCGTCGGTGTGCTGGTTTACGCGGGGACAACCAGTAAAAACCGCGAATGGGTCGAATTAGATCTGAACGGAAAGATTGTCGAGCGCCTGCGAGTCGACAATGTGCGGTCCCCTACCCAGTTCGCCTTTACGGCGGATAACCACGTTTATTTCCAGGGAGAAGGGGGCGGCGGATCGTTGCTAACGTTGGACAATGCCTTAGATGCGTTGAAATCTGTTCCGAAGCAAGCCACCAATCTAATGGGTGCAGACGGAAACGATTTGGTGTATCAGGGAGGTTGTTGCGGCGAAGTCAATCTTCAGTGGTTCAGCCAGCCGTTGGACCTGGAGCCACCGCTAGCGCCGCTCATCGATGGATCTCTGACTACACCGAAGCTCTGACTTACAACTCCACGACGACCGCCAGTTGCACCTAAGGATAATCCCGATTGCAAAGGTAGTAACCGTCGTCGTAGGCGATATAGACGCGTCGAGCTCATACCAGTTTTGCAGCCTAATATTCGGGGTATGGACCCACCAGAAGGAGTGAATACCCGCGATACGATACCGCGGAGCGGAGCAGTCCCGCGCCGACACCGATTGCGATCGTCAACGCGCCCTGTACCAGCACGATCCCCAGGGATGTTATGTCACATCGTTATTCGCTTCGCAACGCTGTAATTGGGTCCGCGCGTCCTGCGCGACGGGCCGGCAGATAGTTGGCCAGAATACCGATCGCCACCAGCGTGACCCCGGCCGCCGCGAAGACGCTTACGTCGATGGAGCGCACTTCGAACAGCAGCGCAGCCAGCAACTGGCCGGAAAGCGCGGCGCCCACCGCGCCCACCGCCAGCCCCGCCAGAATGGGAACCATGCCCTCGCGCAAAACCATTTGCACCAATTGGCCGCGCGTCGCTCCCAGCGCGCATCGAATGCTGATTTCCTTTTCGCGGCGCACAATCGCATACGACGCTACGCCGTACACTCCAATGCTCATCAGCAACAGCGCCACCACGGCGAAGCACGCCAGCAACGATGCCGCGAAGCGGCGATCGCCGACGCCGTCACGCATTAGTTCGGTCATTTCGACGATCGGCGATACCGGTAAGTTAGGATCCACCGACTGAATTTCGCGCGGCACGGCACGGCTGAGCATGGCGCGGTCTCCCGTGCCGCGAACCAGCACGCCCAGCAGCCTTCCAGGCGTCTGGTACCCTGGCGTCTGGTACAAGCTGGTGTAAACGTGCGGAACATCCTTTTCATCCAAGCTGGCCAACTTCACGTTGCCGACCACGCCGACCACCGTAAACCAACCCGGCGGCCCCCTGCGG
>JBEKFB010000162.1:0-9534 GCA_050013535.1 Bryobacteraceae bacterium | reverse complement strand
CAGCAGCGCATCAAAAGCTTAACCGCCAAGGCCAAACAACTCGGCTATGAACTGACTGCAGTAAACGCTTGAGGCCGTCACGCTTGAGACAATCAAACCAAACCGGACAAGTCACAGGTTAGGGTAGGGCGTTTTACGGCCAGATGAAAGGAAAGCGTTCGTAAACACTGGCAGACTTCTTGGAAATAATTGTCCGGAATCCGGCAAATTTAGTGTCGGCAGAATTGCCTTCTGGTGCACGCTCAAAGCCATCACTAGGGGGACGCCGGTGTCGGGCCCCAGATTTGCGATAGTCCATTACGGCGGTGAATGGACGATCCAGTCTCAACCAATCCAGGCATAGTAGGCTGGTTAAGAAAGTCGGTTCGCCGTTCGCAGCATGGTCCCATTCAGCTCGACGTCCAACCAACGCCCGCTAAGCCTGCTTCAGTCAATGTCGTTGCTCCGAAACCCATACCCGACAATTACTACTTTTTCGAGTTCTTCATCGAGATCATTCTGGACGGGGGGACTTATCTCGGTTATCCGAAGACGGCGATTAACGATCTGGGCGTCACACCTCCTGTTCTCCGTTGGGCTTCGCCGCTCAAGCTTGCTCTCCCGGACCCCTCCATATCGCACATGCGTTGGATCGATGATCCGAAAACAGGCTTAGCGCAACGCAAGATTACCTGTGCCCAAGACCTACTCGGCGCGGACGGAATTGTTGGACAGAGAAAGTTGCGATTTGCGGGGATCCTGCAAGAAACGAAGAATCAGGTGGTCTATAGCTTGCACAACGAAGACGGCCAATTCCGCATAGCCTACGCGTTCCCCCGCGAACTGTTTGCTTGACCAAAAGCACCTTCGCCAAGCTAGCCGCTTGTTCCATCCACGTTGCCACCTTTAGCAATCTGAGGTCATGCCAGGTCAGCGGCCGCCCCCATTACCATTGCCGAGGCAAACCGATCTGTAGCCTGGGATATCTGACCTTGTGGGCGCACGGCGATCCCATGCCCGGGGTCTCGACGCTAAATGCGACCGATGGTGTGACAGCGTCGAACATAGCGATCATCGGCAATGTCAACGGAGAGACCAACGCCTATGCCTATGGCGTCACGCAATTGATTCTGGACATTCCCAGCTACTTCGCGCCGTAGCGCGGTGGATGATCGGCGCCGGCGCTCTTGTCGTCGAGCAGGGCGAGCCTGCACCGGGTGCGGCGTGCCACCACACTGGCGTGCCTCACCGAAGCTTCTTCTATTTGGGTGGATTTGACGTGGAAGACCTGTAATTTGTTTCCCGTTCCCATCACATCACCCTGCGACGCAGATCATCGACAAATGTTCGGCGCAAGGTGTGAAATTCTAGTGGATGCCTCGGAGAAGTTTTCGCCGGCCTTTTTCCGACCCACTCTGATCGATCTCCGCGGCGAGAACAAGACCCCCGACCATCCTTCTCCCGGGCATCCAAGCGCGTCCTTCTCTTCGGTCCGTTTTCTTTCGCGACACATGGCAAGGAGGCCAATCTCATGCATATCAAGCAGCAATTCTTCAGAATACTTTGCGGTGCGCTGGTGCGCGTGACAACCATAACTCTGGTGGTCGGGATGTTGGTTACCTCGGCCCTTGCGCAGAACCCGGTCCCACCCACGGCCCAACCAGTCGTTCCAACCCCCAGCCCGTCGTGCCCCGGAACGCCCACGCCTGCAAAGGCATTAATAGATTGGGCACAGTTTGTCTTTGATCCCTGTCACACGGGTTTCAACCTGTATGAGTTTGTTCTGACCCCCGCTACGGTCCTAAACCTCCGTCTGCACTGGCAGTACACGACGGAGGGCCAGGTCAATTCTTCGCCGGCGGTAGCCAACGGCGTGGTGTACGTGGGGTCCTACGACGGTAATGTATACGCCTTGAACGCTCGCACGGGAGCACTCCTGTGGAAGTACACGACGGGGGACTATGTCCGGTCTTCGCCGGCGGTGGCCAACGGCGTGGTGTACGTCGGGTCCCAAGACCATAACGTGTACGCCTTGAACGCCAGCACGGGAGCACTCCTGTGGAAGTACACGACGGGGGACTATGTCGAGTCTTCGCCGGCGGTGGTCAACGGCGTGGTGTACGTGGGGTCCTACGACCATAACGTGTATGCCTTGAACGCCAGCACGGGCGCGCTCCTGTGGAAGTACACGACCGGAAACCAGATCTGGTCTTCGCCGGCGGTGGCCAACGGCGTGGTGTACGTCGGGTCTTTTGACCTTAACGTGTACGCCTTGAACGCCAGCACCGGAGCATTCCTCTGGAAGTACACGACGGCGAACTGGGTCTATTCTTCGCCGACGGTGGTTAACGGCGTGGTGTACGTCGGGTCCTCGGACTTCAACATGTACGCGTTGAACGTCAGCACGGGAGCACTTCTTTGGAACTACAGGACGGGGAGCTATATCACTGCTCCGTCTGCGGTGGCCAACGGCGTGGTGTACGTCGGGTCCTACGACAATAAGGTGTACGCCTTGGACGCCAGCACGGGAGCGCTCCTGTGGAACTACACGACCGGGGGGCCCTATGTCCGACCCGCGCCGGCGGTAGCCAACGGCGTGGTATACGTCGGGTCCGGGGACGATAACCTATACGCGTTGAACGCCAGCACGGGAGCACTCCTGTGGAACTACACTACGGGAGGTGCTGTCGAGTCTTCGCCGGCGGTGGCCAACGGCGTGGTATACGTCGGGTCCAATGACGGTAAGCTATATACCTTCGGTTTGTAGGTCGGCCCGTCACCGCTGCCGCCGAAGGTTCGTAAACCTCGAGGTTCTCGTCTAGCGGGGGCCGGAAAGGAGGCTTACCCCACTAAAGGTCTTTTGGCAAGAGATATGCTTTAAGCGCAGCACATGATTCTGGAAGTCAATGTCCCCCCATATTAGGGGGAGTGCTTCGCGGAAAACCCGTGGCTTCGTTTCAATTGGCAAAACCAGTAAACGACGGAGAATACGAGTTCGGAGGAATGGCGGACACCAATCGTTGTTCTTCCAGTGCAGCGGTTTCGACGTCATGCCGCTCGTTCACCAGCTCACCGCCCCAACACTGCTGGTGCGGATGGCAGACCGTCGGGAGTGCTGCCGATGAATGATCGGTTCACAGTGCCGCGAACAGGCGAGACGGGTGTACGATGGTGCCGTTCTTGAGGCCAAGAAGGGAATTCCGGCTAAATTCGATCTGCCATAAAGCAGGTTTCGCGCTGGTCGAGCGAAATGATAGCAGCCAGAACAGGCACGATTTGCAAGCATGTCTCTTCGAGACAATGTTTCGCGTGGCCTAAACTGCCCGTCTTTGTGCTTGCCGTGCTGCTCACCTCGGCAGCGTCAGCGCAGTCGAACTCTTCGCCCACAACCCCGTCTACGCCTCAAACCTCCAGCCAAAATACTCCGGAGATCAGTTCGCACGACGAAACGACCACGTTCAAAGTGAAGGTCAATCTGGTTGAGGTTCGCGTGGTTGTGCGCGATGCAAAGGGAAAGGGCATCGGAAGTCTCAAACAGAAGGATTTCCAGTTGCTGGACAACGGCAAGCCCCAGGTGATCAGCAAGTTCAGCGTTGAGCAGGCGGGCAAACCGACGCTTGGCGCCGAGAATGCCTCTCAGCCTTCCAGCGAAAACGCTGAGCAGCCGCCAGCCACCGTAAGCGTTCCCGACCGCTATATCGCCTACGTATTCGACGATGTTCACCTCCAGTTTCCGGATCTTGCGCAGGCACGTAACGCCGCTGCGCGCCGGTTGCAATTGCTGCAGCCGACCGCTCGCGCCGCCATCTACACCACGTCAGGTCAGACGCGGCTCGACTTCACCGACGATCGCTCGCAACTGATTGCAACCTTGAACCGAATCCAGCCGAAATCGCTGACCAACACAGGCATAACTCCGTGTCCAAACATCTCGTACTACTTGGCCGACGCGATTGTGAACAGGAACGACGCTCAGGCGTTGCAAATAGTCACAGCGGATGCCGTGAATTGCGGCGCGGTCGTTGCCTCTAGCGTAGGAGGCTCCGCCTCGGCACAGGCCCAGGTATACGGGTTCGCACGCCGCGAACTGACTTTCGGCGACCAGGAAATTCGGCTCTCTCTGGGCGTCTTGCAGGATGTTATCCGGCAGCTGGCCACAATGCCCGGTCAGCGGACTGTCATCCTGGTTTCTCCCGGATTCATGAACATTAACGAGTTGCCGATGGAGTCGCAAATCGCCGAGCGGGCCTTGCATTCAGACATTGTCATTAATGCTTTGGACGCGCAAGGGCTCTATACGAACATGCCCGATGCCAGCGAACAGAGGTCTCCAAGCCCAGCAATAGCTCCTCAGATGTTGCTGTATCACACGGCTGAGCAGCAAGCCAATCGAGATGTTATGGCCGACCTGGCGGACACGACCGGAGGAATTTTCTTTCACAATAATAACGATCTGGAGGAGGGTTTTCATCGGCTTGCGGGACAGCCGGAGTTCTCTTATCTGCTGGGGTTTGCTCCTCAGAACTTGAAGCTGGACGGGCATTATCACAAGCTGAAAGTCATTCTCAAGCCGCCAGCCGAGAGTACGATTCAGGCCCGCAAGGGCTACTATGCTCCCAAGGAGGCTATTGATGCGTCCGCGCAGGCTAAGCAGGCGATCGAGGATGCCGTCTTCTCGCAGGAAGACGTGCGCGAGATTCCAGTCGAGCTGCACACTCAATTCTTTAAGCCGGACGAAAATGACGCGAAGCTCTCGATCCTGGTACGGATGGACGTGCGGCATTTGCACTTTCGCAAAGCCGACGGTAGGAACAATAATGACGTGACGGTAGTCTCGGCGCTCTTCGATCGCAATGGGAATTTCATTAGCGGCAGCCAGAAGATCCTGCAGATGCATTTGAAGGATGAAACGCTCCAAGACCGGTTGAACTCGGGAATCACCTTGAAGAGCAGCTTCGACGTCAAGCCGGGAAGTTACATCGTGCGTCTAGTGGTGCGGGACGAAGATGGACAACTGGCGGCGCAAAGCAGTGCAGTAGAAATTCCATAGGCGGAGGATGGAACCATGAAGTCCCGGGATTTCTTGCTCGCAGCAGCTCTCACCTTTATCGCGACGGGTGGGGCACAGTCACAGCAGACCAACTCTCCAGCCGCGGAAGCTTCGGGCCCGACATTTAAGGCGGAAACGCGCTTAGTTCTGGTCGACACTGTGGTGACGGACAAGAAGGGAAACTACATTCGCGACCTGACGGCGAAGGACTTCCGCGTCTTTGAGGACAACAAAGAGCAGCCGATCAAGAGTTTCTCCTCGGAGAGCAATGCCTCCGCTCCTTCCGTCGACCAGCGGCGCTACCTGGTGCTGTTTTTCGACAACTCCACGGTGAGCCAAGGCGATCAGGCGGCAGCCCGTGCCGCAGCCTTGAAGTTCCTGGACGCCAATACCGGTGCGAATCGCTACATCGCTGTCGTGGATTTCGGCGGCACTCTCCGCATCGCGCAGAACTTCACCACCGACGCTGAGCGCCTGAAACAGATGGTGCGCACCATGAAATTCTCGGCCGTCTCACCCACGCCGCCGGTGGTGGATGCAGCGACACCTTCTCCCGGAGCCATACCGCAACCTTCATCCGTCATACCGCAGTTGGCAAGCGCCTCCGCCGATTTCGGCGCGCGCACCCTGCTGCTGGCGCTGCGTGACATGGCCAGGGGACTGGCCGACGTCCCCGGCCGCAAGACGCTGGTGCTCTTGTCGGCGGGCTTTCCCATGAATCTTGACGATCCCAACTATTCGGTGTTGCATTCCGAACTCATGGCAGCAATCGATGCCTGCAACAAGGCCAACGTCGCCATCTATCCCATCGACGTTCGCGGAGTGGGTGCGGTCAGTATGGCACCACCGATACGAATCTTTCCTGCATCGCCTTCAGCCAAGCTGGTGACGGCAACGCTCCAGCTCAGCGCAGACGGCAACGATAAGGATGCGACCACACCAGGCAGAGATCAGGACCCGCCCGTCCATCTCGTCTTCGTGCAGAAAGGTCACAATAGTGGAACGCGAGGCGCAGGGACTGGAACGGGCACGACTTCAGCCGCTGGCGCTCGCGGTGGTAGCACGCCTACGATCGTCGCGCCTAACGCCCCATATAGCAATGGCCAAGGTATCATTCCAACGATCTCGACCGGCGCCCACAATCAAGCAGTTTTGTATGAGCTTGCCCAAGGAACCGGTGGATTCGTCATTGTCAACAGTAACGATCTTCTGGGAGGACTGCAGAAGATCGCCCAGGAACAGGGCCAGTACTATCTCCTGTCCCACACGCCGCCCGACTCTGCAGAAGGCAGTTGCCATACCCTGCGCGTTAAGGTGGACCGGGGCGACACAGTAGTCCCACTAACCGCCCGGAAGGTTGTGCTGGATACCGCTGCCACAATTTAGTTCCGGTTTTGCTCTGTGAACGGATCCGTGACAACAGTATTTGACGGCCAACTCTAACCGCTTGTCTCATTTCGGACACCGCATGTCACTTTTCATGCAAATACTGGGTTTTCACGGCATATGTTCCGTGAGCGGGGGCAAAGAGCGTATTAGCTTTGGGATGACGCTGTGGCCGACAGGGCCTACAAGAGGAGAAAAAGCGAATGAAATCGAGATTGGCAACTTCAATACGTTGTAGCTTTCTGCGCATGAATCTCGGGGGCCGCATTCTGGTATTCACGTTAGTGGTGGTAATCGTAACAGCTGCAGCCGGGGCGCAAAGTGCTCCTGCCATCAGTTCGGCAGAAGCGCGAAAAGCGATTGAAGCCGCTTACGTCGTGTTTGGCAAAGCGGCTGTAGCACCGATGGACAAGAACACAGTGGAGAGGATGCTGGCTCCGGATTTATACGTCCAAACTGCCTCCCGACGAGCAACAAGGCAGGAGTATCTCGATTATCTCTATACGCGCCCGTTGAGCTTAACGCGATTTAACGCCACTGTGCTCACGGTCGAACCCAGAGGCAACGACTGGGCGGTACTCGTATTTGAGAAACTAGAGGGCCAGCTTAAGGACAAGAGTGGCAAAACGAGCAAGATCTACATCTGGGGGGTTGCACGGGATGGCTGGGGACGAAGGAACGACAACCAATGGACCGTCCTATTCTCCGAGGAACTGGGGGGGCCGGAAATTTCGGAGGAGATTCCGCCGATCGCAAACTGGTAATGGAGTTTTCAAGTGATGTCCTCCGCCGGTCCCGATTTAGCTAGCCAGCCACCCTGTTAAAAAGGAGCGCTGACGATTTTGGATCCCCCACGTCCAACGACTTTGGAGGATCCATGAAATTCATCGTGTTCAGCCTTATGGTCGTCAGCGCCGCCGGCTGCTTCGCACAACAGCCAGCGACCGATGCCGCCATGGTCAAGTTCTTCAGCGGAAACTGGAGTTGCGCCGGCGAGTTCGCGAATGGTAAGAAAATTGAGGCTGATCTTAGCTTCGCTCCTGAGCTCGACGGCAAGTGGCTCCTCTACCGTCACACCGATCGGCCGCCCGGCGCGTTTAAAGCCCTCGCCACCTGGGGAGTGGATCAGCCCACCGGCACCCTGGTGTCGCTCATGGAGGACAATTTCGGCAATGCACGCCTGTTCACCAGCGATGGATGGAAAGATGGATCGGTGACCTTCAGCCGCGTCCCCATGCTCCAGCAGAAAGCCAGCCCGGAACGTTTTCGCTACGAGCGCCAGTCGCCCGATTCCTTCAAAATGACCTATGAAAGATCCGCGGACGGGCAGTGGAAAATGGGCGATTTCATCGTGTGCACCCGGAAGTGACAAACGGCCGCACCGAGCAACCGACTGCCTGCGACTACCGCCTTAACTCGGGAATCACCCACTCGACCAACTCGCGCGCATTCACCACTTGGGTCTGCCGCCACTGCTTGGGGAAGTGGCGTTTGTTTCCCGTCACCAAGTAGTCCGCCTTGGACGCTTCCGTGCATTCCAGAAAACGGTTGTCGGCTGGATCGCGGGTGACTTCCAGGCGATGACGGGGATGGACAATGCGGGCTACCTTCTGAAGGAGACGCAATGATCGGCCAGCCTGCCTCGGGGCGATTCCAAATTTAGGCCGCCGCAGCACGCCCTC
Source organism: Bryobacteraceae bacterium (assembly GCA_050013535.1). Taxonomy (GTDB): domain Bacteria; phylum Acidobacteriota; class Terriglobia; order Bryobacterales; family Bryobacteraceae; genus CAWACP01. The sequence goes on along the minus strand of JBEKFB010000162.1, from coordinate 1,437 downwards.
ATACTCCTCAAGAATTGCAGCCGAGACCGCGATCTGCAACTTACCCGCGAGAACCAGATCTAATACATGCCGCTCGTAACCTTCAGCATTCAGGTGCGCCGACACGACGACATTCGTATCCAGCGCAACCCGTATTTTTCTCATTGGCGTTAGAGGGATCGCTCGCGGCGATAAGAGCGAATTTCGCGGTCAATCTCGCGCATGGGGAGTTTATTCTTGCCCTGCTTGCGGGCTGCGGCCCGGATAGCGGCGACGACATGCTTTTCCGGGGCGATGGTCTTGAGAAAGTCCTTGATACCCATAATTACGATCTGCGGCTCTCCGCGGCGATCTACGACGAACCGGGCCTGATCGAGGCGGGCTCTCCGCATGATTTGTCCGAGTTGGGTCCGGGCCGCCAGCGCGGAAATGATCTTTGGAACGGATTCGGGCGTAGTTCCCATATTTACTCGAACTAATTAATTGATTAAAGACAATCGTATCACAACGCTCACAGTCCAGGCCTCCAGCATCCACACCCTAAATTTCGCAAAGGACGCGACATTTAGAATGGGCCATCCGGCCCGGATATCTTGATCCGCGGTTTCTGTGATCCGGCACGCGTACCGGAAATATCAAAATCCCGCGGTCGACCGTGCCAAGGCTATTTGTTTGGTGGGTTGAGGGTTTCTTCGGTTGGACTCGATGAAAACGCCAACACTCGTCGCCGGCATGGGTTCCGCAAACAAAAACCCCTGGGCTGACCCACAACCGGCCAACGCTAACAGTTGATGTTGGTTGGGTGTTTCCACTCCTTCAGCGACCACTTTAAGCTCCAGATTATGCGCCAGCCCGATGATGGTCTTAACGATGGCGTAGTTTTCAGCATCCATAGTCTTAACGAACGACTGATCGATTTTCAGCGTGTCGACTGGGAAACGGCGGAGATAGCTCAGGGAGGAATATCCAGTACCGAAATCGTCGATGCTGAGATTGACTCCTAAAGTCCGTAGTTGCGACATTGTCTGCTCGGTCCCGGCAACGTCGTTCATGGCCAAACTCTCGGTGAGTTCGATGGTTACGTACCGCGGATCAACCGCACTCTCTTCCAGTGCATCTTTGACGTGGGCAATAAAGCCGGCGTGAGAGAAATGTTTCGAACTGATGTTAATGCTGACGTATAGCGGCGGATCCGCAGGGTAGCGCTGTCGCCAACTTGCTCCCTCTAAGCAGGCCTTCTTTAAGACCCAAACACTAATAGGAACAATCAGGCCGCACTGTTCGGCTACCGGGACAAAAGTGCTGGGTGGTATTGAATCCGAGCCCGAGGGCTGCCATCGCAGGAGAGCTTCGAAGCCCTCTACTTCTCTCGTATCGACCGCGACGATGGGCTGGTAGTGAAGTGTTAGTTCTTCATTCTGCAGAGCCGATCTCAGCTTGGCTTCTAGAAGAAGTCGA
>JBEKFB010000161.1:0-9556 GCA_050013535.1 Bryobacteraceae bacterium | reverse complement strand
AGAATGCCCATCGATTCGGCGCTGGGCGTCTCCACGCGCAGGCGCAACCGCGACGGCTCGCTGTTGGTGCGCCCAATGCTGAAATGCTCCACCTCGAAGCGGCCGTCGTATTCGACGACTGTATCGAAGATCTGCTCCATGATGTGGGAGTCGATGAGGTGCCCTTCCGCCTCCACCACTTCGTGGACCGGCGTGGGCCCGCCAGGCTGAGTCATGAGTATTGAACTCAGGATAACAGCGGGGTGTCACACAGCATCGGTTTCCGCTTCGAAGATCTCGCGTATGTAGACTTCAGGCCTTGCCACAAAGCGAGACACTACCTTGTACGCAGTCGTTTCGCGATAGGTGATCTCATGAATCGCGCCGTCATCGAAAGAAAGTATCTGGGCGTCAGGATAGGCCAATAGAATTGGCGAGTGAGTGGCGATCAGGAATTGTATTTCTTCATTGTTGTGGAGCAAATTCCGCAAAACACTCAACATGGTAATTTGCCGCTGTGGAGACAGCGCGCCTTCGGGCTCGTCGAGCACGTAGAAGCCTCGGCGGGAGAATCGACTTTCGAGCAGAGTAAGGAAGGACTCACCGTGCGATTGCTCGTGCAGACTGGTGCCTCCGTAGCCGTCCTGAACCCCAAGGCGGTCGATGTGGGTCGCCAGGTTGAAGAAGCTCTCCGCTCGCAGGAAGAATCCCCGCCCCGTTCGCTTAGTAAACGCGACTCGAAGAGCTTTTGCCAGGGCGGAGACAGCACGCACGCTGTCGGTTGTCTCGTGATTGAAGCTCCGGCTACCCCCCTCTCGTCCAAACCCGTAGTGCTCAGCAATAGCTTCGAGAAGAGTGGACTTCCCCGACCCATTCTCACCAACGAAGAAACAGATCCGTGAGCGAATGTCGAGTCTCTCAAACTTGCGGATCGCAGGGACAACGAACGGGTAGACAGACCAATCGGCCACCTTGTCTCGCAGGAGCGTGACCGATTGAAGCCGCATCACTCATCCATCTTAAGGCGAGGGGATTCAGACGAGATCGGTCCATTGTCATGGCCCGGTAGTCGCGTCGGCCGCTCCCTTCACCAGGGCGAGGCCTTCCTGCGCCTTCGTCGAAAGTGGCACAGAAAGACCCTGCACATACGCAAGAATCGCCTGCCTGAGTTCGGGTGACGGCTCGCGATGCTTGTCGGCCAGCTTCTCGAGGAGCTGCACGTATGCATTGTCGGCAAGCTTGTATGAGCCGGGGGCGGGCGGACCGCCGGTGTCCAGATTCGTGTTCTCCAGCTCTGGATCGGCCCCGACGATACCAGGCGCCACCCGCTGGTACGCCGCTAGCGTATCGTCGAAGCTCATCATGAACAGCTTCTCGGCCTGCGGGCTCGGCGTTTTGAATCCGAGCACCCGGAACGGCCCCACCTTCGGAATCAGCTTGAACACGAACGCGACGAACCGCGCGAAGAAGCCCGGCCTTGCGTACCGGTTTCCCCACTCCTTGCGATAACTCGACCGAGAAAGCCGGTAGAGGAATTTCCGGCGCGTCACTCCGGGCTGGGACTGCCGAATGTCCTTTCCCTTCGCGGCCCACGCAGCCTTTGTCGCTTCCGGAACCAGCGTGCTCACGGTAAACCGAAAGGTGCCGAGCGCGAGATCCTCATTGCTGATAACATCCTTTAGTTCGATGCTGTAGGTGTCACGGAATGCGCGTTCCAGTGCGTCCTTTGCCACCATGAAGCCGATGAAATCGTGATAGACCTGCGGCGCATATTGCCCTTTCGCCACCTCCACCACATCGAAGCCGAACTCGGTTTTCAGGTGCGCGGCGGGATTCTGTTCATAGGTGACGACAGGGCCGTATTTCGCGCGTAGTTTTGGGTAATCCATGGGCACCACGCGGTTCACGGCCACCGGATGACCGTTATTGTCCGCGACGTAATGGGACAGCGCTCCGAGGGCGAAGGCGAGTTCATCGGCGTTCTGCGACTCCCGGACCAGCGCCACTACGAAATCGCCGCTGCGAACATAGTGCACCAGGTCGCTGAACAGCTTGCTTCCGAATGGATAGTAACCCATGTCCTGGATGATGGACCCGCCATAGGCATAGGAGTGGGCTTCACGGAGCTGATCGGGCGTGAGATCACCATAGCGTGCGCGCAACAGGGGCTTAATGCTCCCGTCCCACGCGGCATCGATCACCGCCTCGTGGGTGAGCGGCGAGTAGGCCCACAGGGGCGCCACCGACGCCGGGAGCAGCATCAGCGCGACAAACGCAGTCCGCATGTACCTCTGATGATAGCGGTGATCGCGCAGCCCTGGATGCGTCGCGAGCCGGGACCGCGCTACATCAATTCAGCCGGAAAACGGCGAGCCCCGTGCATCACGCCCTCGTCTCGGATTTCGTAGATCAGGCGATGACTCTTGACGAAGAGCTCACGGACGGCGTCGTCCGAGATCTCAGGTACCATCCTTCCTCGCCTGGGGAAGGTACGTAAGGACCTCGGCCGATCGAGCCGGAGCGATCAGGGCAGCGGCATATCGTGGCGAGTCCCGCGCGATACAAGACGCCGCGTCACCCAGTTCGTTCAATGATGATTCGGTCCAGGTTACTCGTCGAGCCACCGCGACATTCGGTTCTCCACGCCCTCCTGATCGATCAGCTTGCCTTCGTTCGCTTCCTGCCGGCCTCGCTCAATGCGTTCGCGAACGTAGATGGAGTACTGAACGTCCTCAAGGCTTGCGTCGTCAGGTAGCGAGTCAAGCAGCCGCCGCACTTCTTCTTTTGCCGTTGCCATCCTAAACCGCCCGTTTTCCCAGTATACGGCCGTCCGTTGCCCGCGCCTACTTCGGCCTGTAGTACACGGTGATCTCGCAGCCCTTGCCTGCACACAGATTCGCGCCGCCGTTCACTTTTACGCCGCTGATGCGCTGGCCGTCTCCGTGGCCGAACTCGCGCTGGTCGGGATTCCCGGTTTTCTTCCAAGTGTCGAAAGGCAGATTGCGGTGCGTAAGGTGCACGCCCTTTTCGACGGATACTGACGAAATGGTCAACCATCCGGCGCCGTAGGCCACACGGATCTTCCAGGGCTTCGCCGGGTCCACGCCGCACCTGGCGTCTCCACCGCAGCGGTCCACACCCGCTTCCTTGATCTGCAACCCGGTCAGAACGCCGCCGGCGTTGCGGTGCCGGATTTCGTCGCGGCTGTAGGTCCAGTTGCTGCCCGCGTCCAATCCATCGAGGCCAAGCACAAGGGATCCACCGTCTTTGATAACGATCGGGGTATCGCCGGTGAAGGCCTGTATCCGCGCGGGGCTGCCGCACAACAGCAGCATCGCGATGCTGAGAGCAATTACTAATGTGAACCGTAACATGGGCCGATTCGCTCCATCCTTCCGTCAATTGATTCAAGGTGCTGCCGGGTCGACGCGCAGCAATTCCGCATGCAACCGCCGGATCACCGGGCGGTTCAGGTACGATCGAAAATCTTCCGCCGGCCACGAAGCCTGAAGTTCGCCTAGCGCAGCGGCAGCCTGCGCCGCCGCCCCGTCCATGGTACCCGATTGCATCAGCATCACGCACGCGCGCCACAGCGACTCGGGCTGTTTGGCCGATTGCAGAGAGGCGCGAGCGCGGCTGGAGTATTCCGCGGCGTCCTTGCGATTGCCCGCTGCCAGGGCCGCTTCCGCCAGAGCCAGAAGTGCATCCGTTTGCGCCGCGGGCTTGGCCGTAGCCTGGGCCAGGTCGAATGCCTTGTGGACAACGTCCAGACTTCGTACTCCCGCGCCGGAGCGCGCCAGCGCCAGACCCAGCACCAGAGTGGCGCTGAAGCGTGCGTCCATATCGCTTGCGTCGGCTGTCTTCAGCAATGTCTCAGCCTTTGTGCGGGCCTCTCCAAAACGCTCCTTCAGCAGGATCACCTCAAGGGCACCAGCCCGGCTCACTTCCGCGGCCTGGTCCGACACCGCAGTGCCGTCGCCTTTGTGTCCGAGCATGGCGTGCACCAGGGCCACGTTGACTTCGTTGATGAGGGCGCCTGATGAATTCCCGACAGCATCGAACGTGCGGCGTGCCTGATCGAAGGTGCGCAGCGCCTGGGGCCATTGGTCCTGCCGAAGTTCAAGCGAGGCTATGCCCTCCTGCGCCAACGCCAGTGGCAGCGAGGGCTCACCTGGTTTCAGCGTCGCTACGCTGTCATCGAACGCCCGGCGCGCCTCGTCGTAATTGCCTTTTTCACGCGCGGCGCGGCCCAGCAGGATCAGCGCAATTGCCGCCTCGTTCCGATAGCCGCCCTGCTTGTAGTAAGTCAGCGCCTCCTGCACGTTTTGCCAACCCTGCGCGGCGTCCCCGCTCTGGATGCGGACGCTGCCGAGATTGACCAGCGCGCGCGCTTCCGAACGCTTCTCCCCATTCCTCCGCGCAATGTCCAGCGCTTCCTGTAGCGTGCGCAACGCGTCCGCGGTCTGCCCTTTCACGAAGAGAGCGTTTCCCAGATCGATCAACCCTCGTGAGGCCAGGTTCTCAATTCCGTCGGCTCGCGCGATGGCGATAGCGCTGTTGGCTTCATCCAGAGCTTTCGGCGTCTGACCGGCCTCCAGCCAGACGTTGCTCGATAAGAGCAGAAGCTTGATCTGTTGCTGGTCGTTCCCGGTGACGCGAGCCGCCGACATCCCTTTGTCAATCAGCACGCGGGCCTCCGCAGGGGTGCGGGCGTATCGAGCCCGAATGTAAAGGCACTCGGTGACGCCTTCCACGTTGGAGGCGGCTTCAAACAGGCTTTCTGCGCGATCGAGCGAACGGCCGGCATCTTCCCGCGCGCCCGTTCTAGCCTGCAGCTCCCCCAACCGCAACCACGTGGCGGCATTCTGCGCATCGAGGCGGATCGCTTCGGTATACGTCGCCATCGCCTTCTTCGCGTCGCGATTGCGCTCCTCGGCGCGCCCGAGATCAAACAGCGAGTCCACCCGCTCCTCCGCCGGCGCCATGTCGACCACTGCCTGGTATTTCTCCACCGCGGCCTTGAACTCGCCCGTCACCGTCTGCTGGATCGCGTCCAGACGAGCGCTCTCCAATTCCTGCAGGGACGCGCGCGTCTCCATCGCCTTGATCAATTCGTCTTTGGCGCGCTCGAGATAATCGAGCTCATACCAGGCTTCGGCAAGGTAGGCGTGCGCCATGGTGTAGGAGGGGTCGATGTCCACCGCTCGCGCCAGCGCCTTACTGGCCTTGTGATAGCTGCCGTAATGGAGCGCGGCGAGGCCATCGCGATACCAGGGAAGCGCAGCCGCGGCGGGGTCGTGATGCCGTTTTGTTCTCCACCACCATGCACCCGCGCCTCCCCCGGCCAGGAGCGTGCCTCCAGCCAGCGCGGCTATCGCGCGCCGGCGGGTGTGGCGTTTGCCGGGGGCTCGCAGTTCCTCCAGCAGTTCGTCCGCGGAAGCATAGCGATCCCGCCGATCCTTGGCCATCAGCTTACGGACGATGCGGTCCAAAGGAGCGGGCGACTGCGGATTCAGCCGCGAAGGCTGGGGAGGGTCCACGGTCAGAAGCCGCGCCAGGATTGACGGCAGGCTTTCGGCGGCAAACGGTGCCTTACCAGTGAGGCACTCATAAAGCACCACGCCGAGGGAGAACAGATCCGTGCGCCCGTCCAGATGTTCGCCGGAGGCCTGCTCGGGCGACATATAGAGCGGCGTCCCGGTAAAGCCTTCGATGGTGCGAGTGAGGGCTTCCGCCGTAGCTTCGTCGTGCGCGCGCTCAATGGCCGGCCGGGCAATGCCGAAATCGAGCACCTTTACCTCGCCCGTCGCCGTGATCTGAATGTTGCCGGGCTTGATGTCGCGATGGACGATGCCGTGCCGGTGCGCTTCCGCCAGCGCCGACGCCACCCCGGCGGCCACCTTCATCGTCTCTTCGACGCTCAGGCGCCGCTCGTTGAGCGTGCGAGACAAGTTCGCGCCCGATACCAGTTCCATGGCGATGAACGCATCCCCGCCGGGGATCTCGGCAAATTCATAGATGTGGGCGATGTTCGGATGCGAGAGGGATGAGGCCGCGCGCGCCTCTTTCAGCAGGTTGGCCCGAAGGCGGGCATCGTCGCGGTCCTTGGAACAAAACTTGAGCGCCACCCGGCGGCCCAGCGTGAGGTCTTCCGCTTCGTAGACCACGCCCATACCGCCTTCGCCCAGTTTGGAAACGATGCGGTAGTGGGTGACGGTCTCGCCGATCATCGGCTGATGGTCTGGGCTCCGAGGATTTTGCTCAGTATACACCCGGCCGGCCGGGCAATCGGCGGACATGCGCGCCACCGGACTCCGGCGTTCCCACAAGCGGACACCTCATGCCGACTTCGTGCAGGGCCCGGCTCACGCACAGGTGAGGGAGATTCGCAGACAGGCGGTTGGCGCGTGAGAACGCGTAAGGCTCGGCCGGCGCGGAGCGGCACTGGAATTGCGCTGGGACTACCATATGACTACATTCCCACGAAGCATGTTGCTGCTGTGCGCGGGCGTCTTGCTGCTGAACGCCGCCGAATCCCCGGCGGGCCGCTGGGAAGGAATCATTCACGTGCCCGAGCAGAAGACGCAGGTGGTGCTGGATCTTGACCAAAGCGCCGACGGCCACTGGATCGGGTCGGTGACGCTGCCGGCCTCCGGTATCCAGGGTGCCGCGCTAATGAACCTCACCGTCAGCGGGGACCAGTTCTCGTGCACGGTGAAGGATACGCTGGGCGGGGCGAAGTTCAAGGGGCGGGTGAGCGCCGACGGCACCGCCGGCGGGACATTCGAAATGGGTGGGAACAGCGCGGCGGTCACGCTGCGGAAGACAGGATCCGCGCAGGTGGAATTGCCGCCGCACAGCACGCCTATTCGCCACGAGTTGGAGGGCGATTGGGAAGGCGATATCACCGTGCTCGACCATCCGGTGCACGCCAAGCTGTCCCTTGCGAACCACGACAACGGCGAGGCCACCGCGAAGCTGGTGATCAAGGGCCACCAGGAGAACGTTGTCCAGGTTGAACGCGTCACGCAGGAATCGGATGTATTGACGCTCGAGGTGCCCTCGCAGCACGCGACCTATGATGGCCGGATCAACGCCGATGGTACCGAGATTGACGGCGTCTTCGAGCAACAGTCGGTTGATTTCCCAATCGTGTTTCATCGCGCGGGGCAATCAAAGGAGGCGAAGTGACAAGGGCGCTGATTGCAGGTTTTGCGGTGGCGTCGCTGTGCGCCGGACAGTCGATGTTTCGCGGCGATGCCGTTCATTCGGGTATTTATGCGGGCGCGGGCCCCCGGCAGTTCCATCGGGTGAAGTGGAGATTCGCGACGGGCGACCGCGTGGTGTCTTCGCCCGTTTTCGCCGGCGGAGTGGTGTACTTCGGCAGTGACGACGGCAATGTCTATGCGGTGAATGCGGAGAGCGGACGCGAGGTATGGAAGTTCGCGACCAGCGGTCCGGTGCCGAGTTCACCAGCGGTGGCGGGCGGCCTGGTTTACTTCGCCAGCTACGACGGCAAATTCTATGCGGTGGACGTGAAGACCGGTAACGCGCGGTGGAAGTTCCGCACGGGCGGCGAGCGGCGGTTCGAGGCGAAGGGGATTCATGGAATGGAGCCGAAGAACCAAACCATCGCCGATCCGTACGATGTGTACCTGTCGAGTCCGGCGGTGGCGGGCGGAGCGGTGTATTTTGGAAGCGGCGACGGCAACGTCTACGCTCTGGACGCGATCACGGGAGCGCTGAAATGGAAGTTCGCGACCGGCGACGTGGTGCACGCTTCGCCGGCGGTGGATTCAGGCACCGTATTTGTGGGCAGTTGGGACAGCTACTTCTACGCGATTGACGCCGCATCGGGCCATGAGAAATGGCGGTTTCAGGGCGGTGTGGATCCGCTGATCCACAACCAGGTGGGATTCGAATCGTCACCGGCGGTGGCTGGCGGCGTGGTGTACACGGGTTGCCGCGATTCGAACGTGTACGCGCTGGATGCCGCGACGGGAAAGCTGCTGTGGAAGTCCTATAACGACATGAGCTGGGTGAACTCGACGCCGGCGGTGGTGGATGGGAAGGCGGTGTACGCGACCTCCGACACCAGCCTGTTTCGCACGGTAGACGCGGCAACTGGCAAAGAGCTTTTGAAAGAATCGACGACGGCGTACGTGTGGTCGTCGCCGTCGATTGCGGCAGGCGTGGCGTACTATGGCGCGAACAACGGGACGTTCGAAGCGCGGGACGTGAACAGCGGGGAGCTGCTGTGGAGCTTCCAGACGGAGACTTCGAAGCGCAACGCAGGGTGGGTGCTGACCAGCGAGAGGAGGTTCAACGACCCGTGGTTGTTCAACTCCGGATGGCGAGAGGCGCCAATTTTGGCGGCCGATCGGGAGTTTCGCATCGGGGCGTTCTTCTCGTCGGCGCTGGTGGTGAACGGCGTGGTGTACGTGGGCAGCACGGACGGGTATTTGTACGCGCTGGAGTGAGGTAAGTTGGCGGAGGACCAGGCCGCAGTTTGACGTGCGCCGCCGCGCGGCACTACACTGATTGTTGCGTCAGATGATTGCGTGTTGCTCGCACCTGACGCTCGAAGAATGCTCCTGGCCCGCGAATTCATAGGCTATTTATCACGTCAGATCGTCCAACGGCTTAGTCCTCGAATCATCGACACCAGCAGTCCTCAGGTCGCGTCCGACCTGATCGCGGGCGTCATCGAGGAAGAACTCGCCGTAGAGGACCGTCTTAACGATGAGGTCCGGGACCTGCTGGACCAGTACGAAGACTACATGCGCCAGGAGAACGTGAGCTATCAGGAAATGTTCCGGCGCATCAAGAACACGCTGATTGCTCAGCGCAAGGTGATTCGCGCCTCCGGCTCGGGTGCGGACGCCATGAAGCTCTCCCGCGACAAGGTCAACGACATTTCCCATAAGCTGGTGACCGCGTTGCGCAAATCGCGGGAGATCCGCGTGAAGAAGGACCCCAACGACGCGCGTCTTGAGATCGTCAAGGCCCTGACCGAGCTGTTGCAGATTGAGGACAAGGTGGACCGCACTGCGCGCACACGCATCCGCTCGCAGAAACGCGAAATCACCGAGGGCTCTGAAGAGTGGGATTTGCTGCACCGGCGGTACTATGCCGAAGAACTGAAGAAATTCGGTATCGATCTTGGACGATGACGCCGCCAACGGCGTTACAATGAAGGCATGGATACTTCACTACTGGAAACGAGTTTGTCGTCGGCAGCCTCCCGGTTGCATGGGACTGCCGGCGATGAGATTCCAACCAGGGAGCTCATTCAGGAACTCCACGTTTGCGAACAGGAACTGGTGGCGAAGCGTTTCGTGCGCTCACGCGATCAGTTCGGCAGTATTCGGGTGCTTCGCGTGCCCGGCATCGAATCGGCTCTAATTCACGTTAGCCAGGCTCTTACCGACCTGAAGGGCAGTTCCGTCGATGGGGCGCGTTCCAATATCGAGGACGCCATCGAGGATCTGGCCGGCGTAGGCACGGCCTAAGCCGCGGCCCATTATCTTACCGGCTCCGGGGACGTCAGCGCCCCCGGAGTTCTCTCAAAGCTTGT
>JBEKFB010000160.1:0-12562 GCA_050013535.1 Bryobacteraceae bacterium | reverse complement strand
TCCGATATGCGCATGCCGCCCACTGTAAGCGCGAATTTCCAGGGAACGGTGAAGGAGTTCCAGCAGTCTTTCCAGGGCATGTCGATTCTGCTTATCGTCGCGCTGGCAGTGATCTACATCGTTTTGGGAATTCTCTATGAAAGCTTCATTCACCCCATCACGATCCTTTCCGGTTTGCCCTCCGCTGTGTTCGGCGCCCTGCTTGCGCTCAAGCTGTTTCACAAAGAACTCGATCTCTATGCGTTCGTCGGCATCGTCATGTTGTTTGGGGTGGTGAAGAAGAACGCCATCATGATGATCGATTTCGCTCTCGAGGCCCAGCGCATCGACGGCAAGAATCCTCGCGAGGCGATATATCAGGGTTGCACGCTGCGTTTTCGTCCGATCATGATGACCACGGTCGCCGCACTGTTCGGCACCATGCCCATTGCTCTGGGCTACGGAGAAGGCGCCGACGCTCGGCAACCGCTCGGCCTGGCGGTGGTGGGTGGACTGGTGCTCTCGCAGTTTCTAACGCTGTACATCACGCCAGTAATCTACCTGTACATGGAGCGCCTGCAGAACTTCCTGCGCGGGCGGCGTATGGCCGAGGCGCCGGGCGGCGTTTTGGCGGGGGCATAGTGCGGTCAGCGGTCCCGGCGGCGAGGCGGACCCGGCGGTGCTACCACAATGTTGAGGGTATCCTTACCATTGCTGTTGCTGACGGTCAGGCTGACCAGCCCGAGGTAAGTTGCCGGAAGAATGGCCGTGATTTCGTTGTCGGAAACAACCTGGCTGGACAAGAGCACTCCGTTCGCCAGGACCGAAGTTCCGGTTGAACCGGAGAACCCGATTCCGCGGACAGTGAGCGCCGATCCGGACGCCACGGTGAGACCGGGAAGACCCGTGCCGAGCCGCGACTGCACTCGAAGGATGTGAGGACCCTCCTTGAAGAGCACCGCCCGATAGCCGCCTGAGCCGCTGATTTCGCTTCCGGACAAATTGCCGGCACTGGAACTGACCATCGACACGCTGTACGAACCGGCCGGCAACCGATCATCATAATAGACGCTGGTAACTGGATTGGGAGGACCCGAAGCCAGGGCCGTTGCATTAAGCTCTACGGAGGCGACATCGTCCAGGTATTGACCCTGCGCATTCTCGGCCGCCACGAACAGACCACCGTATTGATCAAGATATTTGTCCTGGCTGGGTGGATGTCCAACGGCCTGCCAGGCGCTGTTGTCCGCAAGGAATGAACTAATAATCTCGTAGCTCTGGTGAGATGGCGTATCAATGTATGCGATCCCCGGTCCGGTGCAGTCGAGGTAGGATGACTCGGTCGTCTCGATCGGCGAGCCTGAGTTCGTCTGTATATGGCAGTAGGGAACGATCCTCGTTCGGAGGTCGGGTTCAGCGAAGAGCAAAGAAGCGCTGGTCAACGAAACCACTCCGTCACTCGAGTTCAGTGAGCCATCTATCGCACCCGCATCTCCGGCGACGGCCAGGGAGTCAACTCCACGAAGATCGTCGCCGAGTTGATTCCACGTTGCGAGGTCCCATAAGAACTGGCTGCCAGGTTTCATTTCGTTCAACTGGCTGCCCGCGGTGAACAGAATCTCCGCGAATGGGTTATCGGCCTGATACGAGCCAAAATGGGGCGTCGCCAGGAAGATCGCTTTCCTGACTTTCGGGTTCTCGGGTGGCGAGAACGCGCCGGGAGAGGACTGCTTCCCGGAAAGATATGCCCGTACGATCAATCCGCCCATGCTGTGGGCCACCAGATCGACCTGATCTACGGGCGCACCGTCCGTGTATTTCAGCGCCGCGATGTAATTGTTCAGTTGACCGGCCAATTGTTCAATTGAGGCGTCGCTGCCGTAGGCGCAGTTGTTGAAGTAGGCGACTTCCACGCCATCCGCCAGCAAAAGTGTCGCGAGCTGGTCGAACGTATCTGCGGAGGCCGCGAGCGTGCTCGCCGTATCCGAGCAGCTCAACTGGAATCCATTAAGCAGGATGACCGGAGGGCTCGACAGGACGACCGGCCGCGACAGCGTCACCCCTTCGACCGTCATCTGAAGCGTCGTTGATATGCTTCGGCCTTCGGCATCACGCCCGGTGATTTCAATCGTATAATCGCCGGCTGGCGTCGCAGGCGGTAACACGAGTCTCAGCGTCAGCGGTTCCCTGACGGACGCCGTCTCAACGCGAATAGGAAACTCCAGCGGCGGCGTGGTCCGCGTGGACGTGATGGCCGCCATCGACGGGATGCCGTCGCGCAAGGTCGCAGTTCGCGATTCGCCGGCCATGGCCCGGAACACACGCGGCGCAATCGCCTGGGCTGCGAGCGCGCCATCGAAGCAAACGGCCAGAAATACGATTGAACAGGTTCTGAACACGCGTTTCACGGCAGCTCCTCTATCGGCTGAGAGGGCGCTACTTTGGTATGGCCGGCGTTGCATGTGCATGCTCGCGGATGTATCGGCCACGGTATTCGGACAGCGCCTCTTCCAGCACGGCGCACGCGTGACCTTTATTGCCGATGGACAGGCCTTCAATCGACTCAACCACCAGCAGATCGCGCGTCGTCGAGCTGATAAGCACCTGATCGGCCTTTTCCAGATCGGCGGGCGGCAGTGGCCGCTCCACCGTGGCTTGGCGGACGTGCACTCCGCGATCTCGCCTCGCTCGTTCAGGAGCACGTATTCGTCGAAACCGCGCTCACGAGCCTCCTCATAGTAAATGAGGTTCTGAGCCCACGACATCATTTTCGTGGAGGCGAACTCGGATTGCGAATAGCGTGCCGCGGGTTTAACGCCCAGCCGCACGGCGGCGGGCCAGTGAGCCATCTCGGAGGTGAAGGCGATCAGATCGAAGTCGCGGTCGATACCGGGCCCCTGCCACATGCCCCCCCGGTTACGCACAACAACCACGCGCATAGTGGCATCGGTCACGGAATTCGCTTCCACCAGACGCATCAGGCGGCTGTGCATCCATTCAGGGTCGGCGGGAAAGGGAACTCGCAGCCGCTGGGCGTCGCGGCGCATGCGGTCCCAATGACGCTCGAACGCGAACAAAACACCCTCGGCGATACGAATCGTGCTGAACACGCCCCAGCCGTTCATCAGGCCCACCTGACCCGCGGCCAGATCCCTTGCCGCCGCGTCCAGGACCTGATCATTGTGGAGCAGAAAGCGATGCATGACCTTCTTATTCTAATGCGCGGGTCGCCTTGTTATGTTGCGCTACAGTGGGCGCATGAGCGCGAAGCCGGTCACCGTGGTGGGTGCTGGGATTATCGGGACTTCCATCGCGCGGCGGCTCGCGAAAGCCGGACGGAAAGTGCGTCTGATTGATGCGCGCGCGCCTGGCAGGGGAGCGTCGCACGCTGCGGCGGGCATGCTGGCAGCGGGCGAATGCCACGCCGATTCGATATGGCTGCGGCTGGGGCTGCGGAGCATCGCTTTGTACCCGGGGTGGGTTCGGGAAATCGAGGAAGAGAGCGGCCTGAAGATCGATTTCTCGCTCTGCGGCGCGATTGAGAAAGCCAATGGAGACGGCGCCGGTCTCGCCAGCAGGTGCAAACGCCAAAAGCTGCTGGGTATTCCGTGCGAGATGCGGGGCGATGATGCGTTCTTTCCTGGCGATGGAGCGGTGGAACCGCGCGGCCTCTTTCAGGCACTACTCACCACGTGCTCGCGGTTGGGCGTCGATGTCGTTGCAGGCACGCCCGTAGAGCGAATCGATGACGAAGGAGGACCCGTGGTGATCGCCGCCGGTGCATGGTCGGGAGACATTCCGGTGCTTTCCAGCGGCCGGCGGCTCAACCTGCCGGGCACCGTGCCTGTGAAAGGGCATCTCATCGGGTATTCGCTCACGCCCGGATCGCTGCCGCACATTCTTCGATGCGGCCACAGCTATATCGTGCAACGTGCAGACGGCTTTACTATTGCCGGTTCGACGAGCGAACAGGTGGGCTTCGATGACGCCGTGGATGAGGCGCTGTGCCTCGGAATTCGCCGAGCCGCCGAGCGGCTGTGGCCCGCCCTGAAGCAGCACGCACCAACCGAAGCCTGGATCGGATTCCGGCCTTTGTGCGAAACGTTGGAACCTGCCATCGGCATGGTGGACGGCACCGGTATCTGCCTGGCGTACGGGCACTATCGAAGCGGTATTTTGCTCGCGCCGGTGACCGCGGAAATCGTAGCGGACAGCTTGCCGGCTCTTTAGCGGCCGCGCCAATTGGGGAACGAGTTGGTTGCCCCGGCAGCGGCTTCGCGGATCAGCTCGGGCACGCGCTTACGGCGGTTCATCAACATGTGAAGGAGACGTTGCAGAGCCTGATCGTCCTCGGCAATCCAGGCGGGCGGCGTTTGCTTCAGGGCGTCGTCGACGATCTCTTCGGGAAAATGAATAATGCGGTCGAGCCACGGCTGGAAATCGTCCCAGGAGCGGACCCGGTTATACACGGACGGCCGGAAATAGAGGGCACGCAGGGGCGAATCGTCGAACTTCCAGTGCGGACCATCGAAGACGTACCCATGATCCACCATCTGCGCGAGGAAGCCTACCCGGAAGTTCTCGTCAGCGTTGGTATCGGCCGCCGGCGCCGGGCGGAGCCGGGCACGAAAGAAGATGGCCTGGCGGGCATCGGCATTGCCCATCCACTTGTCGAACGCAAATATGCCAGGGAACTCGGCTGCGTTGGCCACTTTGCCAAGCAGCACGTCGGGCAGGAAATCATACACCGCCATGCGCGACGGATCGCCGGGACACTGCGAGCCGAAGTGCCATCCGGGTTCCGGCCGCACATGATGCGACCCCAGTTGCATGGAGACTTCGGGAGTGCCTGCCAGGAACTCCGGACTCAGATTCACGATGGCCGCTTCCGGCGCGGTTATTTGCAGGTGCCGGAGGAACACCGAACTGATCCACTCATTCACCAGCACGCGGCGATGCTGCGGATTATTCCGGAATTTTACGACATAAAACGCGCCGTCGTCGCACTCCAGCAAGTGTGCCTGCGCACCACCGCGCATCTTCCGGATCAGGCGGATGGCGTTGACGGGCATGCCGGTTTCAGACTCATTCTCTCATCGCGCGCGATAGACTGGATGGGAAGGAACGGGCCGTGAGAGCCCGTTCGCTGCAACACAAGAGGAGAAATCAAATGGCGGAAGAAGACGCGAACCCGAAGAGCCCAACCGCGGAATTACGGTCTCAGGACGAAGTGGCGCTGGAGTTGATGAAGTTCATCGCGGTGACCACCGGATACGGGAAAGGATCGGGGGGAACGGGATTCGGCGGAAAGACAACGCGCACCTCGGAGGAATATGCGGACTCCCTTCTGCAACTCTTCGAGCGCTGCCGCGACGTCGTAAAGAAGGGTTGACCCGATAAAGGGGCGGGCACGCGGCCCGCCCCAGGGAAACCTCAGCGGCGGCCCTTCTTCTTCGCCGCTGCCTTCTTCTTCGCGGGAGCTTTCTTTGCCGCTTTTTTCGCCGCCTTCTTTACTGCTTTCTTTGCGGCTTTCTTAGCCGGAGCCTTTTTAGCGGCTTTCCTGGCTGCTTTCTTTACGGCCTTTTTAACGGCCTTCTTCGATGCTTTTTTCGCGGCTTTCTTAGTCGCCTTCTTTGCCGCCTTCTTCACCGCTTTCTTCGCCGCAGGCGGTGGCGGTGGGGCGGCCTTCTTCGCGCGCGGGCGCGAAGCTTTCTTCGCAGGTTTGCGCTGGGGCGCGGCCGGCGGCTTTTCCCCCGCCGGTGCGGGCGTCGCTGTTTCCACCGCGGTGATTACGATCTCGGCCACGTCCTCTTCATCGTCATCCGGATCGTACGCGCTTACCTCCGATGCCACATCCACGTGCTCTTTGTCGTCGTCAAAATCGTCGAGTTCGTCTTCGTCGGCGAACAAATAACCTTCGAACATTCCCGCTGCCTCCTGTATGGGCGTAAGAACTACCAACCTAGAATAACTCGTTTTGCGGTGAAGGCAAGAGCAATCTGAAGCGCGACGGCGGGTGCGTGAAAGAAGGTCGATTGGATGCGCGAGCGCGCTAACTGTGATGGCGGGCGGCGCTGGCGAGCCGGGGCTGGCGCTTCGTCGCTCGATGCTGCAGCAACCGCGCCGGAACGTTGCGGGCGACGGCCGCATGCGAACCGCGGCGGGCTTTCGCGAAACGGACGCCGGGGCGCGCGGGGGCCTGTCCGGCTGCGCCCGAGGACGGAATCAGCAGCAGGTCGCCGCTGGCGGGGGCCTCCACTGAAATGTGGTTCGCAGACGCGACCATGGCCGGCGCGACGTGATATTGATGCGCGATCATCGCCAGAGTCTCGCCTTCCGCCACGCGGTGCATGCGCCAGGAGCCACGGCGATCGGCTGGTACTTGATCCAGAGCCGCGGTCACCATGGGCGCGCTTCCCCGGGGCACCTTTAACTGGTACCCGGCGGGCGCAATCGACTTAATCAGAGAAGGATTCAGCTCACGTATTTCTGCCAGGGGACGGTCGGCGATATCGGAGACCAGCCAGAGGTTCGTTGGCTCGCTGACGGCGACCGTGTCGTATTCGACCGGCTGATCGCCATCCAGGTTCTCAAGACCGTAATCGTGCGGGTTCTTGGCCATGATGGTAATGGCCAGAATCAGGGGAACGTAGTTCTGAGTCTGCCTGGGCAGCGCGTTCTTCGCGCATAGCTCCCAGAAATCCGCGTATCCGGTACGTTCCACCGCTCTTTCCACGCACAGCGGACCGCAGTTGTAAGCGGCCATCGCCAGATACCAGTCGCCCAGCTCGCCGTAAAGATCGCGCAGATGCCTGGCCGCCGCATGCGTGGACTTTTCCGGATCGAACCGGTCATCCGACCAGGCCGTCTGGTTCAGACCGTACTCCTTCCCACGAAACTGCATGAACTGCCACATCCCCGAGGCGTGTTTGTAAGAAACCGCGTAGGGAATGAATCCGGACTCGGCCTGCGCGAGATAGAACAGCTCTCGCGGTACACCTTCCTCATCCAGAATGCGGCTGATCATGCCCCGGTAGCGCTCGCCCCGGCGAAGCCCGGCAATAAGTGTGCGCCGGCCGCGATCGGTGGAGAAGAAGTGGATATAGCTCAGCACCGCGTCGCTGGCATCGAGCGGTAACTGTGAGATGGTGGCGCGAAGCTCCTCGCCCACCTTGGGCTTCAGTTGCGGGTCGGTCGGGAAGGTCATCTCCAGCATGTCATCGATAGGAGGCTTCTCGTAGACAACCGCGTCGCCGGAGCTGTCCGCGAGGCGGTCCAAATCGTACTTGTATATGCTGTCGACAAGTTGCTCGAGTTTGTGCTCGATCTTCTGGCGGTCGGCGAGGCCGGCCGGAGCGGTCATGAGCACGTCGATAGCGGCATCGAATGCGTGCCGCGCCCCCTCGGCGTCGCCTTCCTGATAGAGCCGCTTTCCGGTCTGAAACTGTTGTTCGGCCGCCTGCACTCGCTTGTCAGCCGCAGATTCCGCTTTCGCAGGATCGGGCAACATAGGGGGCAGTGGCTTAGGAAGTTCGCTGGAATAGAGATTCGGTTGGATGGCTGGCGGTTCGCCCGCATCGAAAGCCCGCATGGAGGGGGCCGACGGCAGAAACGCCGTGGCGAACTGCTGTGGCCGGCTCGACATACAACTACTCAATACGAATAGAGGAAGTGGGACGGCAATGAGCAGGAAGCGGGTGCGGACACAAGAGGCCATGTATAAATTGAAGGACGCTTAACGCTTCGGAAACTTTGACTCTACCCCACCATCGGGCTGAGGTCAAGGCAAAAGTCTATCCTTACGTATTCCACCTTACATATTTTTGGCTCAGAGCAGTACTCTATAGCTGGATCGGCGATTCTACCGGTAATCTACAGTGGCGGGTGGGCCGCCAGACTCTCCCGAACCCGGCGTATGGACTCGACGAACCGCCGTGCGCGCTCCGTGAAAACCTCGTAACTGCCTGAACGCAAACTGGATGAGTCAATGAGGGCCCCGGCGACGCCCACGCCCACCGCACCGGCCCGGAAGTAATCGCTAACGGTCTCGAGGGTGACTCCGCCGATGGCCATCAGATCAATGTGAGGAAACGGGGCCCGCAGCGAACGGATGTAGCTGGCCCCGCCCATCGCATCGCAGGGAAGGACGCGCACCACGTCGGCGCCACTCTCCCAGGTCTTGAGCACTTCGGCGGGTGTAAGAGCCCCCGCGAGGATGACCTTGGAATATCCGCGGACCAGCTCAATGGTGGCCGGGTTCAGGGTTGGCGTGAGAATGAACGCCGCGCCAGCCAGCATGCAGGCGCGAGCCGTCTCCGGGTCCAGCACAGTCCCCGCGCCCAGCAGGACACGGTCGCCATCGCCGAACTCGTCGGCTACAAGTTCGAGCACGCGCAGGGCGCCCGGGACAGTCATCGTAATCTCGACCACGCCAATGCCGCCGCGGTGGATCGCCTCAATACAATGAAGCGCGCTCTCCGCCGTGGCTGTACGCACCACCGGCACAATGCCGGCCTTCAGAATGGCCGCAAGGACCTCGTGACGTTCCATCGCCTTTGTCGCCGCCTTCAGTTGTAGCATGGGACTGGGGCTGACGCATTCATCGATGGCCATCATCAGTGTCTCCGGCGATCCCGGTTGTGCACACGAAGACGTGGCCCGTGCCATCGCCCAGCGGACCGGCTGCGAGTTGCTGACACGCCGGGTGCTCGAAGACATGGTGGCGGCCGATTTTGGCAATCGGGAAATCCCCGGGCGAGCGTGGCTCCCGCTGTTGCGGTCGGCCATTGCCCGGCTGGCGGTGGACCGGCATGTGGTGTTCTGTCTGGAGGGTGGCGAACACCTGTTCCACGGCTTTCCCGGGGTGCTCTGCGTGCTGGTGATTGCCCCTCCGTCGCGGCGGATCGGCGCGATCATGGTTGAACGGCAACTGGATCGTGAGGCCGCGAAACGTTTCCTGCGAGAACGGGAACTTGAGGTGCTGGACGAACGCAAGCGCCGTTTCGGCCGCAGCCATTCACGCCTGCACGAATTCGATCTGATTCTGAACGAGCAACAACAGCCGCCGGAAATGCTGGCTGGCGTGGTGGAGGAAGCCATCCGAAGCCGCGGCCTGCTGGACCAGGGCATGCTGTCGGCGGCCGCCGAGGCGCAGGTGCAGTTCCAGGCGCGCTTGCAACTGGCGAAGTACGGTCTGACGCCGCCGGACCGCGCGCCCACCGAGCGCAATGGGTTCAGCCATCCCAGCGAGGAGATTTTTGCGCGGCTGCTGGACTTCTATCGCATCGAATGGCAGTACGAGCCGCGCAGCTTCCCTTTGCAGTGGGACAAGGACGGCCACGTGATGGAGGCGTTCACGCCCGATTTCTTCCTGCCCGTGTTCGACCTGTACGTGGAGCTGACCACCATGAAACAGGCGCTGGTGACAAAAAAGAACCGGAAGATCCGTCTGCTGCGGACCATCTATCCGCACGTGAATATTCAGGTGTTTTATCAGAAAGACATTCAGGATTTGATCGTTAAGTATGAACTTGCCGAACGCGCTTCCGCCCATTGAGCGGGTGTTGTTTACCGCCGAGCAGATTGAGGAGCGCATCCGCGAGGTGGGCGCGCGGATCTCCGCCGATTACGCCGGACGCGAACTGAAACTGGTGGCCGTGCTGAAGGGGTCGGTGTTTTTCCTGACGGCACTGGCCCGGCACATCACCGTCCCTTTGCGCCTGGATTTTCTGGCCATCTCGCACTTCACCAATCAGCCCGGCGCGCCGGGGCTGGTGCGCCTTGCCAAGGATCTGGACGACGGAATTGAAGGCGAGCACGTCCTGCTGGTTGAAGACATCGTGGACACCGGCTTCACCACGCGGTATCTGCTGCAGAATCTGGCGGGACGCGGACCGGCGTCGCTGGGAATCTGTACGCTGCTGGACCGAACCAGCCGGCGCCTCGCACGCACGCCCATCAACTACTCGTGCTTCGAGATACCGGAGCGTTTTGTGGTCGGCTTCGGCCTGGACCACAAACAGCTCTACCGGAATCTCGACTGCATCGCGGTGATCAAGCCGGAGTAGGGGAAGTCGCGTCTCGGATAGCATGATGCGGTGCTTGTTCTTCATTGGCCCCATTGTCGCGTCGGCTATCGCCAATGCGGCGCCTGCCCCTGTCGGCTTATTGCGCTCGCCGTGGGACGGTGTCGCAATTGCGCAAACCAATGCACCTTACACTTGCCCTGCGCCTCCGCCCTTCGGAAGAACCCTGAAGATCAATCCTTACTACACCGACCAGCACGCGTCCGTCATCGATCCGCAGAAGCTCGCGGCATTCCAACAGGCATCGGAGGCCCCAACTCACCTGGGCCAGTTCGTCAGCGCAGCCGCGGATGCGTATCTCACCAAAGGAGGGCGGGAGGCGGCCTTGTGCGTCTATTCTATGCTCGACGCCGCAGCGAAAGCCGATGCCTGGACCGGCAAAATGCCCGATTTTTCGGGCGTCTACATACAGAACTGGGAGTTGAGCGGAACCGCCATCTCCTACTTAAAAGTGCGTAGGAGTGGCGCTGGCACATCAGAGCAGGACGCGAGGATTCAACGGTGGTTTCACCGGCTCGCCGGGCGAGTCACGGATTTCTTCGAGGCCGAAATCAGGCGAATGGGCCCCGACAAGGAGAACAATCATCTGTATTGGGCAGGTCTGGCCGTTGCCTCGGCGGGCATCGCCGAGAACGATCGTGAAGACTTCCATTGGGGCATGGTCGCGTACCAGATGGGCGTGGAATTGATTCAACCCGATGGATCGCTGGTCGCGGAGATGAATCGCGGGCAGATGGCGCTCCACTATCACCTCTACGCGCTCGGGCCGCTCGTTATACTCGCCGAGCTCGGCGAAGCCAACGGGTTGGATTTGTACTCGGAGGAGAGCGGAGCGATCCACCGGCTGGTCCAGTTTTGTGTCGGCATTCTCGAGGACCCCACGACAATCGAGAAGCGCACAGGCGTGACGCAGGTGGCGCCCAATCCGATGGGTGGGTCGGACATCGGATGGGCTGTCCCTTACCTTCGCCGCTTCCCCGATCCAAAGTTATCCGCTCTTATTGCCAAAGCCGCGTGGACGAGGTTCTGGCAATGGGGCGGGGCGCCTCCGGATTAGAATCGCCAATGCGCATACTGTAATAAGATCATCCACTATGAGCGCCTTTAAGGATTTCCCCCGCATCACGCCTTTTCTGTGGTTCGACTCGAACGCCGAAGAGGCTGTCGACTTCTATCTCACCGTGTTCAAAAACTCGCGACGGCTCAGCGACTTTCGAAACACCGGTGACAGCCCCGGACCAAAGGGCGGCATCCTCACCATCTCCTTTGAACTGGACGGACAGAAGTTCACCGCACTCAACGGCGGCCCTTCCCATAAGTTCACCGAAGCAGTCTCGTTCGTCGTGCGCTGCGATTCGCAGGAGGAAATCGACTATTACTGGTCGAAACTGGTCGCCGGAGGCAGCGAAATTCAGTGCGGCTGGCTTAAGGATAAGTTCGGTCTCACCTGGCAGATCGTGCCCACCCGCCTTACCGAGCTCATCAGCCACCCGAAGGCCATGCAGGCGTTGCTTCAAATGAAGAAGCTCTACATCGCGGAGCTCGAACGCGCCGCGCAATCGTAAGAGCAGCGCATCAAAAAAGAATCCCTCGGGCTCCAATCGCAGTAAGGTTAATCAGGAAGACAAATGGAGGCCGCAGCGGCAGTCGAGCAACCGGAAGATCTCGAACGCCGATTCGCGGCCGGCGACCTGGACGCTTTTGAAACGCTGTTTAGGCGGCATCAGGCCGAGGTCTTTGGGTGGGTAGTTCGGATCGTACGCGATGCCGCTCTGGCGGAAGACGCCACAATCGAGACGTTCTGGCGTATCTACAGGGCGCGTGCCAGCTTCGATGCGCGGCGCGAGTTCGGCCCCTGGGCGCGGCGGATCGCCACCAACGTGGCCATCGATTTTCTGAAAGCGAAGCCGCGCGAGGTGGCGGGGCTCGACGTGACAAGGGTGCCCGGTGAAACTACAAGCCGCCGCGAGCCTGGCGCTCATAGAAGAAGAATCGAACACGGAGATTGCCGCCGTACTGGGCATTTCTGTCGCGGCAGTGAAATCGCGCGTCCACCGGGCCGTCGGACTGTTGCGAAGAAACCTGAGGAAATTGCAGATTACGCCATGAAACCAACTGAGAACGAACTGCGAGAAATGCTGAAGGAAGCGTTACCGGTCCAGCCGGACGATGCCGTCGACCTCTGGCCCCGCATGCTGCGCCGTCTGGATGAGCGAAGCACCCGCATTGGCTGGGCCGACCGCGTCCTTCTGCTGCTGATTTCACTGGGGCTGATTCTGTTCCCGGCGATTATTCCGCAACTGCTCTATCAATTGTGAGGACAATATGAACAACCATCCATACATCCGCGCTTATCTGGCCGGAATCGCCGTGCCAACGCCCATGATGTTGTGCGGTCTCACGGCGTACGTGATTGCACGATATGTTTTCAACGTGCCCATTCCGATCGAGCGAGCGATAGCTTTCCCGCTTGTCCTTGTGCCAAACGGGTGGGGACT
>JBEKFB010000159.1:0-9617 GCA_050013535.1 Bryobacteraceae bacterium | reverse complement strand
GTGTTTCAGCCTGACAACTTCAGGGTATGCGCTTGACATCCCCAGGGTCAGGCGTCAGACTTGCAATAAAGTTCCAGCCGCGCGGCAAGGCCGTACGAGGAGGCTATCTTGAGCAGGTGGAGTAGTTTAGCGTGTTTTGCCGGGTTGGCGATCGCCGCTGCCGCGCCGTCGCTCGGCCAAACGGATCAGTCGGATCAACCGGAAGAACCTTATGCGGGACCGTCCATCCTGACCCGCGACTCCAGCACTGCAGGCCAACACGGTGGTCAGTTGCTCGATTTTCAGTTCTTCGTTGCGATCAACGGAATTGCCGACGCCGGGCTGACCCCGGTAGCGACGAACTCCTCCGGAAAAGTGACCAGCGACAGCCTTGCTTATGGATTCAGTGCCGCAGGAGGGGTATCGGGCTCAAAGACGTGGGAAAACGACGTGCTTAGCCTGGACTACAGTGCATCATGGTCGCAATACTATCCCAGCACAGGGCTAGGGGGAGTGGGCCAGTTTCTGAACCTCGCGTGGAGTCATCGCGTGTCGCAACATCTGCAAATGTCCGCTGCGGAGGTGGGAGGAGTATCGCTGCTGAGCGTCGGAGAATTGACCTATGTCCCATTGTCAAACTCTCAGCTCGTTGGCGTGCCAATCAACCAGCTATTCGACGACACCACTTATTTCTCGCAATCGAGCTTAAGCATGGTATGGCAGGAATCGGCGCGGGTGTCCTTTAGTTTTGGGGGGAGCTACTTCCTGATGCGGCCTCAATCCTCGGACCTGGTGGGTACCAATGGTCTGAACGGGCACGTCGAGACTGGCTACCGGATCACCAAGCGCCAGACCATTTCCGTGTCGTACGGCTTTTCGTTTTTCGACTATTCCCACACCTATGGGAACTCCACAATCAATTCGGTGAGGGGCGGATGGTCGCTCGGGCTGGGAGAAAGATCGCAGTTTGCTCTTGATGGTGGCGCGGCTTACGTACAAACGCAGGGGCTGATTCAGGTTCCGCTGCCTCCGGCGGTCGCCGCGATCGTCGGGCAGGGTTACACCACCACTACCTCGGTGCGCGATATTACGATACCCGTTGGTCAGGCGCAGTTCAGCCGGAAATTCGCCACCTCCTCTCTGAGTGTGAATGGAGGCCTCTCCGTAATGCCGGGAAATGGCGTATTTCTCACCTCGCGCGCGATGAATGTGGGAGTCGGTTATTCTCTGGTGACCGTAAAAAAACTGAATTTCTCGGCCACCGGTGGATACTCGCGGATGACCGCTATCGGACAACAAACCATCGCGCCGTACGATGGCTACTATGGTGGAGTCGGAACGACGTACAAGTTGTTCTCGCACGTCGGGATGCAGGCCAGATACGACTGGTATCGGTACAACGTGGCCGGTGTCTCCAGCAAGAACGAGAATCGCTTCTCGGCGGGGCTGAACTATTCCAGCGGCGAACACCCGCTCGCCATCTGGTGACATGTGGCCCGAGCCACTATTCTGCTGGTGGACGACGAGCCGTCGCTGGTCCGCCTGCTTGAGAAATTCCTGATACAGCGCGATTTCGAGGTGGATGCCTGTCTGGGCTCGGCCGAGGCGCTGGAGAAGTTCACCGCAACCCCGCAGCGTTATGAGCTGGTGATTGCGGATGTCAACATGCCCGGTCTCGCCGGGGACGATCTCGTGCTGCTGATGGCGGGCATGAGCGATTCGGTTCGGATTCTTTTGACCAGCGGCCTGCCGTTCAGCACGGAACGCTTCCCGGAGGGCGTTCGCTCGCGCGCGGCCTTCCTGCAGAAGCCGTTTCTCCCGAAAATGATCATCGAGGCGGTGGAGAAACTGCTTCGCGGCAAATGAGCAGGATCATTCGTGAGTCTTTATCCACTTCACGAAGCTCTCCGGCGCCCGCATTGTGGAAAGCCGCGGCTGGCGCACCAGCGCCCAGTCGGCAAACAGGTTCGCGGCGCGCACCTCGGCCAGAGTGACCGGCTTGTGCAGCCGCCGCGCAAACTCCAACTCGACCACCGCAGACTTTTTGTCTTTCGCGTCGTCACGCGGTTCGGAGGCCACGCGCGCGATGCCAACGATAGCCGATTGGCCTCCACTGTGATAGATGAACACGTTATCGCCCGGACGCATCTCGCGAATGGCACGCACCGCCTGCGGGTTCTTCACCCCATCCCAAACGGTTTTCTTTTCGCGCTCAAGGTCGTCGAGCGAATACGTGCCAGGCTCGGTTTTTGCCAGAAACCAGTTCATGATCGATCCATTCTACGTCACCCTCTGCCCGTCCGCTGGAACTATGACGGTCGCGGCGGCGTATCCTGAATTAAATGCCCGGCGATTTCGCTATTGAGACCTCGAATCTGACGAAGATCTATCGCTCGCGCTGGCGGAGACGGGAAGTGCGGGCCGTCGACGGAATCTCCCTGCGGGTCGCGCGCGGGACCACCTTCGGCCTGCTGGGGCCTAACGGGGCGGGGAAGACCACATTCGTGAAGCTGCTGCTCTCGGCGGTACTCCCCACCGAAGGCGAGGCACGGGTGTTCGGACGCGACGTCCACAAGCCCGAGGCCCGCCGCCCCATCGGCTACCTGCCGGAGAACCACCGTTTCCCCACGTACTTCACGGGCTCCGGTATGCTCGATTTCTACGCCGCGCTGTCGGGAAGCACCGCCGCCGACCGGAAGCGCCTGATCCCCGAGATGCTCGAACTCGTCGGTCTGGAGCGCTGGGGAGCCGTGCGGATTGGGAAGTATTCGAAGGGCATGCTGCAACGGCTCGGACTTGCTCAGGCCATCGTCCATTCGCCTTCACTGTTGATTCTCGACGAGCCGTCGGACGGCGTCGATCCCATGGGCCGGCGGCACATCCGCGAGATTCTGGAAAAGCTGGAACAAAAGGGTGTGACCATTTTCATCAACTCGCACCTGCTCGCTGAAGTCGAGCTGTTCTGCGGCGAAGTGGCCATACTGCATAAGGGAAAGGTCGCGCTCTCGGGCAAAGTGCGCGATCTGGTGGCCGGCAAAGGCTACAAGCTGACTGCATCACAGGTTCCCGAGGCGCTTGAAAGGGTCCTGCGGGCGCGGGCAGCCGCAGTATCTGTGCGCGAGGGGTTGCTGGATCTTCAGTTCACTACCCGGGATCAAGCCAACGAGGCCATCGATCTGCTGCGCCGCGAAAGCTGCGCGATCGAATCGCTGGTGCACACTTCGAGCACGCTGGAAGAGGTGTTTATCCAGACCATCGGCGGCGCAGGTTCGCCGCCGCTTGCCGCGCCCGCTCCTCAGGAGGTGACCGCATGACGACCACGCTGGCGCTTATACGCGACACGTTTCGCGAAGCCATTGCCAGGAAAATCTTCTGGGGCTTGTTCGGCCTGTCGTCGCTGATGATCCTGTTTTTCCTGTTCGTGATGAAGATCGACATCGTGGCCGGCGCAACGGCGTCCATTTCGCTGTTCGGATTTCACGGGCATAACAACACCACCGACGTTCAGCGGCTGGTGCGCGGCGTGTTCGGCTTCGTGGCTACGTTCCTGTACACCTTCGGGATGTTCCTCGCGGTCTTCGCGTCGTCGGGGCTCACTCCCAGCGTCCTCGAGCCCGGCCGAATTGAGCTGCTCCTCTCCAAACCGGTATCGCGCTGGCACCTTCTGCTCGGGCGTTACGCCGGCAATCTGTTGGTGGTCCTCTGCAATACGGTTTACCTTGTGTTCGGAATCTGGCTCATTCTCGGATGGAAGACCGGCATCTGGTCCGGCCCGTTTCTGTTGGCGATTCCAACCACGACGTTCATTTTCGCCGTCTTGCTGGCGGTAGTCGTCCTGATCGGCGTGCTCTGGGACAGCACTGCGCTGTCAATCATGATTACGGTAGCCCTGATGATCCTCAGTCCGATTCTGGCGCAGAAGGACACGGTGATTAAGCTGCTTTCGTCGGAGTGGTCGCGCCGGATCTGGCTGGCCCTCTACTACGTGCTGCCCAAGGTTCACGATCTGGGGCGTATCACTCTCGATGCCATCATGAATCGGACCTTCGACGGCTGGATGCCGGTGTGGACCTCGGCCCTGTTCGGCGCCGCCGCACTCGGTTCGGCGCTGTGGGTCTTCTCGCGAAGGAGCTTTTAGTGCGCGCCGGCATTCTCCTGCTGGCGGCGTGCCTTACCTTGTCCTCCTGCCAGACGGTGCTGCACAGATCCGTGCGTATCGATCCGGCACTGGAAGCTCTCATACCGGCCGATACCGTGTATCTCTTCGGAGCGAATCTGGAGCAACTGCGGCGGACGGCAATCTACCAGCAGCTCGCCCGGATCGCTGTGCCCGAACTGGACCGCTTTGTTCAGGATACCGGGGTCGATCCCCGAAAGGACCTGCAGGAAGTGCTGGCTTGCTCCAACGGAAACGGCATCGTAACCATGGTTCGCGGTACCTTCAACTCTCACGATCTGGAGCCGAAGATGGCCTCCCGGGGCGCGCCAACTATGTCCTGGAAAGGTCACACGCTATACGGGACCGGGAACACGGTCCTCGCTTTCCTGGCCCCGTCGATTGTGGCCGCGGGAAGCACGTCCATCATCGAATCGATGATAGGGAATAGCTCGCATGGCGTGCCGGACGCATTGCGACCCCTGGTGGATGCTGTGCCTGAGCGCGATCAGATGTGGGCAGTCAGCGCCGGCGGTCTTCCCGGTCCGAAGATGGATTCAAATGGGTCGTCAAGCCGCCTTGGTGATGCCATGGGGATGTTGCGTGGCATACAGTCAGTAGTGGTGGGGGCGGATTACAGCAAAGGACTCAACCTGACCGCGCGCCTCGACTGCCAGACCGAAAACGACGCGAAGCATGTCCACGACGCGCTGCGCGGCGCCATCGGCATGGCCCGCCTTAGTACTCCCGATAATCAGCCCGAGCTGCTCAAGGTTTACGACGCAATTCAGGTCACCCAGGGGAATTCCCGAGTTGATGTCAGCGCCGATCTCGGGGCAGATCAGGTGGATCGGCTCCTCTCTCTCTGGCTGAACAAGCCGCGTTGAGAGAGCAGGACGCTTCCTCGGCGTGGACACGGACCGTGAACGTTACGTTTCATTGTGCCACGTCTTTTATTTGAAAAATTTCATAAACACTCTTTCATTTTTCGGCCGCCCGTGCGAATCTTAAGTTAGTTAGGACGACACCGTGGTTTGGCCCACGTGGACGTAGCCAGGTAGCAGGGCGTCGGTCCGGTAAGTTTCATCACTGGAGAAAAGAATGCCCACGTTTCTTCTTAAGGAGCGAGTGGTTCGGTCTGACGGATCGGGTCCGGTTATTGAACTCGGTCCGGACGCAGGAAAGCTTCATGTTCTAACCCTCGGTATCACGCGGATAGTGGAGCACCAGAGCCTGGAGGTTACGGTCTGGGGCTCGGCGGACGGCGAAGACTGGGGGCACTATCCCGTCGCAAGGTATCCGCAGAAACTGTATTGCGGCCTTTATTCAACACTCCTCAACCTTTCCGCCCATCCGGCAGTGCGGTTTCTCCGGGTGCAGTGGAAAGCTCATCGCTTGAGTAAGAACGACAGCACGCCCCTGTTCGGCTTCTACGCGTATCTGGAAGAGTCGGGCGCGCGCATCGCAGCGGCAGTAGCTTAATTTTCTTCTCCGTGGGCGGGGCCGTCAGGGCTCCGCCCTCCTGGTTACTGAAGTCTCTTGACAAAATCGTCGGCTGTTGTGATTTCCGCGCGCGAGGGGAACAGATGCCCCAACAGCGCGTTGTGAAGCTCGTCGTTGCGGTCGGCACAGCAATCGGAAATCACGACAATGCGGAAATCGGCGTCACAGGCCTCCAGCAATGTCGATAACACCACGCCGCTCGTGGCGATGCCGAAAAGGACAAGCGTTTCGATTCCCTTCGCGCGCAGGATCATCTCCAGATCGGTCCCGGTGAATGCGCTAACCCGGCGTTTGGTTACGACAACGTCACTGGGTTCCGGCCCCAGTGCCGGGTGAATCGCGCCGCTGGGGCCTTCGAAAAACTTCGGGCGATCCGGCGAAGACTTGATTGCCGAGAACAGCTTGTTCCGGGGACTCACCTCCGGCAAGCCTGGCCGGAACCCGACCTGAATGTGAATCACCGCCATCCCGGCGCTGCGCGCCACCCGTAAAACTTCGGCGGCCCGCTCAATGAAGTTGTCCTTCGCGTACACGGAAACGATACCTGCCTGGCAATCCATCGCGAGAAGAGCGGTGTGAGCGGTATCGAAAGTGAGAGCCGTTGGCATTTTCAAATCCGGTTAATGAGGCTGGCGACGTAGCCCGCGCCGAAGCCATTGTCGATATTCACCACCGTCACATTGCTGGAACAACTGTTCAGCATCCCCAGTAGTGCGGCAAGACCGTTGAAACTGGCGCCATAGCCGACGCTGGTGGGCACGGCGATCACCGGCGCGGACACGAGGCCGCCCACTGCGCTCGGCAGGGCTCCTTCCATGCCCGCGCAAACCACCACCACTCGAGCAGCCATAAGCCGCTCGCTATGGCTGAGTAGCCGATGAATACCGGCTACGCCGACGTCGTAGATCACGTCGACGGCGTTGCCCATCACTTCAGCCGTGAGGCGGGCTTCCTCGGCGACGGGAATGTCGCTGGTGCCGGCCGAAACGACGGCAATGGGACCCTTACCATGAATCGTTCGCTCGCGCCAGACGCGCACGGCGCCCGAAAGGGGAAAGTATTCGGCGGCCGGATAAAGCTGCTTCAGCCGCTCGGCAACCGCTGCATCGGTTCTGGTGATGAGCAGATTCTGCGACTTGTCCAGCAGGCGCGTGGCAATGCCAAGGATCTGGTCCGCCGTCTTGCCCTTGCCGAAAATGACCTCAGTAAGGCCGTGCCGCAACGCGCGGTGGTGATCGAGCTTGGCATAGCCGAGGTCCTCAAAGGGGAGGTGGCGCATGCGGTCCAGAGCGTCATCCACCGAAGCCGTACCGGAGCGAACGTCATCGAGCAAGCCGCGCAGAACCTGTTCATCCATCTCTGGTCACGATAACAGACCACGAACGGGCACGAATGAGCAACCGTTTCAAAACAACGTATAGATCAGCGGTGCCATGGCGGTGACTTCCGAAAGCACCAGCACCAGCCCGAAGGCGCCGAGCATGATGCAGACCGGCACCAGCCAGTACTTCTTGCGAGTGCGCAGGAATCCCCGGAACTCGACAAGGAACGTCATGCCTTACTCAGTATGATGAATCTCTCCGGCAATCCGTTTGGCGATCTCCGTATTCACCTCGTCGTAAACGTGTACGAGGTCCCAGAAATGGCCGCGCGCTGGGAGGTACTGGCCCGCCAGCGACAGGATCTGCACGTTCCGGTATTCGGCCTGAAGCGCGCGAACCTGACGGTCAGCTTCTGCATAGAAAAGATCGAATGCCTCCACCCACCGGTCGGCATCGGTTTTGCGCATGGCGAATCCGCGCGCGATGTATGCGGAGGCAAAGGCGCGGTCGAGGCTCGCGGTCGGTTGCAGGATGCAGACGGGACGATAGTGGTACGTGGCGGCCAGCGCGATCATGGTTCGCCAATTGGACAAATAGGCGGTGACGTGATTGCGCACCAGCTCGGGATTGCCGATTACTTCTTGTGGCCGAAGTGCATTGGCGCCCATATAGAAACCATCAGCCGCACGCGCCACGGTGTTAACGGGAGCCGCCCGGGCGAACAGATTAAACACATAACTCCGGGAGAGGACGACGCGCCACAACGGGGCGTCGCGATCGTCGCGCCATGAGTTCCACGCATCTTCCATGGTCTGAAAGTTGTATGGAAAGTTTGGGCGTGACTCATACGTGATTGGCAGAAACAGATCGTTATAGCCGTCGTAGAGGATTACGATGTCGGGCTGATATGGGGCCACCGTGAACATCAGCTCCGCCACCGACTGCCGCGAGACACAGGAGACGATGCCGCCATTGATCACTTCAATGTCGCGCCCCGGGTATGCCCCCCGCAGCACGCTGCGAAGCGCGCCCGGCAGCGTGTCTTCCCAGGTGCTGCCCATCTGCACGGCCGATCCACCCAGCACGGCGATGCGCAATTGTCCCGCGGGCTTCGGACGGGCGATGCGGTAGCCGGGAGCGGGCACGCGAAAGCCGTCTTCATTCGTGTAATGCGCCACTCCGCGCCGATGGTGAGACATGTCGTACGTGGTAGCGGTCACGAACGACACTTTCTCCTGAGGATGAAACATCACGTAGGGGTACAGGCGATTATAAAAGGGAATGGGCACGTGGGCAGGCGTGCGCCAGCGAAGCCAGACCTCGCCCGCCGCAAGACCCACGAATGCCGCGCCGATGCAGACGATGACGAAAAATGCCGCTCGGCGCATAGTTACCTGACTGTTCTCAGAACCGAATGGTCTGCCCGGTTCGCAGATGGTACTTCGCCACCGAGCCAGCGGGAAGCTCCAGCACGAACAGCGACGGCTGGCTGCCGCCGTACTCCGGACATTGTGCCGCCTCTGTCTTGCAGGGCGGCGTGTCCGCGGACATTTCGACAATCTTCTTGTCCGGATCCATCCAAATGATGTCGAGTGCGATGAGCGTCTGAAACATCCAGAACTTCAGCGAGTCTTCTTTCGAAAACAGGAACAGCATGCCGCGATCCGGCGCCAGCGACGTGCGGAACATGAGACCCTTCTGCACCTGCGCCTGTGTGGAAGCGACTTCCGCGTGAATCAGCTCGCCGCCAGGCAGCGTGACATCGCGCGTGCCGTAGTCCTCCAGCTTCACCGTATCGGGGTCGCCGCAGGCTGCCAACGCAAACAGCAACGCCGGCGCGATGAAGGCCAAGGCCGAAGCGCGGTGCGAAATTGACTCGGGACGCATGAACTAAAATGTTATCCAATGCCGAACGCCGGAAGTGCGCGCCTTTTCCGCAGGCTGATCCTCACGCTGGAAATGATCCGGTTTGAGCATTCCGTTTTCGCTCTTCCGTTCGCGCTGACCGGGGCGTTGCTGGCCTTCCGGGAATCGCCGCTCGATACTCGCGCATTCCTCTGGAAACTCTGGTGGATCGTTCTGGCGATGGTCGGTGCGCGGTCGGCGGCGATGACCTTCAACCGCATCCTCGACGCCGAGATCGACGCTCGCAACCCACGAACCCGTCAACGGCACATCCCCGCGGGATTATTGAGTACGGGTTTCGCATGGGCCTTCACCGCTGTCTCGACGGTGGTGTTTTTGTTCGCCGCGCGCGAGCTGAATTCGTTGTGCATGAAGCTGGCGCCGGTGGCGCTGGCGGTGGTTTTCTTCTATTCGTATACCAAACGCCTCACGTCGTTTTCGCATTTGGTGCTTGGGCTGTCGCTGGGAATTGCGCCGGCGGCGGCATGGATCGCCGTAACCGGATCGCTCGATCCACGCATTCTTCTGCTCACGCTGGCGGTGACCTTCTGGACCGCAGGCTTCGACGTCATCTATTCGTGCCAGGATTACGAGTTCGATGTGAATGCCGGATTGTTCAGCCTGCCGCATCGTCTCGGAATCGCGGGAGCGCTGTGGATCGCGCGCCTGCTGCATGTCGCGATGGTCGCCTGCCTGCTCTGGCTGGTGCGTGATTTCCAGCTCGGCT
The DNA here is from genome assembly GCA_050013535.1 of Bryobacteraceae bacterium. GTDB lineage: Bacteria > Acidobacteriota > Terriglobia > Bryobacterales > Bryobacteraceae > CAWACP01. Next base: position 25 of record JBEKFB010000159.1, on the reverse strand, counting down.
GGCTGAGCCTTGCCGGTGTGGGCGC
>JBEKFB010000158.1:0-17951 GCA_050013535.1 Bryobacteraceae bacterium | reverse complement strand
TACATCGGTCTTGGCGGTGGCACGAACTGCGACGTGTTGATCTCGTGGCCGAGCCACTTCGCCCGCACGTTCGAGCGAATCGCCGTCGCGATCTCTTCATCGCTTGCGTCGTTTCGCAGCAGCGGCTTGATGTCGGTCTCCTCCAGCGCGAAAAGGCAGTAGCGGAGTTTGCCGTCGCTGGTCAGGCGGATGCGATTGCAGTTCAGGCAGAACGGGCGGCTCACCGAGGCGATGAAGCCCACGCGGCCAACGCCATCGGCGAAGGCGTACTCGGTGGCGGGCGCGCGCACGTCCGCGTCCGGAATCGCCACCAGCGGCGCAATTTCGCGCGACAGCGTTTCGATGATGGTATCGGCCAGCAGCACTCGCGAGCGGTCCCAGATCCCCTGGGCGTCCAAAGGCATGAACTCGATATAGCGGATCTCGTAACCGTTCTCGCGCCCGAAACGGGCCAGCGGGACGACGTCCGGCTCTACCAAACCCTTCACTGCGACGGCATTGATCTTGATCGGGCCAAACCCGGTCTTCCTCGCGGTTTCCAGCCCTTCCAGCACGCGTGCCAACTCGTCGCGCCGGGTGATCCTGATGAAGCGTTCGCGATCCAGTGTGTCCAGATGCACGTTCAACCGGCGCAGGCCGGCATCGTACAACGCCCGTGCCTGCTGATCCAGCAGAACGCCATTGGTGGTGAGGGCCAGGTCTTCGACGCCCTCGATTGCAGCCAGTTTGCCCACCAGCACGGGCAAATCCCTGCGTACCAGCGGCTCGCCTCCGGTGATGCGAATCTTGCGAACTCCAAGGCCGGCGGCCACTCGCGCCACCCGCTCGATTTCTTCGAACGAAAGAATCTCCCGATGCGGGACAAACTTCACGCCCTCTTCGGGCATGCAGTAGAAACAGCGGATATTGCAACGATCGGTAACGCTGATGCGCAGGCTGTCGTGCAAGCGTCCGAATTTGTCGGCGAGAGGCGGGGCCGGCATGGCGATATCCTACGCGGCTCGATTATATTGGCGCGATAATCTCGTTTCAGGTCTATAATTTTGGTGAGTAATCGCCGTTGTGCCGACCATCGGGACGCCGTTGCAGCTATTGTAGCAGGGCGGGTCTTGTGGTACTGTAAGCTAGTTTACGCGAACCGCCCGCGTCCCACGAGAAGTTGAGGTGTATTTTATGTCCAGGCTCCTTCTGAAGAGCTTGTTGCTTTTGGCGGCTTCCACCTTCGCGCACGCTGGCACTGCGGCGTCTTTGATCTGCACAACTTCGGCCACGCCTTTGATCATGCACGCCGAAGAGATCACCGACGCTGTCGGTCCCATTGAAATCGTCTGCACGGGTGGCCCGCCGGCGGCCTCAATGGTCGAGAACGTCACCATTCTGTTGAATGTGCCGGTCACCAATCGGATCAACGCTCAGAACGTTACCGACGCCGGTTTCACCGCGGATTCCGGATCGGGTCCGGTGGCAGTGAGTTCGCAGGGCCTGCTGATGTTCACCTACAGCGTCGTTTGGAATGACGTTCATCTGACTTTGTCGCCGACGGGCTCGATCATACTGCGCATTTCGAATATTCGCGTGGATTCGACGGCGGCCACACCCTCGCCGAATGGGCAGATTACGGCCGATGTTATCGTAGGCGGGGAGATTATTGAGGTCAACCAGCCTGAGCTGTCGGTGGGGACCACGTTCACCAGCCTCTATTCAAACAACTCGACCAAACTTGTCTGCGCGCAATCCGGCGCCACGGTTCCGAGCACGCTAAGCTTCTCTCAGTTCATCGCTGCCAAAGCGGTGTTTACCTCGACTCGAGTGACCGAGGGATTCGCATCGGCGCTCGCGCCGAAGAGCGACCCTGACAATTACGACGCGGACACGGGAGACCGGATCCTGGTCACCTTTACGGACCTGTCGCCCATGGCGACTTTGTACGTGCCGGTGGCGGTCGCCGGATCGGACGCCATTGTTCCCACGGCGGGCGGCGATTTGGGAGTGGCCGAAGCAGGAGGCACTTACGCTCCCAATGCGAACGGCGGATCGCTGCTGTTGTCGCTGGTGAGCGGCGCGGATGCCAACGGCGCGGGCGGAACGCCGCTCTATGTTCCCGCCGCCCCGGGTTCCGGACCAGTCACGTTCGATAAACTTGTGGCAATTCCGGTGTCCTCGGCCGGGTCGGCATCGATCGTTTATGAGGTGATGGATGCGAGCGATTCAACCCAGGAAACGGCACAGTTTCCGACGTTCCTGGCAGTGCCGCCATCGGGAAACGGTATCACTTACACCAGCAATGAGACGGTGACGCTTGCGCCGGTATCGACAGTGCTCAGCGCCAGCATTACGGCGCCCGTGCCGCGATTCGTGCAGACGGAGGCGCCTAACGACTGCGCAATCATCGGCGATTGCAACGCGCCGTATTTCCCGCACCTCTCCGTAGCGACGACGTCAATGAACTTCCAGGTGGTTACCGGCAGCACCTCCAGCCAGTTTCTGGATATCAACAACCTCGGCTCGGGGCCGCTCAACTGGAGCGCGACCATCGTTTACGCAAATGGGTCGGGCACGGGGTGGTTGAGCCTTTCACCCACAAGCTGGGATGCCGCAGGTGGAACCACCGTGACCGTCGATGCGACGCACGTGAATCCGGGTGTGTGGAACGCGACGATTCTGATCTCCGCGGGGCCCATAGCGGGGCAGGCCCAACCATTCGCAGCGTGACCAGTTCGGCGAACTTCTTCGGCCCGGCGACTGCCGGTTCACTCGCCACCATCATGGGGACGGGGTTTGTCGCGCCGGTCTCCGTTACTTTTGACGGCCAGCCCGGGCAGATTCTCGCGAGCAACGGCACGCAGATCAACGTGCTGGTTCCGGCTTCACTGGCCGGGGAGTCATCTACGCAGGTTGTGGTGTCCAATAACGGCATACCGATGCCTGCCTTCACGGCGGCACTCGCGGCATTTTCACCGGGGATTTTCTCGGGAGCTGTGTTGAATCAGGACTTCTCGGTGAACGGCTCCGCTCATCCGGCCGCGCCCGGCTCGGTGGTGCAGATCTGGGGAACGGGAATATCGGCCAGTGGCGTGGTGACGGGACTTATCGGAGATCAGCCTTCCGTACCTGAATATGCCGGACCGGCGCCTGGCTACTCGGGCGTTCAGCAAGTGAATGTCCCAATACCGGCGAACGATCGGCCGGGCAATTACTTACTGCAGCTTTGCGAGAGCGCCACTGCGGGTGGGACGCAAGTTTGCAGTCCGCCGGTCTCACTTGTGATCGGCAACTAAGGTTCGCTTCCGAACACCGGTTCCCGCGTCCGAACGCTGTCCGGCGTACCTACCGTTGGTGCGCGCACAAACGAAAGAGCGGAGACAGGCACTTGACTTGCGTAAACGCGCCATATGACGCGCTGGCCCTTTGTGTTCGTGTTCTTTTGCCTGATATTACGCGGCGCCGGCCAGGAGGCCGGAACCGTTGGCATCGGCCTGGACCAGTTGTACGCTGACGATGCGGCAAACAAGAAAGGCCCGCTGGTGGTGCTGACGGTTCGGGAGGGCTCGCCTGCCGCAAAGGCCGGCGTGGAGAAGGGCGATCTCATCGTCGCGGTGAACGGCTCGCCAGTGGCGGGGCGGAATCTGGACGACATCCTGAAGAAGGAGATTTTCGGACCGGCCGGAGGTGTTGTACACCTCATCGTCGTGAAAGTGGGCGGGAGCGAAGCACAGCTCACGGGGGTGAGCCAGAAGCAGCTCTACCTGACGCGAGTTCCCTTGCCGCCAACCGCGAATCCCGCTTCGGATACGTTTTACTGGCAGTTTCCGGGAGGATGGCAGGTGGACGCGCGATATCCATTCCCTCTTCCCTGGTCGCCGACAATCCCTTATCACGGCTTCGAGGATCTGGCCTTCACCCCGAACTTCGACGACACCGCGTCGTCCGAATATCACTCATATGTCTTTTTCTGGTGGTTGGACAGAGCACCGGAACTTACCGCCGGCGAGATTCAATCGGACATGCTGATGTATTTTCGGGGGCTGGCGGAACAACGAGGAAAGAACTACGGCTTCACGCCGGATGTTTCCAAGGTTTCCGCGAATTACGCCGAGGACCCCGCGGGCGCGCGAAAGCTGGGAGGCGCGGCGGCCAAGAGCTTCCGGGGCGAGGCCAGCATTTACGACACACACGGAAAAGTCATCCCGCTTAATTCCGAAGTTGTGACTGCTTTGTGTCCGGGGTCCGGCCATACTGTGGCCTTCTTTGGGATGTCTCAGGAACCCAGAGGACAAGGTATCTGGGTGAAGCTTGATGCCGTTCGCGATGGCTTCCGCTGCAGCCGGTAAACTTCACACCAGCGTTTTCGTTTCTTTACAGGGGGTTGTCACGCACCGCCCGGCAGCGGCTGATATGGCTCGGTGGAGGTTCACCGAAGTTCATGCCATATCAGACGAGAATTCCCCTGCCGGGAAGCGAGCGCAGACCAGTTACGAATGCGAAGAAACTCGGGCCCGTTTCAAAAGATGAAGCAGTCCGCGCAACCGTGGTTTTGCGGCGGCGCGGCGCGGATCCCGATGTCTGCGGCGAGCAGCACTCACGCGAGGAATTCGGTATTCTGCACGGTGCGGCGCCAAACGACCTGGACGCTGTGGAACAGTTCGCCCACGAGCACGGGTTGACCGTGGAATCGCGCCATGCCCCCAGCCGTTCGGTGGTGCTGACTGGTAGCGCGGAAGACCTCGGGGGGGCTTTCGGCACCGGTCTTACGTGCTATGAATCGCCTGAGGGCGGGCGCTTTCGGGCGCGAACGGGGCCGGTCATGATTCCCTCTGAACTGAAGGACGTCGTAATCGCGGTGCTCGGCTTGGACAACCGGCCGGTCGCTAAGCCTCACGTTCGCCGAAGCCATCAGGCATCCGAGGAAGATGGATTCACGCCGACAGAGATAGCGAAACTGTACGGCTTCCCGACGGGCATTCAGGGGACGGGGCAAACGATCGCGATTCTTGAGCTGGGCGGCGGGTATCGACCGGCGGATTTGGCGACGTACTTTGGAAAACTGGGGATTGCCCCTCCTTCGGTCACCGCGATATCGGTGGGAGGCGCAAGAAATGCGCCGGGCATCGATAAAGATGCCGACGGTGAAGTGGCGCTTGATATCGAGGTGTCCGGAGCGATCGCGCCAGGGGCGAAGATTGCGGTGTATTTTACGGAGAACACCGACCAGGGATTTCATGACGCGATCGCAGCGGCCGCGCATGACACGGTTCGGCGGCCGTCGATTCTCTCGATCAGTTGGGGTGGGCCAGAGGATACGTGGACCGGGCAGGCTCGCACGGCGATGAACGCGGCGCTGCAGGATGCCGCCGCAATGGGCGTTACCGTGACCGTTGCCGCGGGCGACGACGGAGCCACTGACGCATCTCCCGACAACAGTCTGCAAGTGGATTTTCCGGCCGCGAGCCCCTTTGTGCTGAGCTGCGGCGGGACAAAACTCCAGGCGACCGGAACATCGATGTCCGACGACGAGGGTGCGTGGAATGAGGTTGTGTGGAACGAACTCGCCTCCGATAGTGGCGCTACAGGCGGCGGAGTGAGCCGGTTGTTTCCAATTCCGGCGTGGCAGAAGGCGTCGGGCGTCCCGCCACAACCAAACACCCACTTTGCCGGACGCGGTGTGCCTGATGTAGCGGGCGACGCCGATCCGCTTACCGGCTACTTAACTCGAGTCGACGGGCAGGATGGCGTCATCGGTGGAACCAGCGCGGTGGCGCCGCTGTGGGCCGGACTGATCGCGCTGCTCAATCAGCAGCTTGGACGGCGCCTGGGCTTTGTGAATCTGCTCCTGTATCAAAAAGGCGCGAGCGCTTTTCACGACGTCACTAAGGGCAATAACGGTCACTATGACGCCGGAAAGGGCTGGGACGCCTGCACCGGGCTGGGATCTCCCAACGGCGCGGCTCTCGCCAAAGCGCTGATATGAACTCCGCCGGCCTATTGGACCGGCAGCAGAACGGTGTTGCTGGTGACGCCATTCACCGTGGCGGTCAATTCAAGCGTGGTCCCGGCGGGAACCGTGTTGTTGAGCGTGACCTGTACAGATATCAGCCCGATATATCCCGGAGCTGCGCCCGACCAGACGGGGGTCAGTGTCGATCCGCCGACCGACACACTAACCGGATCGACCAGGGGGTTCTGAGGCGCCGCCGGAGCCGGGAAGCCCTCGATATAGGGCAGAGTCAGCGGACCGAATCCGGTGCCCAGTAATGTGATCGTCTCGCCGATCTGCGCCGGCGCTGTAGGCGTGATCAGGCTTCCATCCTGATGCAATGCCAGCGCGTAATAGATATTGTCGACGAGATTGGTGAGCAGACCGGGCGCATTCCGCGCCACCGTAAACGAAGTCAGAATGTCCGGCTCGCTCATCGACGAAATGTTGAGATCGTAATTTCCCGGAGTCATGCCAATCGGCAGATAGGCGTTGATTTGGTTGGGCGAGACGTATAGCAGCGGGAATATGTATCCCGCTGAAGTGACCACCACGCCATCCAGCGTCTGCGAAACGGGATCGGTGGGGCCCATGACAAGGCCCGGCGCGAGATTGGCGCCGTAAATCGCGATTAGCGAGCCGGGGGCAACTATCGGCATCGGCGTCTGCCCGGCGGCATTCTCAACAAAGACGCCCGGTGTATCTGCTTCTTTCTGGAAATAACCAGTTACCGACACCGGACCGTTCATCGTCACGGACTCACGATAACCGGTTCCGGTGAGTCCGCCGCTCCATTGCGTGAACCGATAATCCTCAGCGGGGCTGGCGCTGATGGTTACGGCGGTTCCGGCGGGATAGAATCCGGTGGCCGACACCGGGTTCTGGGTGAATATACCGCCGTTGGCGGGCGATGCCGCAGCCGTGAGCAGATACTGGGTCCCGTAATTGGCGGTTACCGTCGTGTCAGTGTTGAGTTTGATCTGGTGGGCCGGCGAGGCCAAATCCGACCAGCTCTGGAACGTGTATGCGGTTCCCGGCCCGGAAGTAAGGGTCGGCGGCGCCGATACCTGCACCGACGTTCCGTTGGGTTCCGACAGACTGCAGGGCGTCAGGCATGGCTGTCCGTTTACCTGCAGCGTAAGACCAGTGGGCGAGCTCTGAACGGTGAGCAGGCTGTTTGCGCTGGCCACCGGGTCATAGACGTACGTCGCGATCAGGTCCACACCGCCATCGATGGCCGTTGCGGGCACTGTGTAGGTGTGAGTTGCCGCTCCCCCATCGGACCAGTTCTGGAAATCCCAAACTTTGTTGCTCGAATCTCTTTGCCGCAGGAGCGCGGATAGCGAGTGAGTGCTGTTGATGCCCCAGTAACCGCCGCCGGAGACTGTGGTGACGCCGTCGATGGTCAGCTTCAGCCCGGCTGGAGTTGTGATCCACGAAATGTTGGCCGATGGCAGGAAATTGGCCGTGACGAGATCGGGCTGGTTGGGAACCGTGTAAGATCCGGAACTGCTCACGGAACCTGTAAACGTACCGAAGACCCAGCGATTGCCCATGGAATCGAGCTGCGGAGTGGGGACGGCGACCGTGTGAGCGGAACCCGGCAGGAAATCAAAATCGCCATAACACATGCTCGGAATCGCCGAAGGAAACGGCTGAACCGGTGGCGGCCACATCTCGTTGCTCGCGCATGGCGAAAAGATGGTAGCTCCGGCCTCACGGATGGTTGGAATCAATTGATGGTCCACAGCCACCTGCAAGCCGGGAGGCGTGGTGAGGAATCGGACTCGCTCCGCCGCCGTGAAGACTGGCGTCAGACTGTACAGCAAAGTGCTGTAGTTCTCAATAGGGATGGTGTTCACCGGCCCGGTCATAGTGGCGTCTGGCAACTCCCATTTCTGAAACAGCCAGCCAGGCGATGGATACACCGCGAGTGTCAGTGCGTTGGGAATCGTCACGTATTCGGCGCTGTTGTTCCAATAACAGTGATGCGCCAACCCGGCGGTTGCGATCACCACGCCCTGAGGAATGGAGCTTCCCGATGGCAGTGGCGGGTTGGAATCGCAGGTGTTGGGCCATGCCGGGGGATTCGAGCCGTAGAAATCGAGAAAGACCAGGCAGTTGACGGTGTAATTGGCCACCAGCGTGGTCAGCGCCGGATCAGCGGTCACCGTGATCAGCTGCGACGAGTCGTCCACGCCGTTAACCTGGCCCGAGCTGTCTGTCCACGTGCCGAAAACCCTATAGCACGATGGGAACTGATCGAGATACGCACTTGTAGCGATCGTCGTGGGATCGAATGCAGTGGGGACGTTGTCCTGAAGTGCTTCAACCGTGTGCCTCGAGCCGACGACCCAGCTGAAGGCGGCGGATGAGACGTACGGCTGGCCATCCACCACGAATGTAGCGCCCGCGGGGCTGCTGGTGATGGTCACGAACGTATTCGTGCTTTGCTGCGCCCACAGCGCGGCGGTACCGGTGAGAGTCAACAGGCAGAAGACGAAACGATGTATAGACACAGGCACTCCCGGCGCATAACCCGCGCCAAAAGTAAGATCGTCCGTTCATTGCGCCCGCTTTAGCTGCGGCAAACCCCTTAGCTTTCACCTGGTATTCACTAAGGTTGGGGATGCGGGCGGAGGGCGCGGACTGACCGGCCCGTCCCGGCGGCAAATCAAGTGGTAACCGGCTGGGCTCCGCACCCGTTATGCTGAGAGAGGCTGTCATGAAGTTCCGTCATCTCTCCGCGTTGTTCACCCTCGCCATATTCGCGGGTGCGCCGCTGCTGCTTGCCTCCGACGAACGTTATCCAATCGGGCGCAGCTCGAATGATTTCGTCGAGATCAGCGCCAACGTTCTGCTCGATAAGGAAGAGATCCGTCAGGCCATCGGGCCTGATGTCCCGGGCTCCGACCTTGGCGGCAACGTCATCGTGGTTCGGGTCACCGTGCGGCCACTGGGCGACGATCCGGTGAAGGTCTGGCTGGACGATTTCACCCTGCTTTCCGACAAGGATGGCCAACGATCCGCGGCTTTCGAACCAAGCCAGATTGCCGGTGCGGGAGCGATCATCGTGAAGAACGCCGCAGGAGGAGGAAAGTCCAGCGTGATGTCGGACACCGGAGGGATGGTCATCGGCGGACCGATGATGGGGAACGGCGCCTCCGCGCGTCCCCCGGCCGATATCGAGGTCAAGGACGCGAAGGACAATACGGACAGCCCACTACTGGTGGCGCTGCGTCAAAAGGTGCTGCCGGAGAAGCCGGTCACGGAGCCGGTGACGGGCCTGCTGTTCTTCGAGATCGACGGCAAAGTGAAGCCGAAGAACCTGGAGCTTTTCTACAAGACCCCATCGGGCAAGCTCGGTATGCGGTTTGTGGCTGAGAACGGCAAGCCCGAGAAGAAGAAGTAGCCGCTAGGACACCGACGTAATGGTGATGGTGTCGCCGCTGAGCGTGCCTTCCACTTTCACCTTGTCGCCGAGGTGGTCCATCACCTTCGCCTGCGAATCGGCTGAAATCTTATAAACCTTATCGCCGACCACCAAAACCGGCTCTGCGCCATGGTGTTTGATGCAGCCCTGCACGCACTTCTTGTCGGCATCGCTGGCGGCCACGTGCTGAGCGCCGCACATGGAATCGGAAACGGTGCCGCTCCAGGAATCCGCCAGCGCGGTCAGAGAAAACGTTGCGCCGAGCGCGAAAATCACTGCGAGCTTCTTCATGGGGTCTCCTAACAGAGCAGGATCACGTACCCTCCGATTATACGCGGGGCAGTTCTGGGATGTGGGGCAGGTTTTCAACCTGCGCGTCGATTTCATCGGCGCACTGCGCGGTTACAAACCGCGCGCAGGATACAATCCCGCCCCACAGAGCGGTCAAGCCTATCGTTTCCGGTAGACGTAGTACAGGTCGCCCCGGACCTGGTATTCCCGAACCTTCTCAAATTCCGCGGTATCGCGCGGAACGGCCGCGGGACGTGAGATCCACACCGAGCAGTCGGTCGGGATTTCGGTTCCCGCCTGCAGATATCGCCGCTGCGAATACAAGGTGGGCGCGACGAAGCGCGAAAATGTGTCAAAGATGTTTTCCGGCCCGAAGCACACAACTGCCGGCGCGCTCGGTGAGGTTTCGCGGAGCAGGCGCTGCAGGTCCGGGTAGACCGTGTTCGCTTCGCGATTCTCTTGTGGAACCCAGCGTCTGACCAGCGGACTAAGCGAAGCCAACAAGCCAGCCATCACCAGCGCTCGCGCCGCGTAGCGGGAAATACCTCGAGAGGTGAACGTGGCAGCCAGAGCCAGCAGCGCCCAGATAAACAGATGCTCGATCAATGGGAAGGCCATCCTGCTGTTTCCGAACGTCGCCCTGGTTGGGTTAAACAGAATGATCGCGCTGTATATCATTCCGAGAGATAGCAGGCTGAACGGGCCAAAGCGCCGGGTGAACTCCCGCGACTCGTTCCCGGCGGCCGGCACCGTGGGACTGCTGTTCCAACGGATCACGACCCAGGCCAGGACGACGCCCGCTAACAGGACGATCGCGCCCGACTCCAGCATTCCTGTCCACAGACTGGCCAGACTGATGGAGAGGTGCGAGACCGCGGCTTCCTGTTCCTTGTTGATGGTCAGAGGCCATTCCGTCAGAGATCTGGGGAACCTGTGATCAAACACCAGGTAGCCAAGCGGAATGGAGAGCTGCCAAATCACCGGAATGGCCCACAGGAAAAGGAACGACCGGCGATACGTCCGGTCGCGGAGAATGGTCTTCCAATTCAGCAGCGTGAGCGCAAGCAGATAGAACTGAAAGGTGTCGCGCGTCAGTAGCGCCAGCGCGCCCAATAGCACCAGAACACGCGCTTTTCTAAGGTCCAACGCGCCCGAATAGAGAAGCAGATAAAAGAACGCGACCCCCAGGATCTCCTGGTACAGAGTGACGGCCAGGCCGCTGATGAGTCGCTGTTCCGCAAAGCAGAACATCGCGGCCAACGTGAACAAGATGCCGGACCAGGTGCGGCCCAGCAGGCGCAACCCGAGCAGGCCCAGCGAAACCACCGCCACGAAGAAGTAGAAACAGGGAATGAGGTTGTAAAGCCGGTAAGGCAGCCGCAGATGGTAGAAGAGCCAGATTTGAAGCTGCAGATACGGGAGCCACACGCGGTTGCCTACGCGGAAATAAGCGAGTGGCGCGGCATTCATCCTGATGCCGGCATCCCCGCCGAAATTGGGGTCCAGGATGGCGATCAGGACTTTCTGCGCCAGCAGTGCCAAAGCGAACGACAGAACGCAGGCCACGGCCACGCGGAGGCCTACCTCACGGCTTTGCTGCTGGCTCGGCGAAGGCGCCCGCGTGTCCAGGTCAGAACTCCAGTTTTGCGATCATGGCGTTCAGCTCGGCCTCGAGTGAGGCTTTCTGCTTGTCGAGGGCTGAGGCTTGATCGCGTAGTTTGGTATAGTGGACCTCTTCCGAAGCGAGCTGCTGCGACCATGTCTGGACCTGATCGCGCTGGCCGTTGACGACGTTCAGCGTTTGGATGTTCTGGCGCAGCCGATTTTCGGCTTGGGAAGCTTCCTCCATTTCCGATTGTGTTTGTTTGAGCGACTCGTCCACTTCGGCGATCTTGGCTTTCTGATCGACGATCTGCTGAAGGGCTTTGCGGCCGCTCTCGGAAATGGCCTTTGCGGAGACGTAGGTGACGAGGAGGTCCGGGGTGAAGCTGGACACGAGGGTCGTGCTGTGGTCTGAGCTCTCTTCTACGACTTCCAGCTTCGTGGTTGCCCCCGGCGCAAGCTTCACTTCAAAACGGTGCGCGTTGGCGGTGGTCTCGCTGACCTTCGGGCTTAGCAGTTTGTACCCCTCGCGGATGGGTTGCTCGATTATCAGCGTCTTAGGTTTCGCGTCAACGTTACGGATCGTATAGGTTTTGTTGTCGCGCTCCGAGCTCTTCGTCGTGATGACGCCGCGATTGACATGGATTTCCAGCAGGTGTGTGTCGCTGGATTCTTCCTCCGTGCCCACGCGGGTGCCGAGATCGACGGCGTAGCTGATGAGCCGCTTGTCGCCGTTCTTCACGGTGTTCATGAGCGCTTCACCACCATAGCTGGCGCCTTCAAAGACGGTGATGGGGCCGCCGTCGAGAGTCTTGCCGGTGTTATTGGTCAACTCGGCCGCGCTCATCGGGTTCTGGCCGTATGACTCGGCGTAGATGAGCAGCTTGCGGACCGCGATCTTCTCTTGCAGGAATGGCAGGCCGACTCGTTCCTGTGAATGGTGACTGGCGAGGAGAAGCGGTATTCGAAGAGGTCGCCGAGTTCCTGCGATTCGGTGTCGGGGGCGACGGTGCTTTCCGCAGACGCGACCTGTACGCTTTCGGAGACCGATGGCATGGCTGCGGCAGGAGGAGGAGGCTTCGGCTGGGGAGCGGCCAAAGAGATTCCTGTTGGCGCGACAAAATTCTTTACGTCGGTCGAGCCAGCATACACCACTGGCGCCTGCGCATAAGCATTCTCGACGTCTGCTGTCGTGCGCTGCACGTAGAACGGTTCATACAGCTTGCTGATGAATGATACCGGCCGTCCGGAAACCACGGCGAGGCGAACATTGGTCCAATCATCGCCGGTGGTGTTGTCGACGATGGCCCAGCCTTCCAGAGTCGCCTCGCCCTTCGGGTCAAACAACAGCCGGTAACTCGATTTCCAGAGCGGCTGGGGAATCATGTAGCTGGCCGACAAAGTGCGGGCCTTGGCCTCGGACGAATCAATGTACACGCTGCGCTTATCCTTCGAGCGCGATTGCGCCACGGTGGCGAGATAGTCCTTCAACTGCGCCTGTAGCTTCGCGTCCGGGAAGCTCAGCGAACTGATGGCGCCGAGATCCACGGTGCGCAGGTCGCCGGAATCGAGCAGCAGGATCAATTGCTCGCGCTCGGACTGTTTCTCGTCGCCGGGGATCAGGCGCGCGCTCACTATGGTCCCGGCGAGAGGCTCCGCCGCCGACTTCAGCTCGATGCGCGCGCCGCGCAGATGGTCGAGAAAAGCGCTCAGTTTCTGGCCGTCGTCGATCATGAACGGGAATTCTGAGAGCTTCTGCTCCAGCGGCAGGCTGGAATCGTACCGCAGGCTGCGGATGGGCGTTCCGGAATCGTCATTGACGGTGAGCGACTTCAACACGTCATTCATGTCCGTCGCTTTGAAATCGAGCCGAGCGCCTTCACCGGGCGCAAGCTGGCCGGAGCGGGCGAAGTAGCCGACGCCGCTCTTATACAGAATCACTTCGCGAACCGGCAGGTCCGCAGCGAGAGCGGCGGTCGTTAGCAGGACGAGGACTGGAATGGTTCGACGCATATTCAGAACTCCAGCTTCCCGATCATATCGCCGAGTTCGGCTTCGAGCGCAGCCTTCTTTTTGTCAAGCGCCGATATCTGATCGCGCAGCGCGGTGATGTGAACTTCCTCCTCAGCCAGTTGTTTCGCCCACTCCTGCACCTGATCGTGCTGCCCGTTGACGTAATTCAGGGTTTGAATATTCTGGCGAAGGCGATCCTGCGCGCGGGAGGCTTCCTCCATTTCAGAGTGCGCCTGCGCCAGGGAAATATCGGTCCCGGCTATGCGGCCCTTCTGATCGATGATCCCCTGCATTTGTTTGCGGCCGTCATCGGAAATGGCCTTTTGCCCGACGTACATCAGCAGCGTATCCGGCGTGATGTTGTCCGCCTGAACCGAGTACGAGATCAGCTCGGTTCGCTCATCGACGATCGGCAACTTCTCGCTCCCTTCGGCGGCGAGCTTTACTTCGTAACGGCGGGCACCGGCGGTGGTCTCCGAGGGTTTGGGGCTGATCGGGCTATATCCTTCCAGGATGGGCTGCTCAATGAGCAGCGTCTTCGGGCGCGGATCGACGTTGCGGATGCTGTAGGTTTTGGTCAGGAGGATGGAGCTCTTCTGGCTGAGCACGCCGTGGTTGATGTGGATTTCCAGAAGGCGGCTCTCGCCGGTGTCTTCCTTCGTGCCGATGCGCGTGCCAAGATCGACGGCGTAGCTGATCAGGCGCTTGTCGCCGTTCTTGACCGTGTTCATCAGGGCCTCGCCGCCGTAGCCGGCGCCTTCGAATACGGTGATGGGTCCGCCATCGAGAGTCTTGCCGGTGTTGTTGGTGAGCTCGGCCGCGCTCATCGGGTTTTGGCCGTAGGACTCCGAATATATGAGCAGCTTGCGGGCTGCGATCTTCTGCTGCAGGAAGGGCAGCATGGCCGATTCGTTCTTATGGATGGTGACGGGTGCGTCGAAGCGGTATTCGAAGAGGTCGCCGAGTTCCTGGGATTGAGTGCCCGCGGTGACGGAGCTGGGTTGGGCCTTCAGGCGGTACACGCCGCCACCGATGTTGCGGCCCGAATCCGCTCCGACTCCACCGCCCGAACCAGAGGCGACGATACCGAGCACGCCACCCATTGAGCCGCCGGGAACTCCACCCGGCACGCCTCCAACGACACTGTCCGCCACACCACCTTCATAGACAACCGGGGCCTGCGCGTATGCGTTGTTGACGTCCGCGGTGGTTCGTTGCACGTAGAACGGTTCATAGAGGCGGCTGATGAATGACACCGGCCGGCCGGAGACCACCGACAGGTGGACATTGGTCCAGTCGTCGCCGGTGGTGTTGTCAATGATGGCCCAGCCTTCCAGCGTGGCCTCGCCTTTGTCATCGAAAAGCAGACGATAGCTCGACTTCCACAGCGGCTGCGGAATCATATAGCTGGCCGAGACGGTGCGAGCCTTGGCATCGGACGAGTCAATATAGACGCTGCGCTTGTCCTTCGAGCGCGCTTGGGCGACGGCGGCGAGGTAATCCTTCAATTGGGCCTGTAGCTTGGGATCCGGGAAGCGGATGGAACTGGCGGCGGAGAGGTCCACCGTGCGCAGGTCGCCGGAATCGAGCAGCAGGATGAGTTGTTCATGTTCGGACTGTTTCTCATCGCCGGGAACGACGCGGCCACTGACGATGACTCCGGCCAACGCGTCGGCAGCCATCTTCAACTCCACTCGCGCACCGCGGAGATGGTCGAGAAAAACGCTCAGTTGTTGCCCATCCGCCACAGTGAACGGGAACTCCGCCAGCTTCTGATCCAGCGGCTCGCTGGAATCGTAACGAAGGCCACGGATGGGAGTGCCGGAATCGTCGGAGACGGTGAGCGATTTCAGCACGTCGTTCATGTCCGGGGCCTTGAAATCGAGCCGCGCACTGTCGCCGGGCGCAAGCTGGCCGGAGCGGGCGAAGTAGCCGACGCCGCTCTTATAGAGGATGACCTCGCGGACCGGCAGGTCGGCGGCCAGAGCGGTGGATGTAAGAAGGGAGAGAATCGAGGCAATTCGGCGCATAGTCATCGGGCCTTCTGTCGGTAGAACGCGGCCGCCCGCGGATCTTGCAGGCAAACGCAGACAATGTTGAGTTTGACACCGGCAGAGCACGTCAAGTTCCGGGGGGGGTGCGGAGGACGCGCGGCGAAAGCCGCGCTCGTGTGGTCATCGGGCGAGAACGCGGCTGGCGCCGCATATCCCATGCGGTACCCTCAATGAAGCCGAAGCATGAACAAGCTGAACGAATTGCGAAAACGGCACGCCGCGGCCGAGGCCGGCGGGGGCGAAGAACGTCGCGCAAAACAGCACGAAGCGGGACGGCTCACGGCGCGTGAGCGCATCGATCTGCTACTGGACGAAGGCACGTTCGACGAGACCGATAAGCTGGCCCGGCATCGTTGCCGCGAGTTCGGGATGGATACGCAGGTGGTGGATGGCGACGGGTTCGTCACCGGGGCTGGTCTGATCAATGGGCGTCCGGCCTACGTCTTCGCGCAGGATTTCACGGTGTTTGGCGGGTCGTTGTCGGAAACCAACGCGCAGAAGATCTGCAAGATTATGGATCTGGCGCTGAAGACCGGCGTGCCGGTGATCGGCCTGAACGATTCAGGTGGCGCGCGCATTCAGGAGGGCGTGCTCTCGCTGGGCGGCTACGCCGACATCTTTCTGCGCAACACCATGGCCAGCGGCGTGATCCCGCAGATTTCCGCCATCATGGGGCCATGCGCGGGCGGCGCGGTGTATTCGCCGGCGCTGACCGATTTCATCTTCATGGTGGACCGCACCAGCCACATGTTCGTCACCGGGCCCGATGTGATTCGCATGGTGACGCATGAGGACGTCACGAAAGAGAAGCTGGGCGGCGCTGAAACGCACAACACCACCAGCGGCGTGGCGCATTTCCTGGCTCATGACGATGCCGACTGCCTGCGCACCATCCGCGAACTGCTCACCTACCTGCCGCAGAACAATCAGGACGATCCGCCGGTGCGGCCAACCAGCGATCCGGTGGATCGAGCCGATGTGGAACTCGATTCCATTGTGCCCGCCGAATCGAACCAGCCTTATGACATGGAGGACGTGATCGAGCGCGTGGTGGACAACGGGGAGTTTCTGGAAGTGCACGAGCATTTCGCGAAGAACATTGTGGTGGGGTTCGCGCGCATGGATGGGCGATCGGTGGGTATTGTGGCGAATCAGCCTGCGTTTCTGGCCGGATGCCTGGATATCAATTCGTCGGTGAAGGCCGCGCGCTTTGTGAGGTTCTGCGATGCGTTCAATATTCCGATTCTGACCTTCGAGGACGTGCCCGGATTTCTGCCGGGGACCGATCAGGAATTCGGCGGTGTGATCCGCCATGGCGCGAAGCTGCTGTACGCCTATGCGGAGGCGACGGTGCCGAAGATCACGGTGATCACGCGCAAGGCATACGGCGGCGCGTATTGCGTGATGGGATCGAAGCATTTGCGCACGGACCTGAACCTCGCGTGGCCCACGGCCGAGATCGCGGTGATGGGAGCGGAGGGCGCGGTGGAGATCGTGAACCGGCGGGAACTGGCGGCCGCGGGCGATCGGGCCGAGATTCGTGAGAAGAAGATCGCGGAGTTTCGCGAGCGCTTCGCCAACCCGTTCATCGCCGCCGAGCGCGGGTTCATCGACGATGTGATTGAGCCGCACGAGACGCGGGTCAAGGTGATTCGCGCGCTGCGCATGCTGGCGACGAAAGTGGATACGAATCCACGCCGTAAACATGGGAACCTGCCGCTGTGACGAAAGAAGACCCACGGCTCGTAAGACTCACGAAAATCGCGCTGGCGCTGCCGGAGGCGACTCGCGAATACCGCGGCTCGCATGCGCAGTTTCTGATCCGTAAGAAAACCTTCGCTTACTTCCTGAACGATCATCATGGCGATGGAATCGTTGCCGTGACGTGTAAGGTGCTGCCCGGCGATAACACAGCACTGGTGGCCGCGAGTCCCGACCGATTTTATTTGCCTTCGTATATCGGCTCGCGCGGCTGGGTCGCGCTACGTCTGGATGTGGGACGCGTCGACTGGGACGAGGTCCGTGAGCTGCTGGCGGGAAGTTATCGGCAGGTCGCACCGAAACGGTTGGCGGCAATGGTCGCGATATCGATACCATAGCGCTAATGCTCTCGCCTTTTCGACACTTCATTGCGGCCGCAAGCGTGGCCACTTTTGCTTTCGCCGCGCCACCGCACAAAGTCAGCGACGCCGAGGTTGCCAGCGTGCAGCGCTCGGCAATCTTGATCGATACGCACAACGACGTGACCAGCAATACCGTTGATGGTCTAGATATCGGCACTCGCCAGACCACCGGCCATACCGACCTGGATCGGCTGCGTGAGGGCGGAGTGGGCGCGACTTTCTTTGCCGCGTACGTTGACGCGAAATACGTCAAGACGAACCAGTCCGCGCATCGCACGCTGGACATGATCGACACCATCCGGCACGACATCGTCGACCGTTATCCTGATCGCGTGCGGTTGGCGCTGACGGCGGATGATATTGTGGCCGCGCATCGGGACGGGAAATTCGCCGCGCTGATCGGCATTGAGGGTGGCCACGCGATTGAGGACAGTCTGCGCCTGCTGCGCGATTATTACGCG
>JBEKFB010000157.1:0-9740 GCA_050013535.1 Bryobacteraceae bacterium | reverse complement strand
GTGTAGCCCACCACTTTGCCCTTGCTGCCCAACACCACGGCCAGCTCCGGCTCCGGCGCGGTGAAGCGCGAATCGGATCGAATGCCGATGCTTTGCCCGGGCCCCACGCAGACGCGCGCGGTTCCTTTGAAGAAAATCTCCGGACGGTCGATACGGTCGACACTGACGCGAAAACCGTCCACCGGTCCTCTTGTTTCGTAATTGCGATCGCAGGCCCAGACTTCGCGAGGCGACAGCGGAATCACCGGTGGTGCGGCCTGCAAATGCGGAGCGGCCAGCCGTCCGGCCAGCGATGCCAGGTCGACGTGTTCTTTCTCCGAGCGATTGATCAGATCGTAGAGGTTGTATTCAGGGATCGGGCGAGCCTGGTCATTTTCGAAAATGGCCGCAGTTACCGTGTTGTTCCACTTCAGTTGCCCCAGGCGCATGCGGACTCCGGCTAGAACTCCACCTTTGGCGCGGTGCGCGCGCCCGCCTCGGTTTGGAAGTAGGTCTCCGGCTGATAGCCGAACATGCCCGCGATGATGTTGCGTGGGAACAACTGGATGTCCTTGTTATATTCCTGCACGGCCTCGTTGTACTTGCGCCGTTCGATGGCGATGCGGTTCTCGGTGCCGGCCAACTCGAACTGGAGCTCCTGGAAATTGCGGTCCGATTTTAGTTGCGGATAATTCTCCACAATCACCAGCAGCCGGCTCAGTGCGCTGTCGAGCTGCCCGTTCGCCTGCATCTTCTGCTGTGGCGTCTGCGCCCCGCCCAGGGCCGCGCGCGCGTTGGCGATGTTGGTGAAAACGGTAACTTCCTGTTTGGCATATCCCTTCACTGTCTGCACCAGGTTTGGAATGAGATCGGCTCGGCGTTGCAGCGCGACGTCCACCTGCGCCCACTGCGCCTTAACGGCCTGTTGTTCGATTACCAGCGCGTTGCGCTCACCCATGGCCCAGACGAAGACGCCAAGGACCAGCAGCACCAACACAACTACAACTATCAGAGCAATCTTCATGAGGTCTCCATCTCTGTTCTATTTTGCCAGCCGATCGACATATTCTACTGCGGAATGGATGCCCGCCAGGTACTGCTCGAACAAATCGCGCGGCGAAACGTCTTTCGCGCTGGTTCGCTCTTCGCGCAGATCCAGCAGTTGCTCGAACGGCTTCGGGTCAATGCCGATAGCGGCGAGATGCGAAACAATCTCGCGCTTTTTCGTGCCTGTGCCGATTCCGCCCAGCGCCAGCGCATGCCGCAGCAGGACGCAGAACGTGGAAACGGAATCGAGCATCAGCGTGAGCAGCGCATCGCGATCGCTGAGCATAGCCGCGGCCTTCTGGCGCAGCCGCAGCAGTTTCGAGAAAAGATCGTGCTCCACCTGCGCGCGATAAAACACACGGTCGATCTGGAGACCGGCGATTACGTCCTCGCCGTAGAGCACCCGCCGCTGCTCCAGCATGTCGTGGAATTCGATGGCAAACACGTCGGTGGAAGTGCGCACCTCATCCCGCGACAGCAACAACGGCGACGGATTCCCTTCGCCGCGCCACCATTTCACCACGGGCTCGACATCGGCCAGCTCACGCGCGTCGATTTTCGTCACCACACAGAGCACATTGAGATCCGAGAACTTCGCGTGATGTTCGCCGCTCGCGCCGGAGCCGTACAGGATCACCGCCACCAGCCGGCCGCCAAGCGCCGCGCTGGTTTTCTCCACAAGCTGAGCGAGTTTCTTTTCCATAGGTCACCAGCCGCTTGACGCGCCGCCTCCACCAGAATCGCCACCGCCGAATCCGCCAAATCCCCCACCGCCTCCGCCGCCATCGAATCCACCGAAACCACCTCCGCCCCAGCCACCGCGGCCGCCGCCACCCAGCAGATTGCCCAGAATCATGCCAGTAATAAAGCTGCCGCCACTGCCGCCTCCACGCCGCATCAGGAACAGCAGAATCACGATGCCAATGATGATCAGCGGGAAGGGAATACCAAGGCCATGCGAGCGGTACGTGACGGTCTTGTCTTCAGGAGGACGCTGCATCTGGAAATCGAGCGAGACGTGCTTGGCCGCTGCGACACGCGATCCCATGGACTCGATTCCCTGCAAAATGGCCGCGCCGTACCGGCCTTGCTGCAGCAGCGGACGCATGTCGACCGCGACGTCGCCGACGAAGCCGTCCGGCAGAATCGGCTCCAGCCCGTAACCGACTTCTACTCGATCTTTGCGATCCTTGATGGCCAGCAGAAGCATGAGGCCATCGTTCTGTCCCTTGTGCCCGACGCCCCACTTCCGGATGAGATCGTTGGCGAAATCCTCGATCGGTTGGTCACCGAGCGAATCGACGGTGACCACTGCTACCTGTACGCCGGTGGCTTGCTCCAGCTTGTAGCAATACTGTTCGGCGGCCTCGCGCGAAGCCGCGTCCACCACGTGCGCGAAATCGCTGACATAGCCTTGTGGTTTAAGTGATGCGGGATCGAGTGCCAGCGCCGAAACAGCGCCGCAAATAGAAAAAAGCAGGAAGAGCGGTTTGGACCGTCTTAGCAGTCGAGTTCCTCGCGGCGAATCTTGAAGTCGCCCAGATTCCCCAGCATCGCCAGCGTGATCTTCTTCGCGTCGAAGAATTCCTGCGCGATGGCCTGCACCTCGGCAACGGTCACCCGTTCGATGCTGTCCAGCATCTCGTCCAGGCTGAAGAATCGTTTGTAGTATAACTCCTGCCGCGCCAGATTGCCCATGCGGCTCGATGTCGATTCCAGACCGAGAACGAACGACCCCTTCAGATGATCCTTGGCGCGGCGCAGCTCGTCTTCACCCACCGGCTCATTCTTAAGGGTGCGCAATTCATCCACGATGAGATCCACCACCTGCCGCGCCGTCTCCATGGCCATGCCCGCGTAAATCGCCAGGCACCCGGTGTCGGAATACATGCTCAGCTCGGAGAACACCGCGTACGCGAGGCCCTTTTTCTCGCGGATATTCTGGAACAGCCGTGAGCTCATTCCACCGCCCAGCACCGTGTTCAGCACATAGCAGGCGAACCGCCGCTCGTTGGACATGGGAACGCTGGGGACTCCAAGGTACAGGTGTGTCTGCTCCAGCGATGCCTTGTGTCGAAATACCAGGCGGGCGTGCGCGGTGGGCGCGGGATCGGCGGCGGCGGGGTCGAGCGGCTTCAACCGGTCGAACCGATCGCGCACCAGATCCACCACGCGCGCGTGCTCCAGGTGGCCCGCGGCGGTGATCAGAATGTTCGAAGGCTCGTACGTGCGCTCGTAGTAGTTGCGCAACATGCCGTGCCGGAAATTCCGCACAGTATCCTTGGTTCCAAGAATGGGCCGGCCAATGGCATGATCTTTCCAGAAATTGCTCGAAAAGATTTCATGCAGGAGGTATTCGGGATTGTCCACCTCCATCTTCAGCTCTTCCAGAATGACGCCCTTTTCCTTCTCGATGTCCTCGTCGCGGAACAGCGGGTTCAGCACCAGGTCCGACAAAACGTCGAAGGCGACGGGCATGTGCTCATCCAGCACCTTGGTGTTGTAACTCACCATTTCCTTCGCGGTGAAGGCATCCAGACCGCCGCCGATGGAATCCACCGACCGGGCGATGTCCTCGGCTGAGCGATGCTCGGTCCCTTTGAACACCATGTGCTCGATAAAGTGCGAAATCCCGTTCTCTTCCGCGCTCTCGCGACGCGAACCGGTTCCGATCCAGATGCCCATGGACACCGAACGGACGTGTTCCATCTGCTCGCTGATGATGCGAATTCCGTTATCCAGTGTGGTTCGCTGGATCTCGCGGGGTTTCATGGGAGCACTGGAAAAAGCCATAGGCGAACCAATTTCATAGTAGCGCGGGCCCGCGTGCTAAAATCACCGTGTGCTGCAACCCCTTGTAGGCATGGAACTTCCCGAGATTGAGCAGGTTCTCGGCCAGAGCCAGCCGGGGTTTCGCGCCCGGCAAATCTACGACGCTATCTACCGGCAAAGGGTGTCGAATGTTGAAGAAATCACCAACCTGCCGCTGATCCTGCGGCACGATCTCAGCGCCCGCTTCCGCCCGGGTTTTCCCGACGCCGTCTCCCGATGGACCTCCACCGATGGCACGGTTCGTTATCTGCTGAAGCTGGATGACGGGCGAACCATCGAGGCTGTCTTCATGCCGGAGGAGACACGCGATACCTTCTGCATCTCCAGCCAGGTGGGTTGCCCGGTGAATTGCGATTTCTGTCTCACCGCGCGCATGGGACTCGAACGGAATCTCACGGCGGGCGAGATCGTCGGCCAGGTGTTGTTCCTGCTGCGGGAGCATAAGCTCGGTGAGGCGACAGAAGAGGGACGCGGCCGGGTGAACATCGTGATGATGGGCATGGGTGAGCCACTGCTCAACCTTCCCAACGTCCTCAAAGCCACGCGCCTGCTCACCGATCCGCAGGGCATTGGCATTTCCCCTCGCCGCATCACCGTTTCCACGGCAGGCATCACGCCGAAGCTCGTCGAACTTGGCCGCGAGCCGGTCCGCCCGAAGCTGGCCATCTCGTTGAACGCCTCCAGCGAGGAGCAGCGGCGCAAACTGATGCCCATCACTCGCAAGTATCACCTGCGCGAGCTGCTCGAGGCGTGCCGGGCTTATCCGCTGCGTCCGTGGGAGCGGCTGACGTTCGAATACGTGCTGCTGGGTGGCGTCAACGACACCGATGCGGATGCCTCGCGCGTGGTGCGCCTGCTGGCTCATCTGAAAGCCAAGGTCAACCTGATCGCGCTGAATCCGGGCCCGGATATTCCTTACAAAACGCCCGATCCGGCGCGAGTCAGCGGGTTTCAGGCAATCGTCCGCCGGGCGATGCCCTGTTTCATCCGCAAACCGCGCGGTCGCGACATCTTCGCCGCGTGTGGACAGTTGAAACGAATGGAAGATGTGATTCCGTTTCCCGCCATCGCGGAATGCAATGCAACCTAACAGCATCGGCGTAAATCTAAGAGACAGGCAGGTGTCACATGCGTAAAGCGATTCCATTCGGTCTCTTGTTCGTCTGGCTGCTGGCAGGAACCTTGGCGATGGCGGGCTCCCACGGTGGCGGAGGCGGCGGTGGATTCCATGGCGGCGGCGCGGCGATGGGCCACGGCTACGCAGCCGGTGGCGGTGGTCACTACGGAGGTGGCGGCTACTACCGGGGTGGCGGCGGCTACTATCGCGGCGGTTACGGCGGGTACGGGGGCGGCTGGGGCGTTGGCCTCTACCCCGGTTATTACGGCTATGGCTACTATCCCTATGGCCCGGCCTACTACGCTCCCTATGCTTACGGCTACCCGAATCCCTACCCCTACTACGGCGGGTATTATCCGTATGGGTATGGTGTCTCGATAGGTGTTCGTGCCCCGTATTACCGCGGCTACTATCGTGGGGGAGGTTATCGCCGCTAAGGCTGGCGTGTCCAGGTCTGGGTTCGGCCAAACAGTGAGAACCCGATGAATCCACGGACGATGAGCTTTCGCCCCTGATCCTCGATCCGGAATGTGCAGCGGTAGACGCTGCCGGTATCCGGGTCGAGGATGTCCCCTCCGTTGTAATATTCCCCGACCTTCCGCAGTCCTCGCATCACAACCATGCCGACTACTGGCTTGTTCCGGCGCTCGTCTGTGCACAAGTCACAAACCTGGCGGGCTTCGGCAGGATCGAGCGTTGCTTCCACTCGACCGTAAAACGCACCGTTCTTTTCCTGGTAGATGCGGACCAGCCCCCGGGGCTTACCGGTTCGGTCGTCAGTGGTCTTCCACAGTCCTTCGGGGCCGAGTTCGGCGGCGGTCAGCGAGGCAGCACCAGCGCACGCGAGCGCCACCACGCATAGGTGCAAAATCCACCTGCGTCTCAAAAACTTAACTCCGCAGTTACAAATGGTCTACCTTCTAATATACTGGGTAAAACACTTGTGGAGAAGGGTGAACGCCCGCGTTGGCGATTAACCATGCCAGATCATCATCTTAACGGCCACACTCAGGTACCGGTCTTTCGCACCGCTTCGGGCGATCTCTTCGATGGGTTCTTCTCTCCCGGCAAGACGTGGAGTTTCCGGAAGGAAAATCTCATCGATGCCCGCGCCCGGCGTGTATTCGAGCTGATGGGCCGCGCCTGTGACGCCGGGGTTTACCCGTATCAGCTTGCTTTGGAAGGACGTT
Source organism: Bryobacteraceae bacterium (assembly GCA_050013535.1). Lineage (GTDB taxonomy): Bacteria > Acidobacteriota > Terriglobia > Bryobacterales > Bryobacteraceae > CAWACP01. The sequence goes on along the minus strand of JBEKFB010000157.1, from coordinate 3,575 downwards.
CCGGTCCATGGGTGCAGGCGGAGGGGCGGCAGATGATGATGCTGTCGTCCTACGATTACCTGGGTCTTATCGGCGATCCGCGCGTTGACGAATCCGCGGTTGATGCAGTTCGGAAGTATGGCACAGGCACCGGCGGCGTCCGTATGCTTACCGGCACCATCGACATTCATCACCAGATGGAGCGGGAGCTGGCCGATTTCAAGGGAACAGCCGAAGCCATCACGTTCAGTTCCGGGTATTTGGCCAATCTTGCCGTGGTTGCGGCACTGCTGTCGCCGCAGGATCGAGTGATTCTCGATTCCCTGTCACACCGCAGCCTGGTGGATGCCTGCCGTCTGGCCGGCGTCCCGCTGCAGCGGTTTCAGCACAATGACCCGGTCTCCCTGAAGCGCGAGCTGGAATCGGGCGCGCCAGCCAATCGCACGCTCATCATCGCCGACGGCGTTTTCTCGATGGACGGCGACATTTGTTGCCTGCCCGAACTGGTGCAGCTTAAAAAGCAATTCGGTTGCTACCTGATGGTGGACGAATCTCATGCCACCGGCGTGTTGGGCTGCAATGGCCGGGGCACCGACGAACATTTCGGTGTTAAGACCTCGGACGTAGATATCTGGACTGGCTCGCTGGCCAAGGCCATCCCGTCGAATGGCGGATTCGCCTGCTTGTCCCAGGAGCTGGCGATCTATCTGCAACATGCCGCCGCGCCATTTATCTTTTCGGCGGCGCTGTGCCCCGCTGCCGTTGCCGCAGTGCGTGAGACGCTGGCCATTTTGCGGAACGAACCTGAGCGCGTTGCCAGGCTTCGCGAAAATGCCGACTTCCTGCGCGAAGGACTGCGCGATCTCGGCTATGACACCGGCCTTTCGCAGACGCCAATCATCCCCATCATCTTCCACGACGAAGCCGTTACCACGCTCTTTTCGGGCCGCCTGCGCGAGATGGACATTCACGCCACGCCGGTGATCTTCCCGGCAGTACCCCAGGGTGCGGCGCGCCTCCGGCTTTGCGTGACCGCAGCACACACGCGGCAGGATCTTCAGTTCGCGCTCGACGCTTTCAAGGGAATGAAGGAATAGCCCGGCCGCTTCCCGCTCGATTGTCTCCGCGACGCCCTGCGCGATAATGGCCTCTGTGGGTGGGACCCCCTCTCCGGCGACCAGCAGTGCCATCGATTCCAGCCAACCCCCAAATCTGATTGCTCGCCTGCGCGGCAGGTTCGAAAGGCTGAAAAACAGCGAAGACCAGCTCATGCTGGTTCTGAGCCTGGTAGTTGGGGCTGTAGTCGGGCTTGTTGTGGTGGCCTTTATCCTCCTCACAGGCCGCCTTTCGGCGCGCATGTACCCGCCGGGTGGATCCGGCTTGCGGCGCATCCTGGTTCCCGTTCTCGGATCGCTCGGCACCGGCTATCTTCTGTGGCGCTACTTTCCGAATGCCCGGGGTAGCGGCATCCCGCAGACCAAATTCGCGCTTTTCATCAATGACGGCCGCATCATGTTCCGCACGGTCTTCGGAAAGTTCTTCTGCTGTTCGGCGTCGCTGGCGACCGGCATCGCGCTCGGACGTGAAGGACCGTCCGTTCAGGTGGGCGCCGGAATCGCTTCGATGATCGCGCGGAACCTTGGGCTTCCCCCGAAATATGTAAAGGCCCTCGTGCCCGCCGGTTGCGCGGCGGCGCTTGCAGCGGCGTTCAACACACCGATCGCGGCGGTTCTGTTTTCGCTTGAAGAGATCATGGGCGACTTGCACGCATCCGTGCTCGGTTCCGTCGTATTGAGCTCGGCGACCTCCTGGATGGTGCTGCACCTTGTCCTGGGCGATGAGCCGCTGTTCCACGTGGCCGGCTACAAACTGGTGAACCCCGCAGAATTCGGCGTCTACGCAGTGCTGGGTGTTGTGGGCGGGCTGGGCTCGGTTTGTTTCACGAAGCTTCTGCTGGGTCTTCGCGCGTGGTTTCTGCGCCAGCCGAAGTGGACGGTCTGGTTTCAACCCGTGGTAGGCGGTCTTCTCACAGGCGTCATGGGTTTCTTCGTTCCCGAAGTGATGGGCGTCGGCTACAACCATGTGGAGAAGGTACTCAACGGCGACATCGTTCTGAAGATGGTTATCCTCTTCGCCGTACTCAAGATCATCGCGACCTCGGTGTGTTACGCGTCCGGCAACGCCGGCGGCATCTTCGGCCCGGCTCTGTTCATCGGCGCGATGATAGGCGCGGCGGTGGGAGGCGTCGCTCACTCACTGTTCCCGGCTGTAACCGCGGGTCCGGGAGCTTACGCGCTGGTTGGCATGGGCACCGCGTTCGCGGGAATCGTGCGCACGCCGCTGACATCGGTGTGCATGATCTTCGAAATCACGCGCGATTACACCATCATCGTTCCGCTGATGATCTCCAATCTCATAGCGTATTTCATTTCGCAGAAGCTGCAGGAAATGCCGATTTACGAGGCCCTGGCGTATCAGGAGGGCGTGCACATGCCCAGCGCGCGCTCCCGTACCGAGACCGAACAGACCGAGGTGCGCCGCATCATGCGCACGGAACCGGCGATCCTGTCACCGGACCTGCTGATCGCGGAGGCCCTTCGGAAGATGAATGGCGGCGCGTTCAATGCCTTGCCCGTGGTCGACGCCGAAAGCCTGTTGGGAATGATCCGAGCCAGCGAACTCGAACAGGTTGCGGAAGACGGAGCGTCGAACAAGCGGGTCGCGGAACTGCTCCCTGAGGGTCCCCTGAATAGCGACCCAACGACCGAGGAATTCCCGCACGTTCATCCCGATCACCGTCTGAGCCTTACGCTCGAGCGCATGGGGACCACGGGTATGAACGTTCTTCCTGTCGTCAGCCGCGCGAATGTTCATCAGTTGCTGGGGATTGTCGCTCTCGACGACATCCTCGGCGCTTACGGCGTGGGCAAGCAGGGCGGGCACGAGGATCGGAGCGAATAGTGGTGAAGCCGTTCGCGGCCCCGTCCTTTGTGCGCACATTCGGGCTGGTGTTTCTGGCCATAGTGGTTCTGTCGGTGGCCGACGAATTCCTCGCCAGGCTGGAGACGATGGAGACGCAGATCCAGGCTTCGCATTTCTTCAATCAGGGGCTAGCGCTGATGCGGCAGGGCGACGGCGCCGCGGCGATCGACAAGATTCAGGACGCCATCGCCAACGAGCGGAACAATCGCGGTTATCAGCGGACCCTCGCCGAGGCGCAGCTTGCGGCAGGCGACACATTGGCTGCCGAATCCACCCTGACGCAGCTTTTGCAGAGCGATTCCACCGACGCTCACTCCAACCTGATCCTGGCGCGCGTTTTGGCGAAAGAGGGGCGCTTCGACACGGCGGTGGTTTACTATCATCGCGCCATCTACGGCCATTGGGATCAGGATCAGGCCGGCAACCGGTTGCGAGCGCGATTCGAGCTCATCGATCTCCTGGCACAACGCGGCGATAAAGAAGCGCTGCTTGCGGAATTATTGCCGGCTCGCGAGGCTGCTCCTCACGATGCTAAGACACAGATCTGGCTGGGGCAGTTATTTCTGCAGGCCGGGTCGGCAACCCAGGCCGCCGACTTGTTTCGCGGGATCATC
>JBEKFB010000156.1:0-9781 GCA_050013535.1 Bryobacteraceae bacterium | reverse complement strand
GGGCAGCATAGCCACCCGGATGGTGTGAGCGCGATCGGCAGCCGATATTCCCGTGGTCACACCTTCAGCCGCATCAATCGACTCGGTGAACGCCGTACCGAATTGCGACGTGTTGTGCGGTGTCATCTGCGGGAGACCGAGCTTGTCGCACAGTTCCGGCGCGAGCGCAAGGCAGACGAGTCCGCGGGCGTGCTTCGCCATGAAATTGACGATTTCCGGCGTAATCTTCTCGGCCGCGATGGTGAGATCGCCCTCATTTTCACGATCCTCGTCGTCCACAATGACAACCATGCGGCCGGCGCGGAATTCTTCGATGGCATCCGGGATGGAGGCGAGGGACATCTGAACTTAGGATAGCCAACCAGCGCGATGGCTACGGAAGGTGCTGAATTCCGATGCCACCCCATTTCTCGCTCAGGTATTCGGCGACCAGGCGGCGGTGGCAATGGTCGGGCTTTCTTCGCTGCACAACAGGCAGCCTCCGTCGATCATGCCGCGCGAGATTATCTCTTCGATTCGCCCTGATCGCATGAGATCCAGAAACTGCTCTTCGTAAAGTCGCCAGTCGCCCTTTCGCTTCTTGAAGGCATCGAGGATCTCGGCCGGCGGCGCAAGTTCGGGGACACGCATGTAGTCGATCCCGCAGATGGCCTTGGTGAAATACCGAAGATCGTCCTTCCTGGTAAACCCGGCCAGCTGCGAGGTGTTGTTCAGGCGAACGTCAATCAGCCGCTTCACCTCGGCGTTCTTCAGCTCCGTGAAGAAAGTTTCAGCCGACTTTTTCGTGAATCCTATCGTGAAAAACCCTCATTCGATTCCAGCATAAGGCCGCATGTCCAGCGGTGTGAAAATGGAAGCAAATGAACTCATTTTCGCGATTCATCGGGCTCGCCGCGCTGGTTGCGTGTGGCCTCAGCGCGCAAAGCACGCCAATCGACCCCGCCGCGCAAGTCGAAAAAATGGGCCGGGGAGTGAATATCCTCGGCTATGATCCACTGTGGAACGACTTCACCAAAGCCCGCTTCCACGAACGGCACTTCCAGCTCATCCACGATGCCGGGTTTCAAACCGCGCGCGTCAATCTGCAGGCCTTCAGTCACATGGACGGTCAGAACCGTCTCGACGCCGCATGGCTGAAGACGCTGGATTGGGTGGTGAAGAACGCGCTCGCCAACGATCTCACGGTAATCCTTGACGAGCACGACTATGGATTCTGCAGCGAGCACGCCGACACATGCCAGACAAAGCTGCTGGCGTTCTGGCAACAGGTCGGGGAGATCTATAAGGATGCTCCGCCCAGCGTCATCTTCGAGATTCTGAATGAGCCCAACGGCCAGCTAACCGATGCGCGCTGGAATGCGCTCATGCACGAGGCGCTGGCGGTGATTCGAAAAACCAATCCCGCGCGCAACGTCGTCATCGGGCCCGCTTTCTGGAACGGCATCCACCATCTGGAGCAGCTTGACTTACCAGACGACGACCGGCACATTATCGTCACCGTGCATTACTATCTGCCCATGTCGTTCACCCACCAAGGCGCGAGCTGGAGCAAGATGACCGCCAAGCTCTCCGGCGTGACGTGGGGCACCGACGCCGAGAAGCAGCATGTTGTGGACGATTTCACGGGAGTACAGCAATGGTCGAAGGCGCACAACCGGCCCATCCTGCTGGGTGAGTTCGGCGCCTACGACAAAGGCCCGCTGGATTCGCGCGTGCTTTACACCTCCTGGGTGGCGCGAACGGCGGAATCGATGGGATGGGCGTGGACCTACTGGCAGTTCGATTCCAACTTCATCGTCTGGGACATGGACAAGGACGCCTGGGTCGAGCCGATCCGAAAAGCTCTGATCCCGTGACTGTTACTTTTTCCACTTAATGTTGCAGCCGACGCTGGGCCGCTGAGTCGGGTCCACTTTGCCACCGCTGAGCAATGTGTCGATGGCTGCGCGAAGGTCGCGACCGGTTAGCGGCTTCCCGTTTCCCGGACGGCTGTCGTCCGACTGGCCGCGGTAAGCGAGATGGCGCGCTTCGTCGAACACGAAGAAATCGGGCGTGCAGGCGGCGGAGTATTCGCGGGCGGTCTCCTGCGATTCGTCGTAAAGGAACGGGAAGTTGAAGCCAACTTCGGCGGCCATGGCGCGCAGGCTTTCGGGAGCGTCGTCGGGATAGGTGACGGCGTCATTGGATGAGATGGCAACGATGCGCAGCGATTTACCCGCATAATCCTTGCCCAGCCGCGCCAGCTCGTCCTGTACGTGCTTCACGTACGGGCAATGGCGGCAAATGAACATCACCAAGAGGGCTTTCGTCCCGCCAAGGTCGCTGAGGGCGACAGTCTTGCCTGTCGTCACGTCGGGCAGGTGAAAATCGGGAGCGGAAGTCCCAAGTGCAAGCATGGTGGATTCAGTAAGTGCCATGGTGTCTCCAACCGACAGCATAACAACGCCGGTCGACACTAACCGCCCGCAACTTCGGTGAAACGATGTTCCGGCTGCGGAGGCGCGGGACGAAACGCCCCGAGATGCCGAATCGTCACTTCGCCATCGATTCGATCAAGCGCGTCGCGGACCATGGCATCCAGCGACGTGGGCTCGCCGATCGCTCGCAGATTAATCACCAGCTCGTGGCGTTCTGCGGGGGACGCGGCGAGGTCCCCGTCGGCCCGAGGTTCAGCGCCATTCGCGACGATGCCCGCTTTCACGTAGCCGGATTCGGCCTGATCGAATATCTTGAGATGCGCGATGGGCATGCCCGCGCCGGTGAGCGCGCGGTCGAGATGGTCCAGCAGCGGACCAGCCAGCGCCGCCGGGCTCTGTGCCTCGCGCAACAGGATTTCGGCATGAAGATTCAGCCAGCCGAGCGCAGCTTCAGCTTCGGCATAGCGCGCATAGTCGACATCGAGCAGGCGCGCGCCGACTACCCGGCTTGAGTGCAGCACTTCATCCAGCCACGCCTCAACGCCCTCGCCGGAGACCGCGCTCACACGAAGATCCACTGGAACCGGGAGCGAAGGAGCCCTCGCGCCGAGATCCGCCTTGGTGAGGCAGAGCAGGTCGGCCTCGGCGATTTGCTGTCGATAGAGAAACGAAACATCCGTATCGGCCTGACCGCCGAAGACTCGCTCGGCAAGACTCGGGTCAGCAAGCACTGTGTAGGGTGCGAGACGGAATTGATGGCGATGGAACGCCTTGAACGGTTGAAGAATCGTGGCGGAGATATCCACGCAACTGCCAACCGGTTCCGCGAAAATCACATCTGGCGACCAGTCTGTGAGCTGCTCGGCGGCGTCCAGCAGATCGGAGAAGCGGCAGCAGAAACAACCGCCCGCTACTTCGCGAGTATCGAAGCCGCTGACCTCCGAACTGCGAGTGTCCACGAGACCGCTGTCCTGATCGTTGGTGATCACCGCGGCGCGAAGACCGCGTCGGCGCAGAGTTTCGGCGGCACGCAGGATCAGTGTGGTTTTTCCCGCCCCGAGGAAACCGCCAACCAACACCAGAGTTGGAATACTATCGGATTTCAATCGTCAGCTCCCTGCCCGGCTCGATCTTTACTTCGCGCGCGAGGATAAACACCGCGAGCTCGTTCGACTGCCGTAGCTGGCGCCCTACATCCACGCCATCGAACTTCACCGATGCGCTGCCGCCCGCAGGCGCAGGGAATTCGACCTGCCACACCACCAGACAGCCTTCGATTACCGACAGCGAAAACACCGTCCGGCCTGCGTCGCGATGCAGCGAAAACATACCCCAGCCGGTCCCGGCTGACCAGAACGAGCGAAACTCAGCAAGCGTGGCCCGCGGAACGGCGCTCACGAGCTTCTCGGAACCGCGATAGCGGAAACCGCTGAGCATCAACATTCCGGACCATGAGGACATGGCGCGCGCGTAATGATGGCCGCACTCGGGTTCATCCCAGGGATTGCGGCGCACGCCGTCGTAGCGTTTGCGGACCGCGGTGGCGCATTCGTAGCCACAGCCAGCCAGACCATGCGAGAAAAACAGGGCCGCGGCAATATACTCCAGACCGGTCCACGCTTCGGCGTAATACGGGAAAGGAATCATCGGCCGCTCACCTTTGCCGTAGTCGCAAACCAAAAGGGCCGATTCGTCGTTCAGCACATAGGTGCGCTGCACGCAGTCATGATCGGCAACCTCGGTTTTGTGGTTGTACCGGTAAATTGATTCCAGAGTGTTGCGAATGTTCGCTGGTTCAACCAAAGGTCCAAGGCCCGCTACATCGGCGAGGTACTGGCCGAGCAGTTGATCCACCAGGCAGCCGTCTCCCATCTGATATTGCGGGTGTTCGGGATCGTCGGCGCCCATGCCACTGCGCAGTCCGTGAGCGATCTCAGTGGCGGCGCGCCCACTGATTCTCTGAATGTAATACTCGCCGTTGAACAGGTTCGCGTCTATCCATCTACTCCCGCTCTCGAACAACCGGCGATACTCGTCTGCCAACTTGCTGTCCCCGGCTGCGCGCGCCATCTCTTCTCCGGCCCGGAGCGCGCCGAGATAGTAAATGCCGCAAAGCGGATTGGGGCCATAGAATTCCACGTCGTAGGTGTTGTGCTGAACGCCTTCCATCACGCCATCGCGATTTTCATCCCAGCCGCCGGCAATCCATGCGAATTCCAGCGCGCGTTTGGCTTTGGGCCACATTTCGTTCAGAAACGCGGGATTTCCGGAAAGCTGCCAGTCGATATAAACCTTGATGATCTGGCCCATCTGACCGTCGGCTGCGACGAACTCGGATCGTTCCAATCCGTCGGGAAGAAGCTGACGGAAATACATGCCACCACGCTCGTCCATCGAATAACCGAAGGCGGCGCGGCGCAGCGATCGCGAAAACGCCGGAAAAAGATGCGCCGTTGCGGTTTCGTAGTTCCAGACATGCGTGCAATTGCCGAAGCAGCAGCCGATGTGATCGTCCACTCCCTCAAATCCGTGGAATTCGCCGTCGGCGGTCCGGAAACAAGTGGTGGAGACCAGCGTGGACAGGTTGGCCGTGGCCGCTTCCTTCACCACATCGGGGATTGTGGTCTCGCGGATGGCCTGGGCAAAGCGCCGGGTGCGGGCTTCGAGGTGTTCCAGATTGGAAGCGGCATATTCGGCGGCGGCCCACGCATCGGCAAACCGAGCGGTGTACCAGTTGCCAATCACGTCCTTCTCATGACCTTTGGGCGCTCGCCAGCCGCACCGCTCGGGTGTGCGGTTCGGAAAATGCCAGGCCAGCAGAAACGTATATTCGGCCTCAGCGCCTGCGGCGATGTCGCGCTTCAGGCAGATCGCGCCCACGGGGCCAGTCTTGTCCGCCTCCGGCCCTAATTCGCCGTCGCTCGAAAAGTCGTCCCAGAACAGCAGCGGGCTGTTCCACCAACGGCCCGCGGGCCAACCCCGCAGCATAGTTACTCGCCCCTCGCCTGACGTCAGCGCCGCGAGAGCGAAAGTTCCGCTACCCGGATCATCCGCGGCGAGGGACGGGTTCTTCATCAGCAAACCCTGAATGCCGGGCTTGCTTTCCGGCGCGTTCACGCGGGTCTCCGCGTCAGACTTTTGCGAACTCACCGGGTTCTCGATGGAAAACGCGATGGAAACAGCGGCGGCCACAGTCCCTTTGTTGCGGACGCGGTAGCGAAGGACAGCGACGGGCAGGCCGGATTCATCGCCATCCAGCGGAATGAACCGCGTGCCAGCCTCCAGTGAAATATCCACCGGCAGGATGCTGTCGTGAAAATCGATTCGCGCCAGAGGGAATTCGCCGGTGAACGTGGCGCCTTGCAGCCGCGAAAGCCCCGGCGCGTTGCGCGAGCCCAGCCCGTCCTGTCCTTCATACGGCGTCTGAATACGGGCTTCCAGAACGCGCGCGACCGGCTTGTGCCCCCTGGTTTGAACCCACACAGCCGGGAACGCGTATGCCGGCGAGTTCCCTTTGTCAGCGCGGTTGAAGATTTCCCAATCGCGCAGTTGTCCGCGGCCTCCCAGCCCGATGCTGCCTGCGCCGATTCCTCCGAGAGGGAACGAGATCATCGCGAGAGACGGGCCGGTGAAGACCCGAGGATAGGAGATCTCTCCGGCATGCGTGGGCTGCGGCTGCCAGCCCGGCATTGACTCGGTCGGGGGGCGTGCGTTGCCCGAGGAGGCGAGAACTCCGCCTCCGAGAGCCACGGATTTCAGGAAATCACGGCGGTCAGATCCACTCTCCCCAGGCATCGGTTGTAAGGCCGAAAACAGTATATAACGTAAGCGTTTGGCACTCCGAAAGTGGACGGCCGTATCACGGAGAATGGCGCAACCTGCGGTCTCGGGAGGGACTCGCTACAAATCCGCTAAACTGGGTTCATGCTTGGCGCCAGCAAACAGGCCAAAGTGCGGGAGCTGGTGATCTCTTCCCCCGACGGCACCGCTCGAACCATCCCCCTCGATCACGATTCAGTCACGCTGGGCCGCTCCAGCGCCAATGAACTGTGCTACGCCGAGGACGCCGGGCTTTCCCGCCAGCATCTGGCCGTTGAGAGAAATGGCGAGCAATGGACCATCCGCGATTGCGGAAGCAAAAACGGGACCATGCTCAACGGCGTTCGTCTCACTGAACCGCAAACGCTGCGTCCGGGAGATCGCATTGGCGCAGGCCATCTGACCATCGAATTCCGAGAGGCAGGCGTCTCCGCGCCTCCTCCCCCGCTACCCGCCGCACAGACAGTCATCTTCGTCGATGGCGCCGCTACCACGGGCCGCAGCAGCACTCTCGAAACCAGTCTGGAAGGCGTTCTGCGCGAAACCGGCGGCGTCCGCGCCACCGGCGATAACTCCGCGCACATGAAGGCGCTGGTGGACGCCGGCCGTCAACTGGTGCAAAACCTTCCCCTGACCGACCTGTTTCAGCTCATCATGAACCTGTCCATCGAAGCCGTCGGCGCGGCGCGCGGCGTGTTGATGACTCTGGAGGGTGAGGAGCTGGTGGTTCGCGCGGCCAAAGGCCAGGGATTCCGCATCAGCAACGGCGTCCGCGATCAGGTGATGACTCAGAAGCGATCCCTTCTCATCAGCGATGTCAGCGATAACCGCGCGCTGATGGAGCGCATGAGCATCGTGCAGCAGCAGATTCGCAGTATGGTGGCGGTCCCGTTGCAGACCGAAGACCGCGTGATCGGCCTCATTTATCTCGATTCGCCGCACTTCGTTCACGCCTTCACCAACGAAGACCTGAACCTGCTCACGGTGATGGCCAACATCGCCGCCACGCGCATCGAACACGTACGCCTGGCCGAGGTGGAACAGGCCGAGCGCGTTTTGTCGCGCGAGCTCGCGCAGGCCGCCGAAATCCAGCAGGGGCTGCTTCCTTCAGCCGCTCCGAAAGTGCCCGGCCTCGACCTGGCCGGCTACAACGTGCCCTGCCACACCGTTGGCGGCGATTATTACGATTTCATCCTCTGCGTCGACGGGCGCGTTAGCGTGCTTGTTGGCGATGTGGCCGGCAAGGGCATGCCTGCCGCGCTGTTGATGTCCAACCTGCAGGCGCGCGCGCAGATTCTTTTTGACGACCCGCAGAATCTGGGCGCGGTGGTGGCTCGCCTGAACCGCATTATCTGTCAGAACTGCCCGGGCAACCGCTTCATCACCTTCTTTGTGAGCGTGGTGGATCCGGCGACCGGCGAAATGACCTGGTGCAATGCCGGCCACAATCCGCCCATCCTGGTCCGTGCCAACGGCGCAGTGGAGCAACTGCAGGGCGGCGGGCTGATTCTGGGCATCATGCCCATGGCCCCCTATACGCACCAGACCGCGCATTTGAACGATGGCGACATGCTCATCATGTACAGTGACGGCGTCACCGAAGCCTGCCAGCCGGGGTTGGATGAGGAGTTCGGTGAGGATCGTTTAGCAAAGCTCGCCAGCCAGTTGCGCACAGAACCGGCCGAGACCATCATGCGATCGCTGATCGGTACGCTGACGCAGTGGATCGGCGGCGCCCCCGCGGCCGACGACATCACGCTGATCGTGGCCAAGAAAACCAAGGCTTAGCCGCAAAATCCCGTCAAGCCCGCGAAGCGGACGCTTCGGACTGCCGCTCCGTCACGCGCGTAAGCTTCTGCAGCGACGAGCCTGCCTGCAGCGTCTCGAACACCTCGTGCCGGATGCTTATCCCTTGCAGATAACAGCTGCGCCATTCGCGCATCGATTCGTCCGGCGTTCGCCCACGCGCCATTCTTCGCCCAGGCGCGCGGCAATCCCAAAGAATCGGCGGGAGAACCACAGGACCTTAACGGTGGTCACTCCTCGATCCTGTAGATCGAGTATCCCGAATCCCGATATACTTCCGTCACTCCCCGCGTTGTCGCCAGCCGCGCCTCCACGTGGGGATTCGCAGCGTGTTCGGTGAAGACGTACCGAGCACCAAGTCCGGCCCGGACAGCCGTGGCAATCTCCTGGCGCTCTCCGTCGGCGCAGTGCTCGTGAGGGCAGGTGGCCGTCTCGTCGTCGGAGACGTGCCGCCACAACCAATACTTGTCCGCACCCCTCAGGTACATCATGGTCGGTTCGATGCCCACCACGTACCGGCTCTCAGGATTCAGATAGTAGAGGAAATAATAGTCGCCCCAGTCGGCGTTGGCCACCAATTCGCCTCGCGCGTGAGTGCGCAGGTACTCGGCGGCGCCACGAAATCGCGCCAGGCTGGGGGCCTCCAGCACATACTGGCAGGTAAGGCCCACATACACGCCGCAGCACAGCGCCAGCAACACGCCGATGTAAGGCAGATCTTTGCGCCATGCCGGCAGTTGCGGAGAGATCACTGCCGCGGCGAACAGAATGGCGAACGGTACAAAAAAGTCGGCGGTGCGGCCGACTAAGAACGTTCCCGCCAGCGATATCGCCGCTGCCGCCAACAGAAGCCCCGTAGCCGGAGTGAACGAACCACGGCCGCGCCGGAACCACACAACCAGCGCGCAACTCCATAGGAACAGCACCGGCAGCGATGTGGCCAGCCACCACCACGAACTCATCGGATAGAGCTCACCTCCGATCAGCACATGCGCCTTCTGCGCGATTCCGGTCACCGCGGACTGAACCAGATCGAAGCGCACGTTCTCCGGAAAATAAGGGCTCAGGAGCAACCCGATAACAATCCCCGCGCCGCAGGAACCGGCCGCTCGCAGCGACTGCCGATCCCGCCGCATCAGCAGCCACAACCCCGGCGCCAGCGCCACCAGGAAGAATATCGAGTAAGACAAAGCGTGCAAAGCCGATACCAGCAGCAGCCTCGTCGTGCGTCCCTGCACAGTGAATAGCGCTGCCGCCAGCGTGAGCAGAATCGAGAGCAGAAATGGGCGCGTCAGCGTCGCGCGGCACAACGTGACGCTGCTCCCCGTGAGCGCCAGCAGTACCCAGGCCCAGCGGTAGCTCGCCTGGTAGTAACGAAGCAGCAGGAACAGCACCCAGGCGATTCCTCCAAACAGAATTGCCGAGAGCATCTTGATCGCGACGATGGGATCGAAGACCGCCGCGAACGGGGCGAGCAGCACATGGAACCCGAACCACGCATCCACCGGCTTCGGCCAGAAATACGCCAGGCGCCAGGGATCTGAGAAGACAGCGTGCGGTTCGGTGAGCAGACGCGAGGCCATGCGGGCGTGGCGGTAAGCATCGAATCCGCCTGGTGAATCCGGCGTGGCGCGCAGCAACAGGAAGAACGCGCATCCAATAAGAATCGAGATCGCCGCCTCGCCCGCTCGCGATGAGCCGAACCCGCCCGGCGCCGCCGATACGAGACGTGGCGTCGG
>JBEKFB010000155.1:0-9793 GCA_050013535.1 Bryobacteraceae bacterium | reverse complement strand
CGCATTCAGGCCTGATCTCCGCGCAATAACCAACGCGATTGGGCCGCCGATTTGAATACAATCAAACCGGTAGCTCCATGCTCGAAAACATCAACCTGAAGAAGCAGATCTCGCGCGAGGAGTACAAGCGCTCGTTGCCGGCGCTACAGCGCCGCCTCTACGACCTGGAGAAGGCGTGCTGGGATCACGGGGTCCCCTCCATCATCGTGTTTGAGGGATGGGACGCTTCCGGCAAGGGAACCACCATCGCCACGATGACGCAACGGCTGGACCCGCGCGGTTTCAAGCTGTACCCGACCACCCCTCCGCGCACCTACGAACAACAGCGGCCATGGCTCTGGCGATTCTGGCTCAAGGTGCCCAGCCGCGGCGAAATGGTGATCTTCGATGGCAGTTGGTACGGGCGCGTGCTGGAAGAGCGAGTGGATCGAACAGCCTCGGCCAAAGCGGTACGGGCCGCGTATCGGGACATCGTGGAATTCGAACGCATGCTCGCGGACGATGGCACGGTGATCCTGAAATTCCTGATGCACATCAGCCGGAAGGAACAGAGCAGACGGTTCAAGGCACTGGAAGCGGATCCGCTGGAGGCGTGGCGAGTTACGGAGGCGGATTGGGCGCGCTATCGGAGATACGACGAGTATCTTGCGGCAATGGAAGAAATGCTGGAACTCACGGAATCGGAATACGGGCCGTGGACCATCGTGGAGGCGACGTCGAAGTGGTACGCGCGCAAGAAGGTTTTCGAGACCATCATCGCGGCCCTGGAGGAGCGGCTGGGGGCGAATGCTCCTCCGCGCAGTCAGGCGGGGGAGAGCGCGACCGAGGATGACGAGCTGCGCGAGGCCATGGAATCGATGGGCGGAGGGCAGGCCTGATGCTGGAAACAATGGATCTCACCCGCAAGCTCGATCGCGAAGACTATATCCGCGAAGTGACACGGCGGCAGATCGAACTGCGCGAACTGGGTTATCAAGTCTACCTGCAGAAGCGGCCGGTTGTCATGGTTTTCGAAGGCTGGGACGCCGCTGGCAAGGGCGGAGCGATCAAGCGCGTAACGGAGAAACTGGATCCGCGCGGCTACGTCGTGTATCCAATCAGCGCGCCGCAGGGCGAGGACAAGACGCGCCACTATCTTTACCGTTTTTGGCGGCGGCTGCCGGAGCGCGGGCAGATTGCCATTTTTGATCGCTCCTGGTATGGCCGCGTAATGGTGGAGCGCGTGGAAGGATTCGCGAAAGAGGAGGAATGGAAGCGCGCGTTCAAGGAAATCAATTCGTTCGAACGGCAATTGCGCGATTTCGGCGTAATTCTGGCGAAGTTCTGGATTCACATTTCGGGGGAGGAACAGTTGCGGCGGTTTGAGGAGCGGAAGGCCATCGGCTATAAGGCCTGGAAGCTGACCGAGGAAGATTGGCGGAACCGCGGCAAATGGAGCGACTACGAGGAGGCCGTGGAGGAGATGCTGGTGAAAACCAGTACGAGAACCGCGCCGTGGACGCTGATCGAGGGCGATGACAAGTACTGGGCTCGCGCGAAGGTGCTGTCGAAGCTGGTGCGGATTTTGTCCGATGGCCTCGGCTACGAGCCAGCCGATCCGCTGCGGGTACCAAAGAAGCGCGGGAAGCAGGCGGCGGGCTGAGGTCGCAGGTCCTTCCTACGCCAGAGGGTTCTTCCAGCGCAGTCCGGGAAAGCGGGCGAAGTCGCGATCAGTGGTATAGATAACGCCTCCGTATTCAACGGTGATCGCGGCCAGTTCTGCGTCGGTTACCAGTGGGCCGGTGGTCTGGCCCTCCGTGACCATCTGCCTCAGAACGACCCAATGGTCCTCGGTGGGTTCAAGCACGCGGACGTTGGGCTGTTGGAGCCACTCGTCCACAGCTTCCACCGCTTCTTCCAGCAGAAGGCGCCGGTTCATCGCACGCGCGTTGGTGGAGATTCGCAGAAAAGCCGCGATGGTCTGCCAGGGCAGACCCACCGGGTCTCCGCTCGATAGGGTGCGCTCGATCCAGGGCTTCGCGGCGGCGTGATGCGGCGAGTCTGAATCGTAGGCGTACAGCAGGATGTTAACGTCGAGGACGATCACTTGTGCGCCGGACCTTCGATGGCTTCGAGTAACTCGCCGATATTGTCATAGGTCAGCCCGGGGGCCAGACCAAGGGGGCGCGCTTTAACCTTGAACGACCTGACGGGCTGCTGCCGCTTGGCGGCCATCAGCCCTAGGCGCAGATAGTGATTCACGGCCTCTTTGAAGGACGTGCCGGAGTGACGGACCTCTTTGTTGAGGAGGCTGGCGACGTCGTCATCGAGCGAGAGAGTGGTGCGCACATCAGGATGTTATACGATTAGGCATCATGATGTCAACGCTGACTTACGGCCGGTACACGGCGATGCTGGTATCCGTCTCCCAGAGGCGCACTTCGGAAATCCGCACCGGTACTTCGCCGCCGGTGAGGCCCTTGCTGATTTCGTCGTGAAAATACTTGGCCATGTTTTCGGCCGACGGGTTAATGACGTCGAACGGAGGCAGGTCGTTGATGAACTGGTGGTCCAGATAGTCGACGGCGTCGTGCATCACGCGCTTCAGCTCCAGGAAATCGATGAGCAGCCCGTTCTCGCAGAGCCGCTCGCCCGCCACCGTGACCTGCAGGCGATAGTTGTGGCCGTGCACGTTCTCGCACTTGCCCTTGTAGTTTCGAAGCGCGTGGCCGGCCGCGAACGTCTGCTCCGCACAAACTTCAAACATCAGGAAAAGAACCTTTCGACATCCTCAATCGACGTAGTGAACGCATAGTCCGGAAGACTGTCGAAGAACATCTGCCCGTAACGCTGCTTCGTAATTCGATTGTCCAGCAGCGCCAGAACTCCGCGGTCCGTAGTGCTGCGGATCAGTCTTCCGAATCCCTGTTTCAAGGCTAGCGCAGCCTGAGGGATCTGGTAATCATAAAACGGATTGCCGCCATTGTCGCGGAGATCGGCGATGCGCGCGGCCACCACCGGATCGCTGGGGACGGCGAAGGGGAGCTTGTCGATAATCACGCAGCTCAACTGCTCGCCCTGCACATCGACGCCCTGCCAGAACGATGACGTGGCGAACAGAACGCAGTTGGGGGTTCTCCGAAACTCGTCGAGCAGGGCGTTTCTTGGACCGGTGCCCTGCAGCAACACCGGAAACTCAACCTCAAACGAGACGCGATCGTAGAGGGCGCGCATCTGCTGATAGCTGGTGAACAGTACGAAAGCGCGGCCGCGGCTCAGCTTCAGCAGGCGAATGATCTCATCGCCAGCGGCGCGTGCGAAGGCGGCGCTGCGCGGGTCGGGCAGATGCGGCGGAACGTATAACAATGCCTGGCGCTGGTAATCGAAATGGCCCGCGACAACCAGTGGGCGCGCGTTGCGGACGCCAAGCCGCGACGAGGTGAAATCGAAATTGCCCCCGACCGCCAGCGTTGCCGAAGTAAGAACGATGCTGTCCACTTTGTCGAACAGCCGCTTTTCGAGAAGCGATGCGACATCAATGGGCGTGGCCTGGAGGGCGATGCTGCGCGCACGGCGCTCGATCCAGTAAACGTACGTCCGGTTGTTGCTCTCCATCCAGAAGCGGACCGCGCCGGCCAGCTCTTCGACGCGGCGCACTGCCGGTATCATCTCTTCCGGTGAATCCTTCACCAGCTTCAGGTGCGCGCCAAGCAACTCCAGCGCGCGCAGGATGTCTTCATACTTCTCGGCATTCACGTCGAGCCACGCCGATTGACCGCGAAAACCTTCGCGTCCCTCCGCGCCCTCGAATGTGGTGAAGAACATGCCCGCGCGCTCCTGGAGCATGTCCAGCGTGCGGTCGAGTTCCTGCGATCCGAATTGCTTGCGGCGGGAGATGGCCGCGATGTCGCGAACCAGGTCCTGAACCTGATAGCTGCTGACGGTGACGCCGAAGTACTGGCCGGCGACATCCTCGATTTCATGCGCCTCGTCGAAGACAACTACGCCATACTCGGGGATCACACCGCCGTAATCCTCATCCTTCACCGCCAAATCCGCGAAGAAGAGATGGTGATTCACGATGATCACGTCGCTCTCATGGGCGCGCTGGTGCATCAGCGTGAGAAAGCAGCGGTCGAATTGCTTGCACTTCTGGCCGGAACAGAGATCGCGGCGGGCGTCGAGCCTTCCCCACGCGGTGCTGTGCTCGGGAAGCGTGCGAATCTCCGCGCGATCGCCGGTCTCGGTGGTTTTCTCCCATTCGCGAATCACCTGAAAATCGGCAACCTCTTCCAGACCGCTCAGAATGGGCGAGCGCTCCGCATCGTAGATCTTCTGACGGCACGCGTAATTTGAGCGGCCCTTCATGTAGCAGACTTTGAGAGGCGTGGAGAAGTGCTTCTGCAGGAACGGAACGTCTTTGAAGAAGAGTTGCTCCTGTAGGTTTCGCGTTCCGGTGGAAATGACGACGCGGCGGCCCGACAGAATTGCCGGGATCAGATAAGCCAGCGTCTTTCCCGTACCCGTTCCTGCTTCCACCAGCAGGTGCCGCTTGTCGCGAATTGCACTTTCAATGGCCTCGGCCATTTCAAGCTGGCCGGGCCGGTATTCGTACTGCGGATGCCAGCCCGAGAGAAGGCCTGTACGCGAGAAGAATTTCCTGGCTGAGAGATTCTGAACGGACGACGGCATCGGGGGCGGTAATCTCAGCGTAACAGCACGCCCGTGCCGCCTAGGCACCACGCCGGATTGGTGGATAATGAACACCATGCGCATTTACATACTGGTTCTCCTGCTTGCCGTTTTGGCGTGCGGGCAGGACAAAGTGGACCTCGCTGTTGTGAATCAGATCCGGACCGAAGCGTTCGACAACTCAGAGGTGATGGACACACTGTGGCACTTGAGCGAAGTGTATGGTCCGCGCCTCACCGCTTCGCCCGAGATTCGCGAAGCGGCGGATTGGGCGGCGAAGACGCTGGAGGGTTACGGTCTCAGCAACGTACATCAGGAGAAGTGGGGTCCGTTTGGCCGCACCTGGTCGGCGCGCGAATACCGGGTGGAGATGAACGCGCCGCGGTACGCGCAGCTCGCAGTGGCTCCGCTGGCGTGGTCAAAGGGCACCGACGGCCCGGTATCGGGCGAAGTAATCTATGCGCCGCTGGGCGGTCCAAGGCGCGTGCTCGATCCGAAGAAATATCAGGCCCAGATTGAAGGTTGGGAAAAAGAGCACAAGGGCACGCTGCGCGGCAAGATTGTCCTGCTGACCCACGAGGCGGAGATCGCGCCCCTGGATAAACCGCTGTTCGTGCGCTATACCAGCGCCGAACTGGCGGATCTGGCCCGCGCGCCGGAGCCGCGCACCCGAAAGCAGGTTGATTTCGAGCACCTTGACGTCCCGGACGAGCTGACCGAAGCGCGTGAGTACATATTCAGCCTGCCTTCGCATGTGCAGGACCAGTTTTTCGATGCGCGAGATGCACTGCGATCGAAACTGAATCAGTTCCTGGTGGACGAAGAGGTGTTGGCCGTGATCACTACGGATCAGCGCGTGCACACCGGAATAATCGCTGCGCAAGAGGGTGGCAGTTACGAGACGAAGTACCCGATGGCTCCGCCTACCTTCGCGCTGACTGCCGAGCAATACAACCGGCTGGCGCGGCTGGCCGAGAACAGAATCCCCGAGAAGATTACAGTTGACCTCAAGGTCGACACGCACGACACGCCCATGGATTCGTTCGACATCATCGGCGAGATCCCGGGCGGCGCGAAGAAAGACGAGGTGGTCATGATCGGCGGCCATTTCGATTCGTGGCAGGCGGCTACCGGCGCGACGGACAACGGCGCGGGCAGCGCGGTGATGATGGAGGTCATGCGCGTGCTGAAGACGCTCAATCTCAAGATGGACCGGACCGTGCGCATCGGATTGTGGACTGGCGAAGAGCAAGGGCTGCTTGGCTCCAAGGCGTACGTGAAGGCGCATTTTGGGGATCCCGACACCATGAAGCTCACCGCTGAGCATGCGAAGTTGTCCGGATACTTCAACCTGGATAACGGCAGCGGGAAGATTCGCGGCGTTTACCTGCAGGGCAACGACGCAATGAGGACTTTGTTCGAACAATGGCTGGCGCCTCTCGCGGATCTGGGCGCGAGCACGATCACCATACGGAACACCGGCGGGACCGACCACCTGTCTTTCGATGCGGTGGGTCTGCCGGGCTTCCAGTTCATTCAGGACCCGCTCGATTACGAGACCGTGACGCACCATACGAACATGGACACTTATGATCACGCTCAGGCGGGTGATTTGATGCAAGCGGTTGCGGTGATCGCGTCGGTGGTGTATGACGCGGCGAACCGGCCGGAGATGCTGCCGCGGAAGCCGCTGCCGAAGGCGATTCAGTAACTGCTCGATCTACTCGACGTCGCCCTTGACGGAAATGGCGTGGTGCGCGAGTGCCCACGCCAGAAAGCCATCCGGCGCATCGCGCACGGCCCACACATTGGCGCGGTCGATCACCGCGATGTGCTGCCAGTGGACTCCTCGCAGGGAGGCGTGCCGCAGATCGGCATTGCTGAGGCTTGCGCCGGTGAAGTCGGCGTCACTCAGATCGGCGCCTACGAAATCCGCGTTGTCCATATCGGAGCCGCTCAGGTTCGCGTGACCGAGGACAGCGTAGCGAAAATTAGCGGAGCGTAGATTTGCGAATGACAGATTGCTGTCCGCTAGATCGCTGTTGCGCAGATCGGAAGCCGAGAGATTCGAGCGAAGCAGATTGGCGTGGTGAAGCCGGATGCCCTGCAAAAAAGCGCCCGACGCGTCGACTCCAACAAGCGGCACTCCGTCCATATCGAGTTCCTGCAGCGCTTCAATTCGGCCACCGCTGCCACCCTTGCCCTGTGCAGTGTTGATCACCTGCCAGGCCTGATAGTGTTTCTGTTTGATGCGGTCGCCTGCCTCGGAAAAGTAGAAGATCACCGCGATCAGTACGGAAAAGACGCCCAGGTATTCGAGAACCTCAAGGAGCGCCCAGCGGCTGAGGCAGTACGCTGTCCATTGGAGCACCCATTCGGGTCCATGGAACAACACAAGCCAGCGGCTGCGGATTCCCGTCACGTACTTGTTCCATGGTTCGGGCCGGGCGCGCAGTTCTCTGACCAGCATCTACATGTACATCCCGCCGTTGACGTCCAGCACGTGACCGGTGATGTAGGCGGCGGCGTCACTGGCGAGGAACTTCACCGCCGCGGCGACATCGTCCGGCTTGCCCAGATGCGCCAGCGGAATCGCGCCCAGCATCTTGTCGCGGATCTCCGCTGGTAGGCCTTTCGTCATGTCGGTTTCGATGAACCCCGGCGCCACAGCGTTGACGGTTATGCCACGGCTGCCCATCTCGCGGGCTATGGCCTTGGTCAGTCCAATGAGGCCAGCTTTTGACGAAACGTAATTCGCCTGGCTGGAATTGCCCATTTCGCCCACGACGGACGCAATGTTGATGATGCGGCCATAGCGTTCACGCATCATCGGATGCAGCACCTGCTGGATGCAGTGGAATGCTCCGGTGAGGTTCACCTGCAGCACCAGGTTCCAGTCCTCCGGTTTCATGCGCATGGCGAAACCGTCACGCGTGATGCCGGCGTTGTTCACCAGCACATCAACGCGGCCCATTTCCTTGTAAGCGCGGGCGAACGCCTCCTTAATGGATTCGAGCGAAGTGAGGTTGAGGTTCAGGGGGAGTGCCTTCCCGCTGCACGCACGAATCGCTTCGGCCACCTCTTCGTTTTTCTCCACCTCAGGCGAGGCAACAACAATGTCATAACCCGCCTTGCAGAGTAGCAGCGCCGTGGCACGGCCAATCCCTCGGCTAGCGCCGGTGACGAAGGCAACTCGATTGAACATTATTCTCCCTGGTTGGAATGATAACTTTAATGATAGTCAATCCATGCCCTGGACCGATCTGCGCGAGTTCGTCAAAGCACTCGATAAGAATGGCGAGTTGAAGCGTGTTGCCATCGAGGTGGATCCGGTTCTGGAGATCACCGAATTTGCCGACCGTTCCGTGAAGGGCGGCGGTCCCGCGTTGTTATTCGAAAAGCCAAAGGGCAGCACGGTTCCCGTGCTCATCAATGCGTTCGCGAGCATGCGGCGGATGGAGATTGCGCTTGGTGTGGACAACGTCCAGGAAGTTGCCGACCGCATCTCCGAATATCTGCAGATGCGCATGCCGGAAGGTCTAATCGGCAAGCTGAAGATGCTGCCGAAGCTGGCCGAGATGGGATCGTTCTTTCCAAGGATGGTCAACGGCGGACCATGCAAGGAAGTCATTCGGCGCGAGGGATTCTCGCTGGCGGAGTTTCCTATCCTGCAGTGCTGGCCGCAGGACGCCGGGAGATTTATCACGCTGCCGATGGTGTTCACGCGCAATCCGGAAACCGGAAAGCGCAACTGCGGCTGCTATCGATTGCAGGTGTATGACGAGCGCACCACCGGCATGCACTGGCAGACGCATAAACAAGGCGCCGAGCATTACCGGCGGCTTGCGGCTGAGGGCAAGGACAGCCGCATGCCCGTGGCAGTCGCGATCGGTTCTGATCCCGCCACCATGTATTCGGCCATTCTGCCGCTGCCGCCCGACTTGGACGAGATGATGATCGCGGGATTCCTGCGCGGCCGTCCGGTGGAGATGGTGAAGTGCGAAACCTGCGATATTGAGGTTCCTGCGAACGCCGAGATTGTGTTGGAGGGTTACGTCGATGTCGGCGAGATGCGCCGTGAAGGACCTTTTGGCGACCACACCGGCTTCTACTCGCTCGATGACGAGTACCCGGTGTTCCACATCACCTGCATCACTCATCGCAAAGATCCGATTTACGCGACCACGATCGTGGGCCCTCCGCCGATGGAGGATTTCTACATGGGAAAGGCGATCGAGCGCATCTTCCTGCCGCTGATGCGCCTGCAACTCCCCGAAATCAGGGACATCTGTATGCCCGCCGAGGGCATTTTTCACAATCTGATTCTTGTGTCGATTCGCAAGTCCTATCCGCTGCATGCGCGCAAAGTGATGCATGCGATTTGGGGGCTCGGCCAGGCGATGTTCAGCAAGTGCATTGTCGTGGTGGATGAAGACGTGGATGTGCAGAACGTGGGCGAAGTAGCATGGAAGGCGCTGAATAATATCGACCCGCAACGGGATATCGAGTTTGTCATGGGGCCGGTGGATTCCCTGGATCATTCCAGCCGCCTCCCGAACTACGGTTCGAAGATGGGCGTGGACGCGACGCGTAAGTGGCCCACGGAAGGGTTCACACGGCCCTGGCCGGATGTGATCCGGATGTCCCCCGAGGTGAAGGCTCGCGTCGATGACCTGTGGAAGCAGGCCGGCCTGAAATAAGTCGACTCGCGCGCAGCAGGCTAGTCGTCTACCAGAATTACGGTGATCTCGCCCGGTCCGTGGACGCCGCGCACCAGGATCTGCTCGATGTCGGCGGTGCGGCTCGGTCCCGTGATCAGGACCATGGAACTCGTTCGGTCGGAGGGCGTAGGGATTCGGAGCATAAGCTCATCCAAATCTTCAAGGAGGCGCGAGACCGGCACGACTGCAATATGAGCGGGCGGAAGAAGTGAGACAAGCCGGGATTCCTCGGCGCCTGAAATCATGACCAAAGTTCCTGTATCGGCGAGCGCATAGTCCGCGCTCGTGATGCCGAAGTTCGCCTCGGAACACGCCTGCCGATACGCTGCGGCGTCGGGGAACTCTGAATCGACGTTTTCGAGATCGGTGATACGGCACTCCTTCAGGTACGACGCGCAGGA
>JBEKFB010000154.1:0-9836 GCA_050013535.1 Bryobacteraceae bacterium | reverse complement strand
GGGGCAGGATTCTTCACCCTGCCCCACAGTGGATCGTACTAATTGACCGGGCAGATGCTGCCCGGCAGGACGGGGCATCCCGGAAGGCCGGGACCCGCGTCGTGCGCGCTGTTCCGTCCGCTGTTGGCAGGAGCGACAAACGGGAAGGTCGCCGACGGGGCCACCGCCGGTGTATTCACGCCATCGCCGATTGGTGTTCCGTACTTGGTGGCGCTGACCAGAATGCCGGCAACGCAGCGAGCAGCAATGTCCACCACGTCGTCGGTCAGGCGGCGGCCATTCGGGAATCCGCCAAAATCTCCCGCCAACACCGCCAGCCGCTTCACGTTGGCGGCCGGAGTGGGCGGAATGCCGGTGTTAAGCCTGAGCAGGTCCGCAATGGGACCGGCGTCGCCCGCGCCGCAACCGGGGCAGATGGGAGCCTGGTATTGCACGAGCGGCAACAGATCGGTGCGCGGTCCGGAGGGCACGGGAATTCCGATCGAAGAGAAGATTGTCGCCAGCAGCGGATTCAGGACAAAACCGGCGAACTGCGAGTCATTCCAGGGATCGTCCGTGCTGAATTTGTCCTTTGAGCCGGTACCAATGATCAGTTCGTTGATCAGTGGATTGCCCATGCGCTGCACCTGTGCCCAGGTGCTTCCGATTTCTCCGAAGCCCGGCACCACGTTGATCTGCTGTCTGGAAGTGGTTCCCCAGGTGCCGATCACGGCTTGCTTGTCCCCTGCCGTGTGCGTTTGTCCATCGCTGGTCAGCCAGGTGATGGGAACCTCAAGCACGATGGTGTTGACGTTGTAGCCAGCCAGCGTGTTTGGCGCATAGTTGTTGTGGTCGTCGGCATCGACGGCGGCGCTCAGCACTCCGCCTCCCGCCGCCTGACGGAAGTTCAGCGAATCGAACGCGGCGCCAAGGTCGATGAAAAACGGGTCGGCGATGGTGCCCGCAAACACGCGCGCGTCGCTGGTAAGACCATACACGCCCTGCTGCATCAGCGCCGGGTAATTGGGCATGGTACGCGGACCAACGTTGGTGGGCACGGCGTACAATGTCTGGCCGGCGCCCAGATTGGTGGTCTGGCCGTTCGCCATCACCATGGTGACGGTGTAGGTCTGGCTCAGGCTCAGACCCGTGGCTCCCGGGCCGCTCAGCGCGGTGATGGGCGGAATGCCCGCCAGGTTACCGACGAAGCCGGTAAACACACCGGGCAGTCCGATGGTGGTCTGAAACCGAAACTGGAAGGTCACGTCGGGGTGGCCGTCGTGGTTGTTATCGACCTTCATTTCGTACAGAATGCCGGGGTCGAAGGGGAAGTAGTTGGGGCCGTTGGACGGTTCCAGAAACGGGTCCACGTCCAGAATCATGACCACGCGATCCGGATGTTCGGGACTGACGAACGCAAACCAGTCCGTAATGTCGGCCTTTTGATCGAGTGCGGTGATAGGGGCCTCGCGGTGACTGGCCGCGAATACTTGTGGCGAAACGGCCGCCAGCGTTGCCAGCGCGATGGCAACACCGGGCCGGAGCAGCAATTGCTTCATCGGGTTCTCCTCTTTTGCCGTGAATGGCATCACCTCCTGTACGAGGCTCGGCGCAATTTCGGATTTGCCCGGATGATTTTTTACAATTTGCTCAGTACGCGGCCGCGGTGGGCCGGCGTCATTTTCTCGCAGGCGTAACGCAACATGAGCCGAGGCGCGTCCCGCCAGCTTGTCAGCAGTGTCACGGTTTCGCGGGCCCGCCGCGGATAGGTTTCCTTGAGCAGCCAGCCCACGCCCTTTTGCACTATGTCGTCGGAATCGTCACGCAGCATGCCCGCAATGGCGAAGATGGTTTCGGTGTTTCGCCCATGCTTCCCTTCCTGAAGCAGGGAGACCGCCGCGGCGCGCCTCTTCCAGCGATTCTTCGACCGCGTCCAGGGCGGAAGTTTCTCCATCAGCGCGGGCTCGTTCGCGATACAGGCCGCCAGCAGCCACGACGACAAGCCATCGCAGTGCGCCCAGTTGTTCACATAACGATCGATCCAGAGCTCGAACAGGCGAAATTCGGGTCCCGCGCACTGCTTCGCGAACCGGCGATACAGGTGGCAGACCAATACGCCTTCTTCCATCTTTCCGCCTTCCCAAAGCAGCGTGCAGAGGTGGTTGCGGTCGCCGGCGGGCCATTTCTTCACCACTCGATACGTCTCGGCAACAACTTTTTGCAGGTCGTGCGAGCGCACACCGATGGGGTCGATTGGTTCACGAAAGAAGTTGCGTGCGCCCGCGGCCATCACGGGGTCGGCACGGGACTCGAAACGAACGCGAATGGAGGCGGCAAGTTCGCGCGCGTTGTTCATTGATGGCTTTCGAACCAGCCAACCACCCGGCGCTCGAACTCGTCGGGGACCGTGCCCAGCGCGCAGGTGTGGCATGTGTTTGGCGGCTCCCATAAAACCACCCGCGGATTACGCGCCGCCATCCGTTCGGATTGAACCGGATAAACGTTGTCATCCGCGAGCCCATGGATAAGCATCACCGGCGTTTTCGCCGCCGCCACGGCAGTTTCGGGCGAGGCGTCGTCGAAGTTGACGCCGTACCGCCAGCGCGCATACAGCATGCCGCTTTCGATGAGGCCGAAATAAAGCGCGCGTTTGAATTCGCCGCGCGTTCCGAAATGCTGCGACACGCGATCATAGGCGATCTCGCGGAAATTCTGAAATGAGCATTCGCCGGCCACGGCCCGAAAACGCGTCTCGGTGGCCAGCGATTGCAGCAGAATGCCCGCTCCCATGCTCTCGCCAAGCCCGTAAAGCCGAACGGTGGGCGTGTTAGCGAACAGCCAATCGGCCCAGGAATGCGTGTCCCGCCGCTCCAGCACGCCGAACGTTTCGATAGCACCGCCGCTCGATCCGTTGCCGCGCTCGTCGATCGCCAGCACGCGATAGCCGTGGCGAAGCAAAAGCTGCGCATAGCCGAGCTCGCTGAGCCGCGAATCGGCCATGCCATGAAACAGCATCACCGTGGCATCGCCGGCGTGCGGCGGTTCAAATAGCCACGCCCGCAGCAGCGCGGAATCGAACGCGCGAATGGGCACATCGCGGACGGTGGCGTTCAGGTCTTTCGCGAGCGCCAGAGCTGGTTCGGGCGTGACATTGACGCGGTCGGCATGAAGCGCGGCTTCGCACAGAACGATGCCGCCCGCGATCCACCACGCCACTACCGCGGCCAGCGCCACACATGCAATCGCCGGCCAGAGCCGAACCCGCCGCGCGGACCGTACCGTGAGAGCCGCGGTGGACATGCCTTCTTATGATACGAATCACGCGGAAAGCGGTTCCCGTCACCGCTTTTACAACCGGAGCCGTATTATACTGGGGAGTTGAGCTTATCCGAGGTGTGTCCAGCGAAGAAGCCGGGCCCGGGATCAGGATCAGATGCCAAAACGAACATTTCAACCGAACAATCGCAAACGGGCCAAAACGCACGGTTTCCGCGAGCGCATGAAGACGAAGGACGGCCGTGCGGTGCTGGCGCGCCGCCGCGCTAAGGGCCGGCACAAGTTGTCAGTCAGCGATGAGAGGGCGGTCCGGAACGCCGGGTAAGAGTGGGCGTCCGGCCAGCGTCCTGTACGCCGACAGGTTTCACGTTCCCGAAAAGCTCCCGAATTCTTCGGTCCACCGATTTCCAGCGTGTCTACGAGCAGGGCATTCGCTTCACCGGCCGGTATTTCTCGGCCTTTTGCCTGCGGTTGGACCGGTTGCCGGGCGAGGGGCCAAGGCTGGGCTTCACCGTGCCCCGGGCCTTCGGGAAAGCGGTAAAACGGAACCGGGCCAGGCGGCGAATACGGGAATTGTTGCGGGTGCGCTTGCCGGAGATCGCCCGCGAGTGGGACATTGTGATTAACCCGAGGCGTTCGGTGCTGGATGCCTCGCCGGAAGAGTTACAGCGGGAAGTGAGCCGCCTCGTTCACCAATGCGCCAGGCCGTGATCTTGTCATTGCGTTTCTATAAGCGCTGGATCTCGCCCATGTTGCCGTCCGCCTGCCGCTACCACCCCACCTGCTCCGAATATATGCTGAACGCCGTGGAGAAATATGGCGTTTTCAAAGGTGTGAGGCTGGGGATTGGCCGCCTGTTGCGCTGCCATCCATTCCACGAGGGCGGCTTCGATCCGGTTCGCTGAGGAGACACAATCGAAATGGCAGATTCGCAGGGGACACCCGGTCCCGAGGGGACTGGCGGCAAGAAAGAGCTTTCGATGGAGATTCGTCTCCTCATCGCTTTCCTGCTGATGGGCGTGGTCCTGTTCGTCACCCCGTATTTCTACAAGACACCGCCTCCCCCCGTTCAGAAACCAGCCGCACCGAAGACGGCGGAAGTCGCAAAACCGGTCGAGGCCGCGCCCTCAACCGCTGCCGCACCGAATGCTGAGCAAACGGCGGCGCCAACTCAGCCCGCGATGGGTGCGGGCGTGGAACAGACGTTCACCATCGACACGCAATTGTATGAGATCCGCTTTTCGAACCGTGGCGGCGTGGTGCAGAGCTGGCTGCTCAAGAAGTATCGCGATCACGACGGGAAACCTCTGCAACTCGTGAACACGGTGGCTGCCGCGAAGGTCGGCTATCCGTTCTCGTGGGTATTCAAGACGCCGCCCGCGTCCGACCCGAATACCGCGCTGTTTGTGATGAAACCCGATCCCGATGGTCTCGGCGTGAGCTTCGAGTATTCGGACGGCCACTCTGTATTTCGCAAGTCCTTCCAATTCACGCAGAACAGCTATCTTTCGCAGATCACGTCGGAAGCGCTGGTGAACGGCGTTCCCACACCTCATCTGCTGGCGTGGCGCGGCGGTTTCGGAGACGAATCGGCCTTCAACCCGGCGACGGCGCAGCGGACGCTCTACTACGATCTGAACGCCACCTCCACGTTTCATCCCAACGGTTCGCTGGAGACGAAGTCGGCGAAGGATGCGAAAAAGGGCACCGTAACCGACGTCGGCAACTACTCGTTTGCCGGAATTCAGGACACCTACTTCACGGCCGTTTTCCTTGAGCGCCAGGCGGGATCCACGGAACTCGACACCTACAGCGACACTGTCGCGAACACACCCAGTGGTAAGGAGGAATCGTTTGTCGGAGCTGCCGTCGGCGATGGCGGCGCGATTCACTTCCTGGCCTACGTCGGCCCGAAGGACCTCGACATTCTGGGCAGCGTCGACCCGCGGCTGAAGACTCTCATCGACTGGGGGTGGTTTGAGGTTCTGGCCAAGCCGCTGTTCTACGCGCTGCGCTGGGTGGATCGGAATGTGACCCACAACTACGGCTGGTCCATCGTGCTGGTCACCGTCGCCATCAACCTGCTGCTGTTCCCGCTTCGGTTTACGAGTTTGCGCTCGTCGCGCAAGATGCAGGCGCTGGCTCCGCAGATCAAAGCCATCAACGATAAATACAAGAACATCTCCCTGCGCGATCCACGCAAAGCCGAACAGAACCAGGAAGTGATGGAGCTGTACAAGAAGAACGGGGTGAACCCCGTGGGCGGCTGCCTGCCCATGCTTCCCCAGATCCCGATTTTGTTCGCTTTCTACAAGGTGCTGGCGGTCACCATAGAAATGCGGGGCGCGCACTGGCTGTGGGTGAACGATCTCTCCCAACCGGAACAACTGGCCATCCGCATTCTGCCCATCGTGCTCGTCATCACGCAATTCCTGGTGCAGAAGATGACGCCGAATATGAGCCCCGATCCCAACCAGGCGAAGATGATGATGTTCATGCCGTTGTTTTTCGGCTTCATCTTCTACAATTATCAAAGCGGACTTGTATTATACTGGTTGACCGGAAATCTGGTGGGTATCATTCAACAATGGGCGATGAACCGGTTCGGACCCGCGCCTCCGGCTCCTGTGGAAGTAGCGAAGTCGAGCGGAAAGAAGAAGCCAAAGTGACCACTCCACAGCAGCAGTCCAGCCATCGTTACAGCGCAACAGAGCTGGCCCCGCGTTTGGAAAAAGTCTTGAAACCGCTGATCGGCTCGGCGGGGTTCGAACTGCAGTTTGAGGTGGCCGACGGGGAGCACGCTCACCCGGATTTCGAAGACCCCGATGTGGTGGTTCGATTCCGCGGGCCGGACGTCGACATTCTTCTGGAAAACCGCGCCGAAGTGCTGCTCGCGCTCGAGCATCTGGCGATGGAGATTCTCGGCATCCCGCCGGAACATCACTCGCTGTTGTGTTTCGACGCCAATGATTACCGGGTCTTGCGAATTGAAGAGTTGCGGCTCAGCGCGACCACCGCCGCGGAGCGGGTAAAGCAAACCGGCTCGCCATTCCATTTCAACCCGATGAGCAGCCGCGAGCGCCGCATCATTCATCTCAGCCTGCGCAACGAAACAGCGGTGCGCAGCGAGAGCACGGGCGCGGGGCCGTACCGGCAGGTGGTGGTGGTGCCCGCGGGCATGAAGGAAATTCCGGGGCCGGTAATGCCTCCTCCATCTTTTCGCGGCGCTGATCGAGGCGATCGCGGCAGTGACCGGGGTGGAGATCGCAGGTTTGGCGGCCCTCCCCGGCGCGATGGCGGGGGAAGGCCCTCGGGACCGCCCCGCGGTGGCCGGCGCAGACCGTAGCTCACAGACCGCTTGCTGACGCGCGCGGCTCGCTGCCGAGCCACGACCGTAAGGGAGTGGAAATGCCTCAACTTCACGACACCATCGTTGCCATCTCCACGCCGCTGGCGCGCTCGGGCATTGGCGTGGTGCGCATTTCCGGTGAGCGAGCCCGTCAGGTCTCTGAAGCCATCCTCCGTTTTCCCTGCGACCATCGCTGGCGGCCCTGGAACGCTGCGCTCGCAGAACTTGTGGATGAGAGCGGGAACGCCGTGGACCAGGTGGTCACTACGTTTTTCGAAGCCCCGCGTTCCTACACCGCGGAGGACGTCGTGGAAATCTCCAGCCACGGGTCGCCTGTAGTTTTGCGGTTTTGCCTGCAGCGTGCCGTTGCGGCGGGCGCGCGTCTGGCCGAACCGGGCGAGTTCACGTTGCGCGCGTTTCTCAATGGCAGGATCGATTTGCCGCAGGCTGAAGCCGTCCGGGACCTGATCGACGCGACAACGCTCTATCAGGCTCGCATTGCCGCGCAGCAGGCGGAGGGCTCGGTTTCCCGCCGGCTCCGTCCGCTCAAGGAGAAACTGCTGGAGCTGATTGCGCTGCTCGAAGCAGGCATCGACTTCGCCGAGGACGATGTCTCCGTGGCGCCCGCTCAGGAGATTCTTGGACGGCTTGCGCCCGTGCGCGAAGGTATTGACCGGCTGCTGTCCTCCTCGGCTTACGGCAAGCTGGTGCACTCCGGTTTCACTTTGGCTATCGTCGGAAAGCCCAATGCGGGCAAGAGCAGCCTGTTCAATGCGCTGCTTGGACGGGACCGCGCGATCGTTACCGACATTCCCGGGACCACGCGCGATACGATCTCCGAATCGGCGGAGATTCGTGGAATCCCCGTGCGTTTCGTCGATACCGCGGGTATTCGCGCCGGTGAGAATCGAGTGGAAGAGCTGGGCATCGAGCGCAGTTTTGAAGCGATGGCCGATGCCGACCTGGCGCTGGTGGTGCTTGACCTTTCGGCTTCTCTCGAACAGACCGATCGAGACATTCTGCGGCGCGCGAAGTCGCAGGGGCGGGTGCTGGTCGCCGGCAACAAGTGCGATCTGCCGCGCGTGCTGGATCCTGCCCATGAATGCCACCCGGTCTCCGCTCTCACTGGCTCCGGAATCGCCGAGCTTGCCGTTCGCATCATCGAAACTCTGGCGCCCGCGGGAGCCGAGCGGCAGGAAGCCGGTTTCATCACCAGCCTGCGCCACGAAAACCTGTTGCGCGAGAGCGTGGAAGCGCTCGATAGCGCGCGCCGGGCGGCTGAGGTTGGCATTCCACACGAGATGCTGCTTCTGGATCTTTATGCGGCGCTCAGACCGATTGACGCGATCACCGGCGCCACCACCGCCGACGACATTCTCAACCGCATTTTTTCGACGTTCTGTATCGGCAAGTAACCGTCGATTCGCATAACATAGGTGCATGCCGCGCTACGCCGCTGTCGATATCGGCAGCAACTCGGTACGCATGCTGGCCGCTGAAGTGGACGCCTCCGGCCAGACGCGAGTCCTCGCTGAGGAGCGCCAGGTGACGCGGCTGGGCGCGAGTGTTTTTCAATCGGGCCGGATCGGCGACGACGCCATGCAGCTTGTCTCTCAGGTGCTCGCGGGCATGGCGCAAACATACCGTAAGCTCGATGTTTTGGCCGTCCGCGCCGTCGCCACTTCCGCCGTGCGCGACGCCGGCAATCAGCAGGAGTTTCTGGACCGTGCATCTACCGCGCTGGAGACCCGGGTGGAAACGATTTCCGGCCAGGAAGAGGCGCGGCTGATTCATCTGGGGGTGCAATCGCGCTGGCCACATGCGCAGAAGCGCATCCTGATCGTCGATGTTGGCGGCGGCAGCATGGAGCTGATTCTCAGTGATCGCGGCGAGCTGGCGGCGGCCTACTCCAAGCCGCTGGGCGCGGTGCGGCTTACCGAGGTGTTTCTCAAGCACGACCCACCGGCGCCCGAAGAGCTGCGCAGGATTTACGAATACATCGACGAAAAGCTTGCCGCCGCGCTGCGGCGCATCGGGGCCCGGCAATTCGATCGCGTAATCGCCACCTCCGCGACAGCCGCCGCCGTGGTATGCGCGGTGAATCGCATTTCGCGGCCGCAGCGCGATGCCGCCGACCGGCTCAAAGCCACCACTCCCCAGGTCCGCCGGTTCTTTCACGAGGTTTCCGGGCAAAGCCTTTCGGCCCGCAGGAAGGCCCAGGGGATCGGCCCGCGCCGCGCCGAGATCATCGTCGCCGGGACGGCGGCGTTCCTGCGTACGCTGGAATTGTTCGAGGCCCCGGCTTTGTATTATTCGGCCGCGGGTGTGCGCGATGGCATTATCGCCGATCTGTTCGCTCGGGGCGCGGGGCGCGAGCAAGCCGCCCTCAGTCGCGATCAACACCGCACCGTTGAAGAGATGGCCCGCCGTTACGGTGTCGCCCTTCCCCACACGCGAAAGGTTGCGGCGCTGGCCGGCGAGCTGTTCCATCAACTGCAGCCTCTGCATCGCCTCGCGCCTCCGTACGGCCGGCTGCTGGAGGCCGCGGGCTTCCTGCATGACATCGGACATTTCGTCAGCGACTCCAGCCACCACAAACACTCGCAGTATCTGGTGGCGAACTCGGACATGCCTGGCTTCACCGACGATGAGCGCCGTCTGATCTCGCTGCTCTGCCGTTTTCATCGAAAATCCATGCCCGTGTTGCGGCATCCTGGTTTTGACACGCTGGCGGCGGAGGATAAGCGGGCGATCATTCTGTTGACCCCGCTCTTGCGCATCGCCGATTCGCTCGACCGCAGCCACGAGCAGCGTGTCGAATCACTGGAGGCCGTGGAGCGCGATGGCCAGGTGGTGGTGAGTCTGCGCACCTCCACCGATGTGGATCTCGAAAGCTGGGCCGCCGAGCGCGTTGCCGATCATTTCCGCCAGGCCTATGATCTTCCGGTCAGCTTTGTCCGGGCTTCGGCTCCGCGCGCCGGCGAGAGGCGTGCCGCCAGATGAGATGATAAAATGGCGGTTGAACCCAATTGGGAGGTCGTCTAATGGTAAGACTGCAGACTCTGGATCTGCGTATCGGGGTTCGAGTCCCTGCCTCCCAGCCATCCTCGCGTTGAACTACTTTTCCCGCTGCTGCTCCGTCTTACTACACATATGAAACCGCGACGTTTTCCGCTGTTCGTGACGGCGTGTGCCGGTATGGCCGTCGCCCAGACGCAGCCCGGCGTCAATC
>JBEKFB010000153.1:0-9872 GCA_050013535.1 Bryobacteraceae bacterium | reverse complement strand
TTCGCCTTCACCTCGCGCGATACCTCTTCGGCGAACACCACGCGATCGACTGTCAGCGCATGTCCGGCCGGAACGCGCGCCCGCCACGCGGCGTCGATCAGGAACGAGCCAAGGTGGCGCAGTTCCTGCTTCAGCAACCACGGCGCAGTGTTCTCCTGTTCGCTCTTGAGCGAGTTGCTGCACACCAGCTCGGCGAAGCGGTCGGTCTGATGCGCGGGCGTTTGCCGAATCGGCCGCATCTCATACAGGATCGAGGGCACCCCGGCATGCGCGAGCTGAAGCGCAGCCTCTGAGCCAGCCAGGCCGCCGCCAATGACATGAACGGGAACCACTGTGATGAGGATAGCGAAGCTACGACCGCGAAATCCGCCGGGCCCGCCAGAACGAAGCGATTCCGAAGCAGGCCAGGAAGACGGCGAAGCCGAAACCGGCCAACAGTATCAGCGGGGCCGGGCCGTCTCCGCTGCGCCGCCTCCAGGTTTCCATTCCTATAAGCGCCGCTAACACCAAAAAGATGAATCCAATGAGTTGATTCCAAAGAACGCGCATCGGGCGGACGATTGCCGGCAGGATATGATGGAGAAACTTGACGGCCAATGCAAACATGCTCTGCTGTCAGTGTAACGAAGCCCTGGCGCCGGGGTGGACGGTGGGTGTACCATCTACTGAAACGCTGCTTTCAGGACGATATGATGGTTGAGGAAGGGAAAACGAAACTTACTCTAACGTCTACTCATCTCGTATACAGGGGTGAGGCCAGCCCGTTGAGGAGCCGACAATAACAGAGGTGCCCATTTGGACGACCGACTCAAGGAGTTGATGCAGGAGCTGGGAAACGCGATTAATGAGTCGCTTTCCGACTCCGACCGCATTGCGGGCGCGATCGGTGAAATCAAGCGCGCCGGCTATGACGTGTTCCTTGTCCTTGAGGCCACCATCGGATTCAACAAACGCGAAGAAGGCGACGAAGAGTCTTCTGAATCGGAAGCCGAGGAAACAGAGTCAGCGCCAACCAAACGCAGGTTCGAAGCAGGCAAGATCCGCCTGACCTCTCAGGACGAGAAGTTCCTCAAAGCCCTCAAAATCTCCATCGACGAAGAAGCCGAGCGCTAAACCGATCCCGCGCAAGCCGCGCTATTCCACCAACGTTGCCTCCGCAACCACGATCAGATCGAGCGGTACGGTATCAAGGGCAATTTGCCGCGGGGCTGCAACTGCATCCGCCAACCTCGCCATCGAAAACGAATTGACGTAGCGCTGCCGTTCCACCGCATGCTTCATCCGGCGAGCCAGCGGTTCCGCGTCCAGTTCGGACTTCAGCAGGAAATCCTGCGCTCCCTCTCGCAGCAGCAATGTTTCAAGAGAACTATCCGGCTCATCGGCAATCACCAGAATCGGCGTCGACCGAGCCACGCCGAAGACGGACATGAATGTTTCGTGCAACACGCGGCTGTCGGGCAGGCTGAGGTTCAGCAGAATGGCATCGAAGCCGCCGTCGATCGCCAGATTGCATGCCTCTTCGGCGGTCGCGGCAAACACCGTTTCCCACTCAATTGAGCGCGGCCAGACTCTTGTCTCCGCGGCTTCCTCCAACAACTCGCGCAGGAATCGCTCGTCTTCGAAGGAGTCTTCCACCACCAGCAGCCGTAGTGTCTTGTTGTGTGCCACCTGCCCGGCATAGTGGCGCGAGACAGGCGCTCTTCTCGGCTAATCTTCTTCCGGCCGGTATTCCTTCAGCTTGCGATACAGCGTCGTACGTCCGATGCCGAGTAAATGCGCGGCCACCGCGCGATCGCCTCGGGTGTATTCGAGCGCGCCGAGTATCGCCCGCTTCTCTATCTCGGCGAGCGGAACAACCGGACTGGAGGCAGGAACCGCAATCGGAGCCGCAACCGCGGGCTGCGCCTGACCGGCGCTCACCGGCCGCTCCGGCGAATCGATCGACATCGAGCCGTTCATCGTGGCCGCCGCGGCTCGCACCATCGATTGCGAGCGGTTGATGGCCACGTGGTTCTGCAGGTTCGACGGCAGATCGAGCACGTGCAGCAGCGGACCCGAGTTGATGGCTACCATGTGCTGGATGCAGTTCTCCAACTCACGCACGTTGCCCGGCCAGTCGTAGCCGAGCATCGTCTCCAGCGTCTCCTGGCTCAATGAATGCGTTCTCCCGTACCGCGCCAGGAAGTGGCCGATTAGCGCCGGAATGTCCTCGCGGCGGTCGCGCAGCGGCGCAAGCCGGAGGTTCACCACGTTCAGGCGGTAGTACAAGTCGCGCCGGAACGTGCCCTTTTCCACTTCTTTTGCCAGATCGCGATTGGTGGCCGCAATGATCCTGAAATCAGAACGGCGCTGCACCAGCGAGCCCACCGGCCGGAATTCTTTCTCCTGCAGAACGCGCAACAGCTTCGATTGCAGATCGAGCGGCACCTCGCCAATCTCATCGAAGAACGCCGTGCCTCCGTGCGCCATCTCAATGAGCCCGGTCTTCTGACCAACTGCGCCGGTGAACGCGCCTCTGGCGTGACCGAAAAGCTCGCTTTCCATCAACGGGCCTACCAGCGACGAGCAGTCGATTGGAACGAAGGCGCCGGCGCCCTCGACGTCATGGATGGCGCGGGCAATCACTTCCTTTCCCGTGCCCGTCTCGCCCAGCAACAACACCGGCCAGCGGCCCTTCCCGAGCTTCTCCACAAGCCGCAGGATGTGCCGAATCCTGGGCGACTGCCCGATAATGGCGTGTGGCTGTGCCTGATCGATCATCGCTGATGGCAAGAGTGGCCTCTGCCTTCCTTATCTATAGTGCGGGAACTAACAAAAACTCTATCCCGAAGTGAGCGTGCGACATAGCCCGCAAATGCGGTGTACGCCCCACAAAAGGGCGGGGGGTGCAGGTTCAATCGGCCGCTCCCGCCGGTGTGTTGTCCAGCCGGACGATGAAGCAATGATCCAACTCGCCACCCAGATGCTCTTCCAGTTGTTGCGCCTGGTTCTCGCTGGTCTCACGTCCCACCAGCACGCGCCATAGCGGCGGATTGCCCTCGCGCAGCACGAGCTTTGCCGTTCCGTAACGCTGTTGCATGGTGGAGCGCACCTGCTCGGCGCGAGCGCGATCGGCGAAGGCGCCCACCTGCACGGCATAAAACGCCGATGCCGCTTTCACCGCGGGCGGAGGAACGGAGAGAATGTCGAGACGAACGTGCGCGACGCCGGGACCGGTCAAATCGATCTTCTGCGCGGCGGCGTGCGAGAGATCTATGATCCGTCCGTCGACGAATGGGCCGCGGTCGATGATGCGCACATCCACGGTCTTCGCGTTGCCGAGGTTGGTGACCCGCACCCACGTGCCGAACGGCAGCGTGCGATGCGCGGCGACGAGCGTTTCCATGTCGTAGATCTCGCCGTCCGCCGCCTGCCGTCCGTCGTAAGGATGACCGTACCAGCTTGCGAGGCCCGTTTCACCGCTTTGCGGCGCGGGCGCACTTTGCCGTGCACCAGGACTTGACGCGGAATAAGGTGGCTGCGTCGGTGGCGCGACAGCAGCGTGTTTCTTCGCGCATCCGGTAAGCGCCAGAACGCAGATCGCACCGATCACCGCGCAAAACCGGGCCCGCGGGTTCACTCGCGCGGCCTCATCGCGGCAACTTCGCATCTACACGGATGCTAACGCGCCTCGCGCCCGCAGGCAAGAACAAAGAGCGTGCAAAACGCTCTGAAAGCGCCCGGAACAATTCATCACGTCGATGTTTTGGTGGTTCGGAGGGGTTCGGCGAGGGCATGCGAAGGTCCTAACTCTCATTTTTTTCTTGACTTTCCTCCCGATCCACTTTATATATGAGTCACAGTGCGATCCTTCGGGGTCGCGCAAATTCTGATGTTAGGGAGAATCAATCGATGAAGAACGCTGCTAAGAAAGCTGCCAAGAAGGCTGCCAAGAAAGCTCCGGCAAAGAAGAAAAAGTAGCCTCTGCGCCGAAAGGCGCGACAGCCAAGGGTTCATGCAACAACAGGCCCCGAGAGATCGGGGCCTTTTTTATTGCCTGCCAGTCTTGATTGCGCGGTTGCCGCCGCGAGTCTTTCCCACACCGCTCCTATCGTCCCGGTTGCCGCGGTGTAGCTCGCACCGCGCGCTCGAAGGCCCATCCGCGAATATGGTTGATCTGCTCCTTCATGGTGCGTGAGAGAGGCACGATGCTCACGGCGGTGCTTACCAGGTCCTGATCGGTGAGCTCGCGGTCGGCCAGGCGCGCACGGGTAATCGCCGAGACGACGCACTGCTCGATTTCCGCGCCGGTCCAGCCCACCGTGAATTCCAGCAACTGATCGATGTTGAAGTGCGATGCATCCTCACCCCGGCGGTTGAGGTGGATGCGGAAGATTTCGAGCCGTTCCTCTTCCACCGGCAGGTCCACGAAGAAGACCTCGTCGAAGCGGCCTTTGCGGATCATCTCGGCGGGCAGCAGGTCAAGTCGGTTGGCGGTAGCCGCGACGAACAGCCCGCGCGTCTTCTCCTGCATCCAGGTGAGGAAGAACGCGAAGATGCGTCCCTGTTCGCCGCTCGATTCGGTGGAGGTGATGCCCATCTCGATCTCGTCGAACCAGAGCACGGCGGGCGCCATGTCCTCCATCATCTTGCAGGACGCCACGAAGACGCCCTCGGGCTTGCCGTGCCGCCCGGAGAAGATCTCGATCATGTCCAGACGGTAAAGAGGCAGATCGAAATGCGAAGCGATAGCTTTCACGCAGAGGCTCTTGCCGCAGCCGGGGATGCCCATCATGAGCAATCCCTTGGGCACGATCTCCGCGCTCAGCGTGTCGCGCATCTGGAAAAGCTTGCGCCGTTCCAGCAGCCACTTCTTGAGATTGTCGAGGCCACCCACCTCGCCGATGGTGGTGCCGCCGGTGATGTATTCGATGACGCCGCCGCGGCTGACCAGGGCGCGCTTTTCCTCAAGCAGGAACGGAACGGAGTCCGGTCCCAAACGCGGGCTGCCCACCTGTGCCCGGCGGAGCGCATAGCGGGCTTCGTCGAGAGTAAGGCCCTGCAGCGCCCGCGCGAACCGCTGCCGCATGCCTTCATCGGCGTCGACGCCTTCGTCGCGCAGAAACTCCGCGAGCTCGATCACATCGGGCGTGCGCAGCTCAACATACAGAAAGCTGCGGTCGAGTTCCTCCGGGATGGCGCGCACCGCGGAACTGACCACGATGAACTTCCGCCTATCCAGACAGTTCGTGTACAGGTCGCGAAGGCGGCGGCGAATCTCCGATGAATCGCGCAACGGCTCGTGAAAATCCTTGAGGTGGAAGATTGCCGGTTGCGCGTATTCGTCGATGAAGTCCAGGGCGACGCGGGGATCGTGCGCGCCGGCCATTGCGTCGCCGTCGTCGCGCCGCAGTCCCTCGGTAAGGCTCCAGGTCCAAACCGGCGGAGGCGCGGACGCGTCCATGCGCAGGCTCACTTCGCGCAGCACCCGCGCTACGCGCTCTTCCTCGGTGGATCGGACGTAGGTGAGCGGGCGGCCGGATTCGAAAATCTCCCGCAGCAGTTTTCCGGCGCGGCTTTCGGTCGCTTGAGTCTGGACGAGAGGCGGTATGAGTCCCATTATCGGCGATTGGGGGCGGAGTTCATTCGTGGCTCAGTTTCGTTTCCACGCTGCGGACCTTGTCGTCCATGGATTGGGCGCGGTCGGTCCGGGTGCCGAAGCGCATGCTGGTGGAGATGCGCGGCACGCCCGCTTCATGCAGCACTTCATGACAGCGCTTCACTGCCGCGAAGACGGCGTCCCACTCGCCTTCCACGTTGGTGCCATACGCGTGCAGCTTCGTGGTGAGGCCGGCTTCGGCGAATACCCGCTCGCAGGCGGCGACCTCGCGCGATACCGAAACGCCGATGCCAATCGGGATGATGCAAACGTCAGCGATCACGTGCATGGGATGGACCCTGTCATTCTACTTCCGTTGCGATACCATCGTGGTTTCGGACATCACCATGACACGACGAGATCTGCTCAAGAGCGGCGTTGCGGTATCCGCGAGCACCGCACTGTCCGCCGGAGTTGCCTCCGCCGCCCCCGCCACACCGGATGCCGGCCCGGGCTCCTCGCCCCGGGAACGACTGCTCCTCGATTCCGGCTGGCGCTTCAGCCTCGGCCATGCCGAGGACCCCGCCCGCGATTTCGGGTACGGCGGCGGCAAGGGCGAGACCTTCGCCAAGTCCGGCTTCCTGTTTCCGCCAGCCAATATCAAGTATGACGACAGCGCCTGGAAAAAAGTCGATCTCCCGCACGACTGGGCCGTCGACCTGCCTTTCGTGGATGATCAGGACCTCTACTCACACGGCTGCAAGCCGCTGGGACGTAAGTATCCGGCGACGAGTGTCGGCTGGTACCGGCGCATTTTTGACATCCCGGCCGAGGACGCCGGACGGCGCATCGCCATCGAGTTCGACGGTGTCTTCCGTGATTGCGTCGTCGCTCTCAACGGATATTACCTGGGCCGGAGCCTCAGCGGCTATGCTCCCTTCCATCTCGACGTCACCGATTTCCTCAACTATGGCGACAAGAATGTGCTGGTGGTCCGGGCCGACGCAACAATCAACGAAGGATGGTTCTACGAGGGCGCCGGCATATACCGCCACGTCTGGCTGACGAAAACGAACCCGGTGCACGTGGCGCATTGGGGCACTTACGCTCGCGCGGAGGTTCAGGGTGCAGCCGCCACGGTTCGAATCTCGACTGAAGTGAACAACGACGGCGATGCTCCGCGCACCTGCCAGGTGGTGTCTCAAGTCGTGGATGGCAACGGCAAAGAGGTGGGAACGGCGCGGTCCACGCCCGCCGCTGTGATGCCTTGGGGCCGGTTCGAATTCGATCAGCAGATCGTCGTGGACAACCCGGCGCTATGGTCGCCGGATACGCCGAACCTGTATCGAGTGCTGACCGCCGTGGAAAGCGACAGCGCCGTACTGGACCGCTACGAGACTCCGTTCGGTATCCGCACCCTTCACTTCGATGTCAACCAGGGCTTCTTCCTGAACGGTCAGCACGTGGAAGTGAAGGGAACCTGCAATCACCAGGATCACGCGGGTGTGGGTGCGGCCTTGCCGGACCGCATCCAGTATTACCGCATCGAGCGCTTGAAGGAGATGGGGTCGAACGCCTACCGTACATCCCACAACCCCCCGACGCCGGAACTGCTCGACGCCTGCGACCGTCTGGGCATGCTGGTGATGGACGAAACGCGGATGATGTCGTCGAGCCTGGAAGGCCTGAACGAACTGGAACGCATGATTCGGCGCGATCGGAATCACCCCAGCATCGTGCTCTGGTCCATGGGCAACGAAGAGGCGCAGCAAGAGACTGAGCGTGGAGCACGCATCCTAACCACGATGAAGCGGCTGACGCGCCAATTGGACCCGACACGCCCGGTTACCGCGGCCATGAATTTCAGTGGCTGGACGAAAGCCGCCCTCCTGATGGATGTGCGTGGCTTCAACTACAGCGAGAATGGCATCGATCCGTATCACAAGCATGTCCCGGATCAGCCGATGATCGGTTCGGAGGTGGGCAGCACCGTTTCCACGCGCGGCATTTACGCCAACGACAAAGAGAAAGGCTACGTCAGCGCCTACGACGTGAATGCTCCGCACTGGGCGCTTCCGGCCGAAAGCTGGTGGCCCATCTACGCTGAGCGGCCGTTTCTCGCCGGCGGGTTTGTGTGGACCGGCTTCGATTATCGCGGCGAGCCAACTCCTTACGGATGGCCCTGCATCAACTCGCACTTTGGCATTCTCGACACCTGCGGCTTCGCCAAGGACAATTTCTACTATTACCAGGCTTGGTGGGGCACGAAGCCGGTTCTGCACCTCTTCCCGCACTGGAACTGGAAGGAAGGGGACGAGGTTGCGGTGTGGTGCCACACCAATCTGGATCGCGTGGAGCTGTTCCTGAATGGGCGTAGCCTCGGCGCGCGCGACGTCGTTAAGAACCTGCACGTCGAATGGAAGGTGAAGTTTGAACCCGGAGTGATTGAAGCCCGCGGGTATCAGGGAGGCCAGCAGGTGCTCACGAAGAAACGCGAGACTACCGGCGCTCCCGCGCGCATCCTCCTGCGGCCGGACCGTACCCGCATCGCGGCCGATGGCGAAGACGTGTCTTTGGTCGCCGCGGAGGTTGTGGACGGACAGGGCCGCATCGTGTCCACAGCGGACAATGAGATAGCTTTCAACATCGAAGGCAACGGCAGACTCATCGGCGTGGGCAACGGCGATCCGAGCAGCCACGAATCCGACAAAGGCGCCCGGCGAAAGGCGTTTAATGGTCTCTGCATGGCTATCGTGCAGGCTGCGAAGCAGGATGGCGCGCTGAAGATCACTGCCTCGTCGCCCGGTCTGGAAAGTGCCGCCGCCACACTGGAAGTCGTACCGGCCACACCTCGGCCTGCCGCGTAAACGCGATCGATGCCGAAGATCTACCGCCGCGTCCTGCCGTACATGTGGCGATACCGCCGCGCGCTGTTTCTCGGCCTCGGCTCGCTCATCATGAAGGACCTCATGGGAGCGGCGCTGCCGTTGGTAATCGGCGCGGGCGTGGATTCGCTGGTGAAGGGCTTCCAGTTGTCCCTCCTGATGCGGCTGGCTGCCCTGCTTGTCGGTGTGTCGCTCGCCAAAGGGATTTTCATGTACTGGATGCGCGTGATCCTGGTGGGCATGTCGCGCGACGTCGAGTATGACCTGCGCAACGATCTGTTTGCGCACCTCATTCGCCTCTCGTCCAATTTCTTCTCGCGCTACCGCGTGGGCGATATCATGGCGCGCGCCACCAACGACCTGAATGCTGTGCGGATGGCGCTCGGCCCCGGCGTTATGTATTGGACCGAAACTGTTTTCACGCTGATCTTCTCCGTCGCCATCATGGTCAAGGTGGATTGGGTGCTCGCTGTCACGGTGCTGATCCCGGCGCCTGTGGTCAGCTTCGTTGTGGTGTATTTCGGACGCCGCATTCATGACCGTTTTGAGAAGATCCAGGCCCTGTTCTCCGATATCAGCAGTCGCGTTCAGGAGAACCTTTCGGGCGTGCGCGTGGTGCGCGCTTACGTTCAGGAGAAAGCCGAGCTGGAGAAATTCGAATCGCTCAACCTGCTCTACGTCGATCAGAACATCCGGCTGGCGCGCTTATCCGCGCTGTTCAATCCGCTGCTGCAGGCGCTGGTGGGCGCGATGTTCCTCATCGTGCTCTGGGCGGGCGGTTACCGTATGATGACGCATCACATCACGCTCGGCCAGTTCGTGATGTTCAACACGTTCATGGGGCTGCTGATCTGGCCGATGATCGCGCTTGGCTGGGTGGTGAATCTGATGCAGCGTGGCAAGGCGTCGCTCGGACGAATCATGGAGATTATGGATGAGCAGCCGGCCATTGCCGCTCCTCCTCAACCTGTGCCGTTACCGGAGAACCTGCGTGGCGAGATTCGGTTCGATGGTGTGGGAGTGAGTTATCCCGCCGGCGCGGCGCTGAAGCGCGTGGACCTGGAGATTCCGGGCGGCGCCACTGTGGCGATTGTTGGGCACACCGGCAGCGGCAAGAGCACGCTGGTTTCGCTGATCCCACGAATGCTGGATACCACGTCGGGCAGCGTCCTCGTGGACGGCCTCGATGTGCGCGCGCTCGATCCGGAAGAACTGCGCCGGCAGATCGGCTTCGTGCCGCAGGAGACATTTCTGTTCAGTGCGACCCTGGCGGAGAATATCGCATGGGGCGTCGCGGGGGCCGATCGCGCGTCTATCGAACGCGCGGCTGAGCTGGCGGGACTCGCGCCGGATATCGCGACATTTCCCGCGGGCCTCGACACAATGGTGGGCGAACGTGGGCTCACTCT
>JBEKFB010000152.1:0-9883 GCA_050013535.1 Bryobacteraceae bacterium | reverse complement strand
TGGCTGTGAAGGTCGGCGCCGGTTTCGGTGATCAGGCGGTCCAGCCCACTCTGTTTGAGGAATGAAAAATGCGCTCCCCCGCTTTCAAGAGCAAGACGCTGAGACGCTTTCTTTTTCGCGTTTCGGCCCACCTCAATCATGGCGGTGATGATGTCGCCCTGAAAATCGGGCGGAGGCAGATCACTCGATTTGGCCGTGAACGGCGTCGCGTAAGCCGAATATGTGGCGGCGTAGACGACGATTCCTTCCTGCTGGACCAGTTCCA
The DNA here is from genome assembly GCA_050013535.1 of Bryobacteraceae bacterium. GTDB lineage: Bacteria > Acidobacteriota > Terriglobia > Bryobacterales > Bryobacteraceae > CAWACP01. The sequence continues at coordinate 9,618 of JBEKFB010000152.1, read as the reverse complement.
CAGCGCGATCAAGTTTGGTCTTGCTGCCGCGGTCGCGGCTTTCGGAGATGATCAACAAGACGCGGCGCGAATTGGCCTTGCCGCCGGCAAACATTTTCGCGGCCAGATCCACGGCATCCAGCATGCGCCCGCTCGGCGCAGCCGAACCTGAATCCAGACGCTCGAAGGCGTCGGCAATGGCGTTGGGATCGGAGGTGAAATCCTGGACTGTGCGCAGGTCTTCGTCGAAGCCGATCAGCGCCGCCTCGCCACGATCCCCGGTGATCAGCGGCTGGATCATCGCGCCCACTTTGCGAACCTTTGCAAGCACTGCCGCGGAGAGGGCCGCTGTCTGAACCGCAACGATGAGTGAAATCGGTGCGACACCCGTATCAGTCGTGTCCACCCGCACCGTGCGCGGCGTTCCATCGTCCAGCAAAAGGAAATCGCCGGCGACGAGATCCGTGACATACCCACCGTTGGCATCGAGCACCACCACCGGGACGATTACCAGGCGCGATTCGGAGCGAATCACCTGCTGGGCGTATATGCCGAGCACGGGAGCGCTGAGAGTCGCGAGAAATGTTCGGCGCAGCATCAGGAGAAAATGTGCAATCCTGGTGCCGTTAATCGTCCGTCTGTTCGACGAAACGCTCCACGTTCACCGCATAGATCGCCGTGTGTCCATTCTTATCGCTTTGAAAGAGCACGCGCTGGCTGTTCGGGGTGAATCGCGGCATCACCAGCGCTGGATTGCTGGCGCGGTGCTCGCACAGAGTTAGTTCGCGCCGGACCGACCGCAACAGCAGCAGCACTGCGGGCGAGGCCTTGCTTGCACTGGCGCCGACAAACACGCTCGCGTCTGCATTGCGTCCGAAGCTGACGAAACGGCTGGTGTTCGATACCAGTGAATCTTTACTTGTTGCCACGTCGAATGCACGAATCGTGTTGGGCTGAGCCGGATCGGCCGGGATGTTCAGGTAGAGAATGCTTGCACCGTCCGGCGACCAGATAGCCGGGCCCGAGGATGTCACCAGCAGCCGGCCGCCCGGCGCCAGCCGGAGCTCGGTACCGTTTTGACCATAAAGCACGTCGTTGCTGCCCGGTCGCGCTATGGGATCGCGGATGTCTTCGGTCGATTCAACGATCGTCTCACCGCCCGTCGAGCCGCGATTCAAGAGCACTTTGCGCAGCCGCCATTTGGACGCGCTTCTCTCCGCGATTACTATGAAAGTACCGTCGTGGGAAACCGTGAGTCCGCCGGTGGGCTCAGATTCGTCCGGAGCGCGGTACACCTCGCGCTGCCGCGCTGGCTTCACCGCCTGCACCATCAGCGATCTGCCCGCGATATACGCGAACTCGCGATCGCCCGGAAGCAACGTCATAGCGGATGCGTTCACCGGATCGCCTTCGGTCAACTGGTGCGATTCGCCCGATTTCAAATCCATCCGGTACACCTGCATCTGCCCCGTGCGGTCGTTCGAGTAGAGTAGGGCATGTCCGCGTCGCAACGCTGCGCTCAGGTGCCACGCCGGAAGCATGCTGGTGTGCGCCGGATCGGTAAGGCGCGAGACGGGAATTTCCGTGGCCGCATCGGCGTAGTGCTTGAACTCGGGTGGAACGGCGGAACCGGTCTGCGCGCGAGTTGCGATGATTGCGCCGGTGGCGGTCAGCAACGATCGGCGCGTGAGCCGGGCATCCGAAAGCATGGTTGATAGAATGAACCGCCGTGGGGCGCTTCCGAAACTACATTGTAACGGCCGTGCTGTGGATGCCCCTTGCGGCTGCCACGAACGATGGCGTTTCACCAGTCACGGGCTGGAACGCGGGTGTCGCCGCCGCGATGAAGGGAAACTCCGGCACGGCGATCGTTGTCGACCGATCTACCGGACACATTCTCGCCGCTCAGAATCTCTCGCATGCCGAGCATACCGCCGCTCTGCCGGGTTCCACGCTGAAGCCTTTCGTAATTTGGGCGCTGCTGGACCTGCATCGCCTGAGCGCAAGCGACTCGCTGGTTTGTCCGCACTCGCTGAATATCGCTGATCACGATTTCGCGTGCACCCATCCACCGATGAACACGCCCATGACCGCGGAAACTGCTCTCGCTTATTCATGCAACAACTTCGTCGCCCGTTTCGCCTTGCGATTGCACGATGGCGAACTGGCTGCATTCCTGCGCGCGCACGGATTCAGTAACGTGACGCCCGCCGTTGGCCCCGACCGGATTCGCATGCAGGCGCTGGGTGAAGCGGATGTGCAGGTGACACCGCTGGAGCTCGCTCGTGCCTACGCCCGGCTGGCGGACACCGCTCCCGATGTGGTGAAGCAGGGGCTGCGATCCGCTGTTCAGTACGGCACCGCGCAACTTGCCGGCAACTGCGGATTGTCCGGCAAAACAGGGACAGCCGGGGGCCGCGCATGGTTCGCCGGGTTCACGCGCGATGTGGCCGTTGTGGTGGTGGTGCCCGGCGCTTCAGGTGGAGGCGACGCGGCGCCCATAGCGAAGGAGATTGTCGCTCCCGGTGGCGTATGGGTTGGCGAGCAACGGCGCGGAATGCCGCCTTTGCGCGCGTACATGACGATGGAAGAGTACGTGGCTGCCGCACTGGCGGGCGAGGGCGGCGATCTGCGGTCCCCGGAAGCGCTCAAAGCCATGGCCGTTGCGGTGCGAACTTACGCCGTAAGATTCCGGGGCCGTCACCGCTCCGAAGGTTTCGACCTCTGCGATACGACGCACTGCCAACGGTTGCGGCCGGACGCAGTGAATGCACGGCTGGTACAGGCCGCGCATGAAACCGCCGGCCAGCTCTTGTGGCATGAAGGTGCACCCGCGTATGCGTATTATTCGCAGGACTGCGCAGGGACGGCGGAAGCTGCCGCCAATGTCTGGCCCGATCAGGCTCATTCGTATCTCATCTCGGTGAAGGACTCGTTCTGCGTTCGCCACGGCCGCTCGGGATGGCAGTTCACGACATCACCGGTGGCGCTTCAAGGCGCGCTGGAAAAAGCCGGCCTGCGTGCGCCGGATCAGATCAGTGATATTGAGGTATCCGCGCGAACCGAATCCGGCCGGGCGCGCGAGATTGTTCTGCGTGGTGGTGGCGCGGAAGTGCGGATTGCGGCCACCAGCCTGCGCTTCGCCATTGATCGGTCATTGGGATGGGACAGCCTAAGAAGCACACTGTTCGATGTCCGGCGCGAAGGCGATAAGTTCATCTTTCGCGGCTACGGAAGCGGACACGGGGTCGGCCTCTGCCAAAAGGGCGCTGGCGTGATGGCCTTCGAAGGCCGAAGCTATCGTGACATTCTCGCGTTCTATTATCCGGGCACCAGCGTCGGCGTCTCCGCTCAGGATTTTGCCTGGCGGAGAATTAATGGGGAGCGGGTGGAGTTGTGGACTGCCGATCCCGGCCGCGATCAACCACTGGTGCCAATCGCGGATGCAGCGCTCCGTAAGGCCGAAAGCATCACGGGAATGCATGCGCGCCTGACGCCACTGATTCGCGTCTATCCCAACGTTACCGCATTCCGCAATGCCACCGCCGAGCCGGGCAGCATTGCAGGCGATGAACGCGGCCGAGTAATCCGCCTTCAGCCCAACCCTGCGGCTCAGACTCTCCTCCATGAAATGCTGCACTTCGTGCTCGAAGCCAATACCCGTCCGGAAGTGCCCGTTTGGTTTCGCGAAGGATTAGCCGCGTGGCTCGCTGGCGATCGCGAGGTCTCCGAACAAATGCGTACACTGGCCGCTCATCATGGCCGCGCTGAAATGATCGGCTGGTTGAAAACCGGCCTTCCCGCGTCGTTGTAAACACGGCCTCGAATAAGTGATCTCCAAACCCCTTTGCTACAATCACGTCTTAACACCACATGTTTCTGGGATTGGAACATACCGCCATCGCCTCGCCGAAGCCGCGGCTTCTGGCGGATTGGTACGTCGAGAACCTCGGCTTCCGAATTAACTTCGAGTACGCAGGCAATTTCTTCGTGCGCGCTCCGAACGGCTCCATGCTGGAGATCATCCCATCGGAAGGCGACGCACGGCCAGGGACATTGAAGGAACCGGGGATTCGGCATCTCGCCATCGCGGTGGACGATTTTGACGCCAGCTACGAGCACCTGAAGCGGCAGGGAACAAACTTCCTGACGGAGCCGTATGAAAACCAGGGGAACCGTCTGGTGTTCTTCACCGACGCCGATGGCAATTACCTGCACCTGATCCAACGGCCAACCCCGCTCCCCTGAAGGGCGACCTATTGTTCCAGCGGACTTTCAAGGCGTTCCGGTACCGCGATTTCCGTGTGATGTTTTTCGGCTCATGCACATCCAGTGTGGGCACGTTCATGCAGATTGTCGCGCAGTCGTGGCTGGTGTTCTATCTTTCAAAGTCCAGCTTCTTCCTCGGGCTCGATTCGTTTCTCGGCCAGATTCCGATTTTCATGTTCTCGTTGGTGGGCGGCGCGGTGGCCGACCGCATTGAACGCCGCTACCTGCTGCTAGGTTCGCAGTACATTCAGATGACTTGTGCCTTCACCCTTGCTGTGGTTTATGCACTCGGCTACATCCAGGTGTGGCAGATCCTGTCGCTGTCGTTCGTGGTGGGCCTTGCACAGTCATTTGGAGGTCCGGCGTATTCGGCTTTAATTCCCAGTTTGGTGAAATCTGAAGATTTGCCGAACGCAATTGCGCTGAATTCGATCCAATTTAATCTGGCGCGCGTGATCGGTCCCATGCTGGGCGGCATCGCACTGAAGCAACTCAATGCCACGTGGTGTTTCGGGCTCAATGGGCTGTCCTTCGTCGCGGTGATTATCTCGCTTTACATGGTGCAAACGCGCTTCATGCCGAAACCCACGGGCGATTCGCTCATGACCAGCGTGAAGCAGGGCATTCACTTCATCCGTGGCCGGGAAGGCATGGTCGGCCTGATCGCGCTGGCTTTTCTGATGACCATGCTTTGCTTCCCGCTCATCGTGTTCCTGCCGGTGTTCGCAAAGGACGTGTTCCATGCCGGACCGGGCGTGTTCACCATTCTGCTGTGCTCGTCGGGTGCGGGGTCGGTGCTGGGCGCGCTGGCGGTGGCGACTATGGACAAGTTGAAAAACCGCGGCCGTATCGCGCTGCTCCTGCTCGTTGTACTCGGTGTGCTGATGCTGGGCTTCTCACTGTCGAAGGATCTTCGGCTGAGCGCGTTCCTGTTGTTCCTGTCCGGCGGTGTGCTGATGGGCGTGTTTGCGAGCATCAGTTCGTTGGTGCAATTAATCACACCGAACGATATGCGCGGCCGAGTGATGAGTGTCTACAATGTGGCCTTCCGCGGCGGCATGCCCTTCGGCAGTCTGGCGGTGGGCCTGTTGTCGGTGCGATTCAGCGCACCGGCGGTGCTGGCGGTGAATGGCGTGCTGCTCTCACTGCTGGGCCTCTGGTTCCTGCTGGTCCAGCGGAGGGTAGCGGCATTATAGGGGGGACTCTCATGAGTGGAGCGTTACGTTGTTCCTTCTGTAACAAGGCCCAGAACACCGTCGGGAAGCTCATCGCGTCAGCGACAAGCGACCCTCCTCGCGCCCACATCTGTGATGAGTGCATCGCCGTTTGTAACAGCATCCTTGAGGATTACGAGGAAGTCGGGGATGACGAACCCAGCGCCGACGCTTCACCGAAAGCGCGATTCGTGGATCATCCACTCGCTGCGGAATTTCTCACGGCCGCCGAAAGCTGGGCAATTCGCGGCTGTCCGGTCGGGCATGCCTCGAATCTTTTGAACGATCTTCGCAACCTGGCGATCAGGATGCTCGCCGAAGACACACAGCCTGCGCCGTAACGGCTCGTCCTACCGCCCCGGTGCCCGCCCGATTCCCACGGCCGGCCACCACGGGTCGAGCGCATGTGAATCTCCTGCGATGGCGGCATCGCGATTCGCGCCCGCGGGAGGGGGTATGAGCTTCGCCAACGTGTCGTAAACGGCAGGGCGGTCGGTGGGTGGCGAGTTGCGAACCAGGTTCAACAGGCTCACTGCGTCGTGTGCGTTCGCAGAGTTCAGCACCGCGGCCAATGCACGGGATCGGGACTGCGCATTCGGGGGAAAATCATAAGCCAACAGCGCCTGCCGGAACTCTCCTGTCGAATCCTCGAAGAATGGCGTGCCCGGTCCCAATCCGGCTCGCGTCAACGCCATCGCGCCGGTGGGCACCAGCGAATCGCGTCCTTTCCAGTTGAACTCGATCCATCCGTGCGTCACCCGCAGGACGCCGTCGCCGCCTGGATCGACGTGGAGTGTGTAGGCGCAGCCGAGGTCCGTCGCAACCGCTGAAGGCGTATCCACGATGAAGACCCGCGGCGGTGACGACACGTGCGCGTGAATGGTGCCGTGGAGCAGGCTGATGCGTTGCTGATTGCGTCCCGATACCACCAGCCGCAACTGCGTGTTGGGTTCCACGTCGAGCCTGCCGATGCGGGCCATTCGGATACTGGCCTGTCCTGCCGCTCCCGTCTCGAAGACCTGCCCGGCGCGCAATCGGGCCGAACCGGCAACGGGAACGTCCGCTACGCGCGCATCGCCGGAGAGCACAGCGACGGTCCACGTATCGGCGGAAACGCCGCGCATTACAAACCAGGCAACGGCGACGACAACGACGGCTGCCGCTGCGCCATAGGCCAGCCAAGCCGGAAGCATCGGGATGCGCGCAGGTAGCGGAAGCGGTACCAGGCTCCCGCATCGATAAGGCTCCAGCAGCGCTTCCAGCCGCTGAATCTCCGGATCCGCCGGTCCCGATTTGTCCCACAAATAGAGATCGTCGTGGCCGCTCATACAACCTTCCTTGCCAGAGCCTCGCGCAGCATGGCCATGCCGCGATGCAGATTCACACGGACCGATCCCTCGGTCAGGCCCGTGCGCGCGGCGATCTCCGGCCCGTTCATGCCTTCCACCAGGCGCAGCGTCAGCGTCTCGTGATATGCCTCGGGCAGATTGCGAATGGCCTGCAGGACGTACCACGCCTCGGTCTCGACCGGCCGGGGCTCGGGAATCTGATCGGGCAGTTTCGAACCGTGCGGAGCGCGATGGTAATCGATAGCGCGATTGCGCGTAACGGTGGCCAGCCATGCCCCGAACGCGCGCGGGTCCCGCAGGCTACCCAGGCGCTTCATCGCGGTCAGAAAGACGTCTTGCAGCAGGTCATCCACTTCATCGCGCGGCACGCGTGCCAGCAGGATGCCATGGACCATCGGCGCGAAATCGGCGTAAAGGCGGCTGAAAGCCTGGCGGTCGCCCTTCTGTGCGGAGACAACCAGATCCTCGTCGGTGGTGAAGTTCATGCCGCGGGAACGCGCTTCCGAAGGCCGGGCCGACTCAAGGGAGAGGCGTGGAAGCGCAAGTTCATTCGTCAGCATAACAGCCCGTTAAGAATAGGACGCTACCCAGGCTGCGCGTGTTAACGCCCGCGTTTAGTGCCCGCGTTAATGAATGTCCTCTCCGCGCACCAGATCGTCGTACGATTCGCGTGCGCGCACCACCCGCCAGCAGGAGCCATCCACCAGTACTTCGGCCGCGCGCCGCCGGCTGTTGTAGTTGGATGACTGGACAAATCCATAGGCGCCAGCGGTCATGATGGCGAGGAGGTCGCCAGGCAGGGCGTTCGGCACCTCTCGCCCGCGCGCCAGGAAATCGGCGCTTTCGCACACCGGTCCGACGATGTCAGCGACAATGTTGCCTGTGCCGCCGGATCGCACGGGCACGATCTCGTGATGCGCCTGATAGAGCGCGGGACGAATCAGGTCGTTCATGGCGGCGTCGACGATGATGAATTGCTTGCCGGCATTGTTCTTGCGATAGAGCACGCGCGTCACCAGCACGCCGGCCTCACCAACAATGGAACGGCCGGGTTCCACCATCAGAGTGAGATCGGCGCCAGCCACCTTCTCGCACACCGACCTGATGAACCCGGCGATGGCCGGGCGAGCTTCGCCATCGCGGTAAGGAATGCCGAGGCCGCCGCCCAGATCGAGCGTTCGGATAGGCATTCCGGCCGCGCACAATTGCTTCACGAGTTCCAACAGGCGGTCGAAGGCTTCGAGCGTGGGCCCGGCGTCGAGCATCTGCGAACCGATGTGGCAGCTCACTCCATCGAGCCGGAGATTCGGCAGCGCCGCGGTGCGACGGTAAACATCCAACACTTCGGCGATGTCGATGCCGAATTTGTTTTCGCGCAGGCCGGTGGAGATGTAGGGGTGCGTCTCGGGATTAACATCGGGATTGACACGGATGGCCACGCGGGCCTTGACGCCGAGCCGTGACGCCAGTGCATCGATGAGCGCCAGCTCCGGTTCGGATTCGCAGTTGAAGCTGTGAATTCCGGTTTCGAGGGCGAACTCAATCTCACCGGCAGTCTTGCCGACACCGCTGAACACCACTGATTTCGGATCCCCGCCGGCCCTCAGAACGCGAAACAGCTCGCCGCCGGACACGATATCGAATCCAGCGCCCGCTTCCGACAGCAGCCGAAGTACGGCGAGATTCGAGTTGGCCTTTACGGCGTAGCAGACTTTGTGCGGCGCGCTGCCGAAAGCACGGTCGTATTCGTGGAAGCGACCGAGAATGGCCGCCTGTGAATAGATATAGCAGGGCGTGCCCGCCGACCGAGCGATCTGCGCCAGCGGCGTGTCTTCACAGCACAGCGAATTGTCCTGCCACGTGAATGCGTCCATGCGAAGCTAGATCACCCGGATCGCGATCAGGGTCTGGTCGTCAAAATCGGGTGCGCTGCCGCGAAACGCCGCTAAATCCTTCGCGACAGCGGCCACGATTTCCGCCGGCGTCCGATGGTACGACGACTTCAACACCCGCGCCAGCCGGGTGCGTCCGTACTCTTCTTCCTGATCGTTGATCTGATCCTGTATGCCGTCCGAATACAGCAGAATGATATCGCCGGGTTGCGCGTCGAAGGTGACTTCATCGTACTCGCGCTCATCCAGCAGCCCCAGCGGTACCCCCTCCACGCGCAACTTCAGGATTTCTCCCTCGCGGCAGATCATGGGCGGCACCGCGCCTGCATTGGCCATCACGAAGCGGCGGTCGCGGCTCGACCACAGCAGCAGCGTCAACGTCACGTATTGCGCGTCGATCTTGCGCTCGAGCAGCACTTCATTCAGGGCACGCATCAGCGAGGCCGGCCCGCGGCGCCGTGGCGCTAACGACCGAAGCAATCCGCTGACCAGAGCGCCATACAACGCTGCTGCGGCACCCTTGCCGCTCACGTCGCCGAAGGCGATCACCGCGTATTCATCGCCGTGTTCGAAAAAGTCGTAAATGTCGCCGCTGATCTCGCGGGCGGGCCGCAGGTTCAGCGCCATCTCCAGACCGCGAATCTCCGGCGCTTCCTTCGGCAGCAGTACGGATTGCAGCTTGCGCGCCGCCTTGAGATCGTCCTCCATCCGCTTCTCGCGCTGGCCCAGCTCTTCATACAGCCGGGCATTTTCCACCGAACTAGCAATCTGCGGCGCCAGCAGCGTCATCAGTCGCGCATGTTCTTCGGTGAAGAAGCCCATGCGCTCGCTTTCCATATCCATCACGCCCACCACGCGGTCCTGCACGATCAGCGGAATGGCCATTTCCGAACGAATATCCGGGTGTGAAGCGAT
>JBEKFB010000151.1:0-10351 GCA_050013535.1 Bryobacteraceae bacterium | reverse complement strand
GTTCATGGCGCATGGTTTCCTTCGCCGAATCTTCGAAGTTTTCGACCGCCACGCCGTGCCCGTGGACATGATCTCCACATCGGAGGTCAGCGTGTCGCTTACCATCGACCCCACGCCGGAGTTGCCCGCCATCATTGCGGAAGTGAGCGAGTTCGCCGAAGTGACGGTCGATGAAAACCAGGCGATCGTGTGCATTGTCGGCGAGAATATCCGATATACTCCGGGAATCGCCGCGCGCGTGTTCAATGCGCTGGGCAAGGTGAATGTGCGTATGGTTTCGCAGGGAGCCTCGGCTCTTAACCTTGGGCTGGTGGTCGCCAATGCAGATCTGAAAGAGGCCGTCCAGGCGCTGCACGACGAGTTCTTCCGTGAACTTGACCCGGAGGTCTTCGATGCCTGACCGTACGCCCGCTCTGGCCATCGTCGGCTACGGCAAGATGGGCCGGCTGATCGAGCAGCTTGCACCGGAGTACGGGTTTAATGTCGGGGCTCGCTACGATGTCGATCGCCCCGAGCCGCTCGACAATATCGATGTCGCCGTCGAGTTCAGCGTCCCCGGCGCGGTACTGAGCAATGTCGAGATGCTGGCGGTGCGCGGCATTCCTGTTGTGATTGGCACCACGGGATGGCTGGAACACCTTGACCGCGTCCGTGAGGTCGTAGAGTTTCATAATTCCGCAGCTGTCTGGAGTCCGAATTATTCGATCGGCGTGAACGTGTTCACGCATCTGGTTTCCGAGGCAGCCCGTTTGCTTGCCAATGAGAAAGGCTACGGGGCGTGGGCGTGGGAGATCCATCACAACACCAAGAAGGACGCGCCATCGGGCACGTTGCTCAAGCTCGTGGAGACGATGAAACTGGCCGGTTATGAACGCGCCATCGATGTGAGTTCGAATCGCGCCGGCACGCATCCGGGGACACATGAAATTGGCTTCGATTCGGCGGCGGACACCATCACGCTTCGGCATACCGCGCGCAGCCGTGAGGGCTTCGCACGCGGAGCGCTGAAGGCGGCACAATGGGTGATGGGCCGGAAGGGTCTGTTCGAGTTCAGCGAGGTTCTGTTCGGGAGGTAGAGGCATGTTTAAGGGTTGCGGGACGGCACTGGTCACTCCTTTCACGCAAGACGGTGCGTTGGATGAGAACACTTTGCGGTCTCTCGTTCGCCGCCAGATTGAAGCCGGAATCAACTTTTTGGTTCCGTGCGGCACTACGGGTGAAAACCCCACGCTGACGCGCGAGGAACATCTTCGCGTGGTGGAGATCACGCTGGAAGAAGCAAAAGGGGTGGTACCGGTGCTGGCTGGGGCCGGCGGCTACAACACTCACGAAGTGATTGAGCTCGCCAGGGAGGTGGAAGCGCTGGGCGCCGACGGCATCCTCTCTGTCACGCCCTACTACAACAAACCCACGCAGGAAGGCTTGTACCAGCATTACAAGGCCGTCGCCTCCGCCATCTCGCTACCGGTCATCGTCTACAGCGTGCAGGGCCGCACCGGCGTGAACGTGGAGCCGCTCACGCTGAAGCGCCTCGCCGAGATCGACAACATCGTGGGCGTGAAGGAAGCCTCTGGCAACGTTGCGCAGATTGCCGCGGTGGTGCACTATGTGCCGGAGCGTTTCGATGTGCTCAGCGGGGACGATGCGGTGGCCATGCCGGTAATCGCACTGGGTGGGCGCGGGCTCATTTCCGTCAGCTCCAACGAGATTCCGGCGGAGATGACGCAACTGGTGCGCAGCTCGCTCAACGGAGATTTCGCCGCCGCGCGTGCCATCCAGCGCCGCTATTTCCCGCTGCTGGAGGTCAACTTCGTCGAATCGAACCCCATTCCGGTGAAGGCCGCGATGGCGCTGATGGGCTTGCTGGAGCCGGTGTGGCGATTGCCGTTGGTAGCGCCCCTGCCAGGCAGCCAACGGAAGATCGAGAAGGTGCTCGATGAGCTGGGCCTGCTCGCTGCGCGGAGCGTGCATGCAGGCTGAAATCGAAACTCTGTTCGATTCACCGCCCGAGGCTTATACCAACGAACATTTCGCACTGTTTCAGCGCTTCAAACAGGCGCTGAATGAGGGCCGCGTGCGTGCAGCCGAGCCGGATGCTTCCGCTGCCAGCGGCTGGAGAGTGAATGCCTGGGTCAAGAAAGGCATCCTGCTCGGTTTTCGCATGGGTCAGATTGTCGACATGTCCGTCGACCCCACTCGTCAGCCCTTCTTCGATAAGTCCACCTGGCCGGTGAAGGAGCTCACGGCAGAGAACGGCGTACGCATCGTTCCGGGCGGATCGAGCATCCGCGATGGCTGCTATCTCGGACGCGGTGTCACCTGCATGCCGCCCATGTACATCAATGTGGGCGCGTGGGTGGGCGGCGGGACCATGGTGGATTCGCACGCGTTAGTGGGCAGTTGCGCGCAGGTGGGCTCGAATTGCCATATTTCCGCGGCGTCGCAGATCGGCGGCGTGCTGGAACCGGTCGGTGCGCTGCCGGTGATTATCGAAGACGACGTGCTGGTGGGCGGCAACTGCGGCGTCTACGAAGGAACCGTCGTGAAGCGCCGCGCGGTGCTCGGCACCGGGACCATTCTCAATCGCTCCACTCCCGTTTACGATGTCGTCCGCGAGTGCATTCACCTGGCCACCGACGACCAGCCTCTGGTGATTCCCGAAGAAGCCGTAGTGGTGGCCGGGTCGCGCGCCATCCCACGTGGCAAAGGCGAGGAGTGGGGCCTATCGCTTTACACTCCGGTCATCGTGAAGTATCGCGATTCGAAGACCGATACGAAGATCCGGCTGGAAAATCTGTTGCGGTAGTCTTCACCGCGTTGGCAGGGTCACAATTCCGAACCAGAACCGCTCGATGGCGCGCACCAAATCCACGAGCTCTTCCGGATCCGCGGGCCTTCGGATATAACAATTGGCATGCGAACTGTAAATGTTATGAAGGTCGTCGGCCGCCGAGCCACTTAGCACGAGGATCGGAATGCGCCGCAGGCTTTCGTCGGCTTTGATCTTCTTGAGCAAATCATGCCCATCGCCGCGAGTGCTGCTGAGGCTCAGCAGAATGGCATCCGGTTTTCGCACTCTCGCGCGGGCGGGTGATTCCGATTCCTGTCGCAGAACCCGCATCGCCTGTACTCCGTCAACGGCGACTGTCACGTGGCTGATCCTGTCACAGTGGGAGAGGGCGTCGCGAGCCACTTGGGCCGCGACAGGGTCGTCCTCGATTAGCAGCAACTCGACTCGACGCGCGGGATGTTGCATCCTGTGAAGTAGGCAGAGTGAGCAATCGAGCGGCCCATACGGAATGGCCCACCGCACGAATCTGAGTTGACGAGACTATGAAAATTTTGCGAGTTGTTCCGGAAGCAATGTCAATTTCTACACGGTGGAGCAGGAAGCCCGGCGGCGCAACTGTTGCGATTCGCATCAGTCCGCTCCTCGCGGCGTTAGCATTACCGGTACTGTTCCTGACGCTCGTGGCAGACGATCAGAAGCCGCCGAGCGTGGATGACATCATCGCGAAGAGCATTGAAGCCCGCGGTGGCATCGACAGGATCAAAGGCCTCGATTCGATGCGCATGAGCGGCACGGCCGAGCTCAACGATCAGATTCAGGCCCCGGTGAGAATCGTCAATAAGCGGCCAAACCTGACGCGTTTCGAAATGGACGTGAACGGTGCGACGCTGGTGCAGGCGTTCGATGGCAAATCGTCCTGGTCAGTGAATCCGTTCGCGAAGAGTGGTGCGCCGGAAGCCGGTCCTGAGGCGAGGAGCCGCGAGCTCCGCGAACATACCGACATGGACGGGCTGCTGGTGGACTACAAGGCGAAGGGCCGCGGCGTGGTGCTGGATGGCGCGGAAGACGTTGGCGGTTCGCCAGCGTGGAAGCTGAAGGTGACGGAGAAGGACGGCGGCGCGGACTACATCTACATCGACAAGAAGAGCTTCCTGATGGTGAAGAGCAGCAGCGAGCACGTGGGCTCCAATATCACGTTCGGCGACTACCGGCAGGTGGATGGTCTCATGCTGCCATTCCGCATTGAACAGAACGCCGCGGCAGGCAAGATAGTGATGACGCTGGACAAGATTGAAACGAATGTGCCGGTGGACGAGGCGCAGTTCCACATGCCGGCGGCCGCGGGGAAGTAAATCTACGTTTCCAGGACCTCGCGGACTTTGTCGAGCAGCGCGCCGAGCGTGAACGGCTTCTGCAGGAAGGCCGAGCCGCGGGCGAGGTTCGCCGCCTGAACTTCCTCGTCGTCGGTGTAGCCGGAGACATAAAGCACCTTAATCCCCGGGCGAATCTGCAGAAGCTTCTGCACCATTTCGCGGCCACCCATTTCGGGCATGATCACGTCAGTGATCACTAGTTGAATCTGTCCCGCGAATTCCTGGCAGAGCCGGATAGCCGCGTCGGCCTGCGGAGCATCGAGCACGCGATAGCCCTGGCGTTCGAGGATTTTACGGACAAGGATTCGAATGCCCGTTTCGTCCTCGACAACGAGTACGGTTTCTGGCTGCGGTTCGGGCTCAACAGCGGGCGGCGGCTCTTCGGTGGGAACGGTTACAGCAGGGGGAGGCTCGGGCGCCATCGCGGGCGGCTCTACGGCGGGCAGGCGGATAGCCACGGTTGTACCCGCGCCAGGCGTGCTCTCCACTTCGATTGCGCCACCCCACTCCTGCACCCAGGTCCAACCGCGCGATATTCCCTGCACGACGCTCGCGGGAATGTCTTTCGACGGCAGGATGCCCTCAAACAGCGCCTGCCAAGCTTCGGGAGCCAGCACCTCGCCAGCGTACCGGATGGTGATCGCGCCGAAGTCCCCGGCAGCCTCCGTCGCCAGCGTAATTTCACCGGCGCCCACGAGGGTGCGCACGGCATGCTCGACGAACGCGCGCACAGTTTCGATGAGCTGTTCGCGAGCGGCACGGACCCAAACGGCGCCACTGGAAGAGAGGGTGAGCCCGATTCCTTCCGGGATCGTGCCACTCAATGCCGCCGCGATTTCACTCAGCAGGCGAGAGGCATCCAATGAAGTGGCATCGTCCGCCCTGCGGCGGGTAAACGCCAGCAACTGGTCGGCTATTGCCGAGAGGCGCTCGCCGGCATTGCGGACTTCGGCGAGGTCGGCCTGTAGCGCGCTGGCGCCGGCAAACGAATTCACAATTTCCTCGGTGTAGCCGTTCACGATCATGAGCAGGTTGTTCATGTCGTGTGCCAGACGGCTGCAGAGCCGTGTCAGGGCGTCGGCCCGCGCGGCCTGCACGCGTGCTTGTTCCTCGTGGCGGTGCGCGGTGATATCGATGGCGAAACCAACAAGGTGCCTCGGCGTGCCGTCATCGTCCAGCAGCGTCCGAACGCGCTCGCTGAGCCATCGCCAACCGCCATCGGCGTGAAGAACGCGGAATTCAAGAGTGAGCGGCGCGCCCGATTCCATGGCCGCGGTATATTCGCGCTCCACACGTTCGCGGTCGCCGGGGTGAATTCGGTCGAGTTGGAACGTGGGAGACTCAGTCCACTGCGCCGCGGTCCAGCCCAGTACCCGTTCGGCCGCATCGCTGACAAAAAGGAATTGGCGATCCGGAAGAGTCGCTGCCCAGACGATTGCGTCGAGGTTCTGCAACAGCTCCACCGCGCCGGGTTCGGGCATGGTTTCGGCGGCGTGTTCAACTTCGGGTTGAGGCGGGGACAGCTCCGCGGTGGGCTCGGCCATCTCTTCGATGGTCAACAGCACTTCCTGTTCGCCCGAGTAATCCCAGCTTCGAATCGGCTGAATAGCTATGCGCACCCGCCCGGCACCGTGCCCGGGGAGAAGGTTCGCCAGAACTCCATTGCGCGCCGCGTTACTCGAAAACACCTGGCGTACCTGATCCAGTACTTCGGAGGGCAGCAGAGCGTCCAGCCTTCCGCGTAACGGGTCACCGCTGCGCAGGCCGAAGACCCGGCGGACAGCAAGGTTCGCTGAAACGATGGAAAGATCCGGGGTCAAAACCATCAAGCCGATGGGCAGCCCGGCTACAATTTCCTGGTAGTAGCGGCGCTCTGCCTCCACGAGTGCGAGGAGGCGTGCTACTTCTTTCGGTTTCCACTGCTCGAGATCGGAGCGATCCATGGGTCTTACCAACCCAGTCTGTCGCCCTCAAGGGTCCAGCCACAAGGTACTTTCAGTTTGAACCGTACCTGGTACTTTCACGCGATCAGGGATTGCGCTCCGCGGCGGCCGCCTGTTCGAGGCCGGGAAGTTGTCCGCGTAACGCTGCCGCATCGCTGCCGTTGGGATCCATCAACAGGTAGTCCTGGAAGTACGCCACCGCTTCGCGAAGCTGTTTTCGCGCGGCCATAATGTAACCGAGCACGAACCGAAGCCTGGGAAAATGACCGGCTTTATCCAGTCGCAAGCCTTCACGGGCGCTCTTCTCGGCCTGTTCCAGATTGTTCAGATGGATGTTGGCGACCGCGTTCAGCAGATACGCGCTGGGAAACTCCACCGGGTCCAGGCGAATCCACTCGGCCGAGTATTTCACCGATTCCGTCCAATGCTCGTTGCGATCGGACAGCACAGCCAGGCGCTCGTACGGCTTCAGCAGTTTCGCATCCGATCGCACGGCTTCCGTATAGGCATGAATGGCTGCGGACATGTCTTTGGATTGTTCGCACGCAAAGCCGAGCGCGACCCATGCTATAGCGTAGTTCGGATATCCTTTGACGGCCTTCTCGAAATCGGTTCGCGCTTTATCGAAATGCTGTTTTCCGGCTTCCTTCAGACCCTCCTGGTAGGCTCTGGCGGATTCTTTGGGCGCGGCCATGGTGGTGGCGCTCACCGTGAGACCCTGAACACCGGCCATCCGATGCAGAACGATGGTGCCCACGTCGCTTCTTTCGAGCATGCCGATTCGATCGAGGTGCAGAACATCGGAACGATAACCCGGCATTTGCGCTCGCAGATCGCAATTGACCAGCGAACCCGCGGTCATCAGCTCGCTGGTTGGCACGCTTCCGGCGGCGATCTGGTAATCGGTACGGCCCGACCTGCTGTTGCCGCCGGAGTCCAGGCTGGCGTCCGCCACCATGGACTGGCCTCCACCCACCTGAAAACTGAAATGCCCCCTGCGGTCCGTCCAGGCTTCGTCACGGGTCATAGCCGCACAGACCCGCTGAATCACCACCGGATCGGGCGGCGGTGTGCCATCGTCGAGTCGCACGGTTCCGGAGACAAACGTGGCATGGTCCGTGTGGTCCTGAATATTCCCAGCGGATGGGGCCATCGTCTGAGCGAAAACGACCGCCGAGGTCGACACGAGAAAAAATGCGAGCCGGTGGGCGGTCATTGCAGAGCGAGCGGCGCCTCCAGGCGCACCTGCATCAATAATTATGCTCCTTTTCGGGATCACCAGGTAATGATCCGGCGCTCGGCCAGCCCCAGAAGACCGTCGGCAATCAGTGCGAGCAGGGCCGCCGGAATCGCTCCAGCCAGGATCTGAGTGGTGTCCACTGAAGCGATCCCTTCGAAAATGAAAACGCCCAGCCCGCCCGCGCCGATGGCGGCGGCGATTGTGGCGGTGCCAATAGTGCTCACGGTGGCGATACGGACACCGGCCAGAATGTTCCGCGCGGCGAGAGGGAGTTCCACGATGGTCAGAAGCTGCCAGGCGTTCATACCCATGGCCTGAGCGGAATCGCGAACCCCGGCGTCGATGCTTTGGATTCCAGCGAGGGTGCCCCGCAGGACCGGCAGCAGTGCATAGAGCACCAGCGCGACCACGGCCGTCCGGGTGCCGATTCCACCGATGAACGGGAGCGGGATCAGGAAGCCGAACAGCGCAAGACTGGGCACGGTCTGCACGATGTTGGCGAAACCGGTGACCCAGGGACGCATGGTGCTGTTATGGGCGATCCAGATTCCGGCGGGAACGGCAATGGCAATGGCCATGCCGACAGCGAGGGCGACCATTTCCAGATGCTCCCAGGTGAGGAAGAATATCTGTTGGGCGATGTCGGTGCGCATTAGTCCAGCTCTCCCGCGGCAGCCATCAGGTCGCGCGCCATGGTGTCTGTGGTATGTCTCAATTCATCGGGCTTTGCCACAAGAACAAGCCGGCCCGAATCGAAAACCGCGACACGTGAAGCCAGGCGCAACGCCTCGCGAACATCGTGAGTGACGAACAGAGCGGTCTTGTGCAGATCGCGGCTGAGCTGCAGAAACTGGCGTTGCATCTCGACGCGCGTGATAGGATCGAGCGCGCCGAATGGTTCGTCGAACAGCAGGATGGCGGGATCGGCCGCAAGGGCACGTGCAATGGCCACCCGCTGCCGCTGTCCTCCGGACAATTCGCGCGGCCGCCGCTGCCGGTAGTCGGCTGGATCGAGGCCAACCTGATGTAGCAACTCCTCGGTTCGCGCGGCGATTTTCGCGGGAGGCCAACCTTCCAGATGCGGCACCAAACCGATGTTCTGCGCGATTGTGAGATGCGGAAAGAGCCCGATTTCCTGGATCACGTAGCCGCAGGAGCGCTTCAGCCGCACGAGATCGTGCTGGCTGGTCGGCGTGCCGTTCACCAGAACGCGCCCACCCGACGGCTGGATGAGCCCATTGACCATGCGCATCGCCGTGCTCTTGCCGGCTCCGCTGCGGCCCAGAAAGACCACCGTTTCGCCTGGCTCAATGCGAAGGCTGACATCGTGCAGGATGGCCCTGCCGTTCACCGCGTAATTGACGTGATCGAATTCAATCGCCGCGGGCGCGTTCATTCAGCCAGCCACAGGGATTCGACAAACGGCCACTCCGCATCCGTCCAATCCCCGTCCACGCGGAAGCCGGCAGAGGCGGCCATGTCGTGCAAACTCTGGGCCGTGTACTTGCGTGACGATTCGGTCCAGATGGTCTCGCCCTCGCGAAAACTCGCGACGCAGTCGGCCCCGGCGATTCGCACCGCCTGCTCCACCAGGGAGCACAAGTGCATCTCAATGGTGCTTTCGCGATCATTCCAAATGGCGAGGTGCTGAAAACTGCGCAGATCGAACGAAGCGCCGAGTTCGCGGTTCATCCGCGCCAGAATGTTGAGGTTAAAGGCCGCGGTGAGACCGAGAGAATCGTCATAAGCAGGCAGCAGCATCGATGGCGGCTTCACCAGATCCGCGCCCAGAAGAAGGCCGTCGCCTGGTTGCAGGTTCGCGGCGAGATCGGACAGAAACCGCTGCGCGTCGTCGTTGTTGAAGTTGCCGATGGTGCTTCCCAGAAACAGCACCAGCACCGCCTGGTGCGGCCGTCGGCGAGCGGCCAGATGCCGGATGCCCTGCACGTAATCGCATTCAAGCGGCGTCACACGGGCCAGCGGCGCGAGCTCGTTTCGGCAGGTTTCCAGCGCGCTGCGGGAAACGTCGATCGCGTAGTACTCCACGTCCGGTTGACGGAACCGGAAAGCCTCCAGAATGCCGCGTGTCTTGCGTCCGCTGCCACTGCCCAGCTCGGCGATAATCACCTCGTTTTGGAAGCGGTCCGGGAGCTGCCGCGCGCACCGGCGCACCACACGTTCGTCGGCGCGGGTAAGCCCATATTCCGGCAGCAGCGTGATCGCTTCAAAAAGGGCGCTGCCGAGATCGTCGTAGAAATACTTCGCCGGAAGCCACTTTTGTTGGCATCCGGTAAGTCCTGCGCGAACATCGGTGGCAAACTCAAAAGCCAATGCGGTTGCAGTCATCTTTGTACCAGCCGGAACGTTCCGTACGCATAGGAATAGCGGCGCCGGAACCAGTTGCGGAAAAGTCGAACGCGCGGAAGCCTGGAAAGGGGCCGAACGGTGTCGACGTCCACTCCCAGCCGTTGCCGGCTAATTGTGAAACGCCCCAGGCGCTGTCGCCGGCCGGCGTGGCTGCGACGGGCACCGGATCCCACCGGTGGAAATCGAAATTGCCGTGTTCCGAAAACGGCGCTTCATCACCCCATGGATAAGAGCGCTCGGTCCCCTCGGGCGTAGCGTATGCCGCGCGATGAAACTCGGCTTCCGTGGCCAACTCCGCTCCACGCCAACGGGCGTATGCTTCGGCCTCGTCGTGCGTAATGTAAACCGGCCAATCGGCGGGCAGCGGAAAGAGTTCGAACATGCCGCGATGGAACCATGCGCCATTCTGCTTCACCCAGAAAAATGGCGGCGTCGCGCCCGCTTCGACGAATTGCAGGTAAGCGGCGTTGGTGACCTTGTATTTGCCGATGGCAAAAGCGGGCACCTGAACCACGTGCTCGTCGAATTCGTTGTCCCAGCCGAATTTCTCACGGCTCTGCCCGAGCGTCGTTTCGCCGGCGGGGATCTCAACCATGCCGGGGCTGACTCCGGCAACACCGGTGTAGCCTGTCCCGTT
>JBEKFB010000150.1:0-15691 GCA_050013535.1 Bryobacteraceae bacterium | reverse complement strand
TTCACCACCTGGAAGGGATCCTCCACCGTCTGCGCGCCGCCCGAGGAAATGCACTCGGCGTAGGCCGCCGCGAGATTCGAGGAATTCAGCGTAAACAACGCCGGCGCCAGCGCCGTCACGGTCGCTTGTCCGGTGGCCACCGGCTGAGCCCCGGAAGTCACGGTCACCGTTGCCGGTCCAAGCGCTACGGTGTCCGGGATCAGGAAGTTCACCTGGCCGGCGGACACGTAGAGCAGCGGAGCCGGCGTCGAAGCGCCGGATGCGTCCATAATCGCCACCGCTGTTCCGTTCAGCGATGTTTGCAGCGGCAGCCCCGAGGGAGTCGGCTGCCCGGTCGACAGAATTGTTCCGGATGCCGCGTAGACCGACGCCAGCGATCCCGGCGCCAGCGCCGCCACCCCGCCGGCCGCCGAAGAAAGCTGCCTGGTTCCGGTGGATGTGGGTGGCGGTGTTGGGATCGTCGTCGCGGTGGCTGCGTTCTGCGCAGTGAGGTCGAACTGGTCCGCGGTGCCGTTTGTCGTGTAGCTGAAACCGTTCGCCAGGCCGGTGGTTGTGAAGCTTGTTCCGCTGACGGTCACGCCGCCAGTGCCGGAAAGCAGATTGAAAGCGTTGCCCGCCGCCGGTGCAAAGCCGTTGCCGAAGTCGAACTCGACGGTCCCGCCGGTAATCTGAATCGAGCCGCCCGCAATGAGCTGATCGTACTGACCCGCCTGAGTCCCATCGATCTCCAGATCGAGCGTGCCACTGGTCTGCGTGTAATTCCCGGAGAGGTCGAGCGCTGTGGGATCGGTGACGGAGACTGTTCCGCCCCGATTGGAGACGTTATCCTTCACGTGTCCGGGGCCGCCGACCAGCGTATTGGGAACGCATCCGGGATTCGGATTGCTAGCCGAAGGGGCCTGACAAATGTTGCCGCCGCTGAGCGTTCCCAGAAGCCCTACGGTTACCCAGTCCTGACCGGCTGAGACAGCATTACCGATTATGAGCTGACCCTGGGTCACGTCGACCGTTCCGCCCGGCAGCGAGACCCTCGGATTCAGCCCCGGAAGCGTCACCGAGGCGCCATTCGCGATTTGCAGCGTGCCGTTTTGAAAAACGTTGATGGTCGTCGCATCGTTCAGCGCGCCCCCGATGGACAGAATGGCCGGAGACGTGCCATCGCCGATGGAGATCAGTGGCAGATTCCCGGGGCTCCCGGTCATGTTCAATGTCGTCGTCGGCTGGATGTCGGCGCTGCCGGAAGTGACCCTCACGATGTTGGAGGAAACCGTACCGTCGCTCTCAGTAAACAAATGCGCGCTGGAGCCGTTGATTGTGAGCGAGCTTGCGTTCAAGGCAGCGTCGTTTTCAACGGTCAGCGACCCGCCGTAAACGGTGGTCTGCGCGGTGATTTGTGTACCATCGCCGCTCGAACCGGTGCCATTGACTGTTACCGCGGAGTTCGTCAGGAGTATCCCGAGGTTCGCCGCAGCTCCGTAGCGCACGGTCAGCACCGAAGGACTGTTGACGTTCAGGCCAGGAGTAGAGATTGTGGCCCCGCTGCCGTCGGCAATGAGTGTCGCGCTGCCGGTCAACTGCAGAGCTCCGCCTCCAAATCCCGTGCCAAACCCCGGTGCCCCGCAACCAGGGCAGGTTACCTTGAGCGCGCCCCCGGCATAGATCGAGAATGTGCCCGCATTCACGACAAGGCCATTTCCGACGTTCCAGGTGCCGTCCAACGTGACGTTCGTCCCGATGGAATCGTCAGGCCCCGATGAGCCAGGGACGCCGGTCCCCGTCAGGGTCGAACCCTGGTATATCAGGATGTGGCCGGGGAGCCCTGACGGACCTCCGCTCCTGGCGGGTGCCTGCAGGGAACTGTATTTCAACTTCCCGGAGCCGTCGGAACCGCCCAGATCGAGCTCTCCGGCCCCCGCCGCCTCGAATCCCAGATTGATGGTCCCTGCAACGGCGGAGCCTTCATCAATCGACAGTACGCCGTATCCGGAGTCGCCGACCGTCAGAACCCCCGATATATTGGCTGTCCCATTTCCATCGACGAGTAATTCTCCCGTGACACCGTTCTGAACTCCCAGGGTCGTGGTGCCCGCGTTCAGGACCCCTCCGCCGTTGACGCTCAACTCGCATACACCGGCCGTCACTCCCACGGTGAGTACGCCGCTGTTGTTGAGCGTGCCCGTTACATTAACGTCGGCGCCGCCATCGAAGGTCAGCGAGGAACCGGTAACTACCCCCGCGAGCGTAAGATAACCGCCCACGAGCCCGCCGCCTTTGTTGGTCAGGCTGCCGCCGGTAATAGTGCCGTTAGCCTGCAGTGTTGCACCGGCGTCGATCTTGATCGTTCCCCCCGCGTTGTTCCAGGTTCCGGCGAACAGGAGGTTGCCGCCGCTCGCCTCGATCGTGTTTGTATTGGTTGCCGTGACGGTCGTCCCCGTGTTTCCGCACTGCGACGTATTAAATGGAGTGAACACCGACCCGTAGCCTATGATCGTTCCGGAATTCACAATGGTGCAGCCGCCCACGCCTCCGCCGGTGAGATTGATCGTGCCTTTGTTCGTCAGCGTTCCCGGTACTGATCCCGGTTCCGTTGTCTGGCTGGCCGACACCCCGCCGTTGACAATTGCTCCGCCTGCGATTGTCACATTGCCGATAGAGCTCATAAAGCCGTTCAGCACATCGTTGGAGCCCAGTGTGAAGTCAGTGATGTACCCCATCAAATCCGCGTCCTGATTCACCGTGCCCAGGCCATCCGGAATGTTGACCGCCGGGTTGTAGCAGTCGCTCGTCGGATCGGTGATCGTGCCGGGCACGACGTGATTCTCGTTGCAATCATCTTTATCCCAGTTCCAGTTCTGCCAATTGGCCCAGCTCATGTCGCCCCCGCCGCCGGTCCACGTGGCCGTGGCGCCCGTTGTGATTCCTGCAGTGGCACATGGGGCGCAGACGCAGACGAGCACGAATACCGTCAGGTCCGTGAGATAGAACCGAGTCATTGGATTTTCCCGGGAGCCATGGGCCTTCGACCGCAGATACCTTTCACGTCTCCTCCCGACGCGTGGGGCGATTATACGCGCTTTACACGCTTAGGTTCAAGAGCCGTTCACGCGGCAATTTGCGAAGCTAACAAGGTGAAGCGGAGTGCGGGGCTTCTCATGTTCCGGCGAAGGGCCGGCGGAGTCGAAGTGCTGCTGGTCCACCCAGGCGGCCCGTTCTGGACAAAGAAGGATCTCGGCGCCTGGTCGATCCCGAAGGGCGAGTATCGGGAGGACGAAGCCCCGTTCGCGGCCGCTCTTCGCGAATTCGAGGAGGAAACCGGGATCGCGCCGAAGGGCGAGTTCATTCCGCTGGGAGAGTTGCGGCAACCCGGCGGCAAGCTGGTCACCGCGTGGGCATTCAAGGGCGATTGCGACCCGGCGGCAATCAGCAGCAACCTGTTCTCGATGGAGTGGCCCAAAGGCTCCGGCCGGATTCAGGAGTTTCCCGAGATCGATCGCGGCGAGTGGTTCACCATAGACGACGCTCGCCGGAAGATCCTGAAGGGTCAGGCTGGATTTCTGGAAAGGGTGGGCGGGCAATTAGGAGCATCTTAGCGATGCCCGAGATCGGGGCTGATCTGGGTTTGTGCGAGGACGAATGTCGTCCCATCTAACGCGGAAAGAGCATTAGGCACTTAGTATGGATATCTGGAACGCCGATAAGCTCGCTTTATTTCTCGTCTTCGTTCTTCCCGGGTTTGTTTCGATGAAGGTTTATGACCTTATGGTTCCCGGAGAGCCCCGAGACGCTTCAAAGTCCCTGTTTGAAGCGATCAGCTACAGCACTTTGAACTTCGCGGCATTGTTTTGGCTGATAGCCCTCATCCAGTCGGATGATTTTTATCACAGACATTTCGTCGTCTATGCCCTATCGATTGCCCTAATCATGGTCATCGTCCCTGCCCTTTGGCCGTTCGCGTTCTTGAAGCTTTCATCCTGGCGGCCGGTCGCCAGGCATCTCGTACACCCGATACGGAAGCCGTGGGACTACGTCTTCGGGAAGCGTCAACCGTTCTGGGTAATTGTTCACCTTCAGAACGGCCAAAAAATCGGCGGTCGCTTCGACGTCGAATCCTTCGCCTCCTCCGACCCGGCGGACGAGCAGATCTACCTCGAGGCAGTCTGGGTTCTCGACGAGCGAGGCCGTTTTCTGAATCCGGTTGAGCGTTCACGCGGGATCATCATCATGAAGGACGAGATTCGCGCCGTGGAATTCTTCGAGTAGAATGGATAGAGGAGTAATGAGATGCCTCGAAGCAACCCCCCGCCAAACCAACAAACCGAGAACAGAGGCTACCAACCTCTCCGTGAAGGATATCAGCCCGCGCAGGCCTTGAACAGCTCTCCTCCGCAAGGGGGTTCCGGCGTACCGGCCCCTGCGCCGACGGCTCCCGCTCCCTCGGCACCCTCCACGCCCGCAAATGCGCCATCGGGTAGCCAGTCCGGTCGGGACTAACGCTCCATCCCACTTCCCCGCAACCATAACCCCTTCAGTGCGCATCCAATAATGCAAGACGCCAAAAAGCCGATATAATAGCGGGACACCGTGAGCGGAAGTTCCCGCGGAGAAGTGTATCGTTCCGAGGATGTGCCCAATGGTTAACCGAATTGCCGTGCTTTTATGCGCGGTGTCGTCGTTCGCAGCGGCCGTAATCGCGGCCCCAGCCACCCCCACCCCCGTTCGGCCGGGCATCGGCAAACCAATCATTATGAGAGAGGCCGAAGTACGCCCCGGCATGAAGGGCGTGGCCTGGACGGTGTTCTCCGGTACCCAGCCCGAGGCGGTGCCCGTTGAAATTCTGGGCATCGAGAAGAACCTCTGGGGGCCGCACCAGGACATCATTTTGGGGAAAATGGGCGGCCAGGCGATACGCACCAACGTCGCCGGGGGCATGAGCGGCAGCCCGGTGTACGTAGACGGCAAGTTGATTGGCGCGGTCTCGCTGCGGCTGAGTGTCTTCTCGCCGGACGCCATCTGCGGCATCACGCCGATCGAGCTGATGCTCGAAGTCAACCAATACGACGATTCGCGGCCCTCCGAGGCGCGCACTCCCGGGAAGCAGAATCGTGACCGCACCGATGCGTCGGTGGGCGTGTTTCCGCAAATGGTGCCCATCGAAACGCCGTTGGCCTTCGCAGGGTTCGGCGCGGATGCTCTGACGCAGTTCGGATCCGGGTTTCAGCAGGCCGGGTTCACCACGGTGGCTGGCGGCGGAACCACAAGTACTTTGCGCGACGCCAAACCGGCAGCGGACTGGAAGACATCCCTCAAACCCGGTGATGCCGTTTCCGCCGTGCTTGTCTCCGGCGACATGAGCATCACCGGCATGTGCACGGTGACCTATAACGACGGACAGCACGTGCTCGCCTGCGGGCATTCCATTTTCAATCTGGGTCCGGTCGACATGCCCATGGCGAAGAGCGATGTTGTCATGACGCTGGCCTCCGCTTTCCAGCCGAATAAGATCGGCAATGCCACCGAAATCGAGGGCGCGCTGCGGCAGGATCGTCATAGCGCCATCATGGGCGAACTCGGCGCGGCGGCCGAAATGGTTCCCGTCGATCTGAAGGTCCGCTCGTTCGACGAGAGCAACTCCATGCGCTCGGAAAAGGATCTGAAGTTCTCCGTCTTCGTGCAGCAGAAGTGGACGCCGTACCTGATGATGGTGACGCTGTTCAACGCGGTGTCCAGCCTGAACGAATTCGCCGACGAGGCCACTTATCGTCTCTCCGGACAGGTGGAACTGGAGGGCGAGCCGAATATCAAGCTCAATACCATGCTGGCGCCCAGCGAACTGCCGGTTCCCGCGCCCATGCAACTGGCCGGATGGTGGGGCGAGAAGTTCACCCGCCTGTTCCTGAATCCCGTGCAGATGCCGAAGCTCCGCAGCGTGAACGTGACGCTTGACTTGCTGCCTGACCGGCGAATCGCCGAGATCCAGAACGCCTGGGTTCCGAACAGCGAAGTGGAACCGGGTTCCGAAGTGCCCGTGAAGGTGTTCGTGCAGCCCTATCGCGGCGACCGCATCGAGCGCGAATTCACCGTGAAGATTCCGGCGAATCTGCCGCGCGGCCCGCACACCATCTTGTTCAGCGATGCCGACACGCTGAATCACATGCAGAGCAATGCGGCCATGTCCGATGAACACATGGACATCCCGCAGACCGTTTCGCTGATCAATCAGGAGCGGCGGAACGACCGCTTGTATGTCTCTCTGCTCGAAGCCGGCCCCACCGTGTTCTACGAGGACAAAACCATGCCCAGCCTGCCGCCGTCGATCATGAATGTGATGCAGACCGGCCGCACGGCCAGCCGCCGCCTGGTGAGTTCCGCCGAGAACGTGGTGGAGCAGGGCAGCATTCCGTTCGATCTCGTGGTGGACGGAAGTTACGCTCTGCGCATCCAGGTAAAGTAGTTCTTTGATGAAAACAATCTTTGTTGTTCCGGCCGCGCTGGCGCTGGCCCTGACGCTGCCGTGTCTCGCCGTCGAGACCAAGTATTGGCAGGAAACTGGCGAAGCGGATTTCGAAAGGGGAACGCGCGAGAACGTCTCGCTGCGTAGCGACGGCCGCCTCTCCCTTGCGCCTGAGGTCACCGAAATCTACGATTCTTCGGTGCCCTACTTGTGGGCCATTGCACGCGATTCGAAAGGCAACCTTTACACCGGCGGCAGCAGCTCGGGCAGCGACACCGCGAAGGTTTTCGAGATTTCGGCGAACGGCAAGACTCGTGTACTCGCGTCGGTGCCTGGGCTGGAAGTCCATGCTATCGCCATCAACGGGCACGATGAGGTATTTGCCGCGAGCAATCCCGATGGTAAGGTCTATCGCATCGCCCGCGACGGCAAGGCCGTTGAGTTCTTCAACCCGAAGACCCGCTATATCTGGGCCATGGCGTTTGACAGTCACGGCAATCTTTTCGTGGCCACCGGCGACCAGGGCGAGGTCTATCGCGTTGCACCCGACGGGAAAAGCTCGGCGTTCTTCAACACCCAGGACACCCATGCGCGGTCGCTCGCCATCGACCGGGACGACAATATCCTGATCGGGACGGACCCGTCCGGCTTGATCCTGCGCGTTTCGCCATCGGGAAATGGGTTCGTTTTGTACCAGGCGGCGAGAAAAGAAATCACCGCTCTGGCCGTTTCGCCCAGCGGAGTCATTTATGCCGCAGGAAATGGCACCAAGTTGCCCACCGTGCCCGTAACGCCTCCGTCCACGCCCGCAGCCGCGCCACCCGCGGGTGCCGGTCAGGCAGTTGGAAGGCCGGCGGCGTCATCATCCGGCGCGGCTCTGGGTCCGCCGACACTGGCGGGTGGTTCGGAGGTCTATCGGATCGAGGCCGATGGCTCGCCCCATCGGGTGTGGTCCAGCCCGCAGGCGTTGGTCTACACAATCGCCTTCGATTCCAATGGGCTGCCGCTTCTCGGCACGGGCAATTCCGGCCGCGTTTACCGCGTCGACAGCGACGTTCTCAGCACAACGCTCCTGGATGTCCCGCCCACTCAGATAACCGCATTCGCCCCCGGTCCCAACGGGACCCTGTACGCCGCAACCGGCAATATCGGAAAGGTTTATCGCATTGGGCCGGGCCTCGCCAAATCCGGCACGTACGAGAGTGATGTCTTTGATGCGGTCCAGTTCTCGCGCTGGGGCCGGTTATCCACGGATGGCGTAAAAACAGGGCTGACAGCATCCACGCGGAGCGGCAACATCAACCGCACCACGAATAACTGGAGCGGGTGGGCCCCGGTGAGTCTGGAACCAGATCCGGGTTGCTCGTCCTGCAGCAATGGCAACGTGCCTTCGCCCGCCGCGCGGTTCATTCAATATCGATTGCAATTCACCGACGCAGGCAACATATCGGAAGTCGATTTGGCATACCTGCCGAAGAATGTCGCTCCCACTCTGGAAGAGATTGAAATCGCCCCTCCGAATTACCGCTTCCCCGCACCTTCTTTGGCTCCGTCTTCTTCGCCCTCGCCCGCCACCATCACGCTGCCGGCGTTGGGAGCGCATCGCCAGGAATCGGCGGGGCCGGTAATGGAACCGGCCAGCACGCCGCAGACCCTGACGTACAGCAAAGGAGTCATTGGCGCGCGCTGGGCCGCCACCGACGAGAATGGCGATTCGCTCATCTATCGTGTGGAAATCCGCGGCCTCCATGACCAGAAGTGGTTGCTGCTCAGGGACAAGGTGCGCGACAAGTACATCGACATCGATAGTACTGCCTTCCCTGATGGCGAATACGAATTGCGGGTCACGGCGTCGGATGAGCCCGGGAATCCCGAAGCTGAGGCGCTCACGTCGACGCTGGTGAGCGATCCGTTCCTCATCGACAATACGCCGCCGGCAATCAGCGGTCTCACCGCCACCGCCGGACACATCCGCTGGCACGCGAAAGATGCGCGAACCGATATTAGCCGCGCGGAGTTTTCGGTTAATGGCGGCGAATGGAAAGTGGCGGCGCCAATTGGCGGACTTTCCGACAATCTGGATGAGGACTACGACATCCCGGCAGGCTGTTTGGCGGGGGACGTGGTGGCGGTACGCGTGACCGACGACTTCGACAACTCTACAGTCTCTTCCACGCCCTGCCGATAACCGAAGAGTGTCGAGAACCAGGACGCTTCTGGTCTGGTTGGTTGCCGGCCTGGCTTGTGCCGCCGACCTGACGGGGCACATCACCATCACGAAAAGCCTGACCCACAGACGGGTTAGCCTGCCTGCGTACGATGCGGAACGGTTCACGGCGGAAGCGAAGCAGGCTGATCGTTCGGTGGATGAGCTCAGCCGTGTAGTGGTCTGGCTGGAAGGCGGCGAGCTGCCCGCGCCGGAGCCGGTTACCGCGACACTGGCGCAGCATTACCAGCAATTCGACCCGGAAATCGTGGTGATTCCTGCTGGCTCCACGGTCAATTTTCCGAATCAGGACCCGGTCTTCCACAATGTCTTCTCGCTCTCACATGCGAAGAGCTTTGATCTTGGCTATTATCCGCAGGGCCGCTCGAAAGCGGTGGAGTTCAAGCAACCGGGTGTGGTGCAGGTCTATTGTCATTTGCATCCGAACATGTACGGGGCGATCGTGGTCGTACCCAACCGGCTCTATGCCCGGCCCGGCGAGGACGGGGATTTCGCGCTGGCGCGGGTGCCCTCGGGAACGTATCAGCTTGTCGCGTGGCACGCATCGGCCGGCTTCTTCCGGAAACGCGTTCATGTGCCCGAAACCGGCGTCGTGACGGAGAACTTCGTCATTCCGGTTCGCAACGATCAGGACGAGAAGTAATGCGGCTATCGCTCACCACGCGCGGTTTCCTGTGCTCGTTCCTGGCGCTCTCGGCTGCGCTCACAGGCGGCTATTTCATGGTGAGCGAGGCCATCCGCCTGCACGTCCGCGAAACCTTGAAGCAATCGCTCTACGAGCACCAGGAGGACCTGGAGCGGCAGGCTGCGGCATCAAACCGCGATCTGATGCGTACGGTGTCGGCGCTTGCCGAGACGTCGGGACTCAAAGCGGCAATCTCGCTCTCGCGCGAGATTGGCAATGGGACGACGCGGGCCGATGCCGAGGACAGGATTGAGGCGCGAAGAACGATTCAGGCACAACTCACGGAGATGGCCGGGCTCACCGGGCTGGGTCTCCTCGCGTTTGTGAATCCGAACGGCGTGCCGGTGGCGGCTACCGCGAAACTCGCCGGAGACCTGGGGCGCTGCTCGCTGTGCTCGGTAGACGGTCATCTCTATGAGACTCTGTCGGTGCCGGTGAACCAGGGCGACGAGAATCTCGGATCCCTGATACTCGGCCGGGAGTTCACTCTCCCGCGCGACAGCGGCCACAGCGGCGCCGTGGTCGAAACGACGTTGCCGGCCACCAGCACGCTTGCGTCTTGTTCGGACCCCTCAGGATGCGTCGTCGAGATCGCGAAGGAGCACTGGCTGGCGCTTCCTATCCGCAAGTTTGCCGCGAGCGACGGCTATGAGTTGCTCAGCCTGCAGCCACTGGATGCAAAGACGCGCGAATTCACTCGAGCCGCGGCCGGCAATTTCGCTTTGATAGGATGCGCGGCGCTGGCGATTACCTTGCTGTTCTCGGTCTGGATTTCACGGTCCGTGGTAAGGCCTTTGCACGCGTTGATCGGGCAGCTTCGCGAGACCGAACAGCAGGGCCGCTTGCCGCAGAGCTTCACGGCGGAGTCCTCCACGACGGAGGTGCTGCTTCTCGCGTCGGCCATAAACCGGGCTACGCGGGCGGTCCATGACGCGAACGAACATCTGGACGCGGCCTATCTTGAATTCATCGAGACCATGGCCCGGGCTTTGGATGCGCGCGACCGGTATACCGCCGGCCACAGCGACCGCGTCAGCGAGTATTCGGTGAGCATCGCTCTGGTCCTCGAATGTCCGGACGAACAGATCGAGATTCTGCGCATTGGCGCAAGGCTGCACGATATTGGCAAGATCGGCGTGCCCGACGCGGTACTGCAAAAGCCGGGACGGCTGACCGAAGAGGAATTCGCTCTCATCAAGCAGCATCCGGAAATCGGCAAGCGGATTCTCGAAAACGTCAGCCGATTCAGCAATTACCTGCCCATCATTGAACTGCACCACGAGGACTGGGATGGGCGCGGTTACCCGCATGGATTGCGCGGCGAAGATGTGCCGCTATTGGCCCGCATCGTACATGTGGCCGACGCCTACGATGCCATGACCAGCGACCGCGCGTACCGTTCGCGGATGCCCGAGAGGCGTGTGCGCGAGATTCTACGGGAGTGCGCCGGGACGCAATTCGATCCCGCAATCGTAGACGCTCTTTTGCGAATACTCGACACGCAAACTGTGGAGCCCGAGTATGAACGGCAGACGGCGTAACCTGCTCACGCTAGCGTTCCTCGCAGTGGCGGCCTCGGCGGCGTTCGCTCAGGAAGCTGAGACAGGGATCTCGATTCCGTCGACCATCACCGGAGCATTCGAGAAATCCGACGACCCATATTTCGGCTATCACGCCGCCATCTATCCGTCGCTGCGGCTGGACGACCACTGGTATGCGTACGCCGCCGTGGACATCTATTCGACTCCGTTTTTCTACTATCCCGAATACGACGATCGAGAATGGGCGCAAGTGGGACTCGAACAGGGATACGTGGCGCGTGCGTCGCAGGGGGAGACATCGGGTTGGGTGGTGAAAGCGGGCAAACTCTCTACGGCATTCGGCGCGCCCCAGCGCCAATACGACGACATGCAGAACCCGCTGCTCGATCAGCCGTTGAGTTTCACTTCTGCGCTGCCGCTCTATCCAGCCCTGAGCGCGTGTCCGGGCGTGCGTGCGCTGTGTTTTAACTACAGCTCCGACTACTACGGTCTTTCGCCGGTGACCTTGTATGGCTTGTGGGGCGGCGAGATCTCGGGATGGTGGAAACGCCTCGACGGGCGGGTGCAGATTGCCAACAGCTCTCCAGCGAATCCGCAATCGCTTGTCTCCGCCGATCAGCACGCGCAGTGGACCGAAGGCGGCGGGTTCATCGTCAGTCAGGGACTGCGAATCGGCGTGTCCGGGTTTCGAGGGAGCTGGCTGAATGGAGTTCCGGGCGCGGCTGCGGCGGGCGTCAGCACCTCAGGGCCACCGGCTACCGGTCTGGGCGCCGACGCGGAATGGGCGCAGGGACGCTTGAAGGTGAAAGCAGAGTGGCAGCGGCTGACGTTCCCCTATCCCGGCTCGTTCCAAACCTCCGTTCCCGTCGCGACGTTCTCGTGGGTGGAGGCGAAGTTGATCCTTACGCCCCGGCTCTACGCGGCGGCGCGAGTTGGCTACCAACGCATGAGCGGTTTCGGCCAGGCGGCTGAGTACGCACCGAATCTTGCACGCTACGAAGCGGCCATTGGGTTCCGCCCAAACCGGTACCAGCTAGTGAAGTTCGGCTATGAGTGGTATCAGGTGGGGGACACGGAGGCCGAGGTGGATAACGTCCTCGGCGTGCAACTGGTCACCACGCTGCCGGCGCTGACCAAAGCGCTGCGCTAGCGGCGCACCTCTATCGTTCGCGCTTTTCTTTGCCTGGGTTCTTGCGGGTCTTGATCACGATTGGCGTGCCTTTGAAGCCAAAGTTCCTGCGGAGCTGATTTACCAGATAGCGCTCAGTGGAGAAGTGGATCGACGCGGGGCGCGACGTGAACACGACGAACGCGGGCGGGCGAACGCCGGTCTGGGTCATGTAGCGGACCTTCAAGTCAGAATCGAGTTCCAGGCTGGCAACGAAACGATTCAGCTCGCCCGTGCCGATGCGTTTGGAGGCAGATTCGAAACAATCGCGAATCATGCGGAAGAGCTTGTCGACGCCTTTGCCGGTCTTCGCGGAGATGAACACCACCTCGGCGTACTCGAGAAATTTGAATTCTTCGCGGATGCGCGCGGTGTATTCGCGCTGATCGCGAAGCGTGGTGATGTCCCACTTGTTCACGCAGATGATGAGCGCGCGGCCTTCCTCATGCGCGTAGCCGGCGATGGTGGCATCGAGCGCGACGAGCCCCTCGCTGGCATCCACCACCAGCACCACAACATTGGCCATGCGGATATTGCGGCGGGCCATCACCACACTGAGCTTCTCCGCCATCAGCTTGGTCTTGCCTTTGCGGCGGATGCCGGCCGTATCCACGAAGACGTAATCGATGCCATCCTGGCGCACGGTTTCGTCCACTGAATCGCGCGTGGTGCCGGCGACAGGGGACACGATGGCTCGCTCGGAGCCCGAAATCGCATTCAGCAAAGTTGATTTGCCGACGTTCGGCCGGCCGATGATCGCGACCTTAATGCGTGTCTCGCGCGGCGGTTCGATGGCCGCCTCCGCGACGGGGAAGCCGGTGGTGACGCGCTCGAGCAAATCGTCGAGGCCGAGCCGATGTTCGGCCGAGACGGGGAGGATGTCCTGAAACCCGAGCGAATAGAATTCACCGAGCAGATCCTCGCGTTTCTGCGTGTCGATCTTGTTGACGGCGAGCGTGACCGGCTTCGCCAGGTTCCGAATAATGCCGGCAAGATCGCGGTCCGCGGATGTGATGTCGGTGCGCCCGTCGATCAGAAAAATGATGTGGGCGGCGCGATCGAGCGCGTAACGAGCCTGCTTCAGGATCTCCGTCGGGATCATTTCTGCATCGTTGGGGATGATTCCTCCGGTGTCGATGAGTTCGAAGCGCCGGCCCAGGTACGTGGCTTCGCCGTGGATGCGGTCGCGCGTGATGCCAGGCTCGTCGCCGACGATGGAGCGGCGCTGACCCACGATGGCGTTAAACAAAGTCGATTTGCCAACGTTGGGGCGGCCGACGATCACGACAACGGGCAGACTCTGTTCTTCCGGCATGCAAGCATAAGCATAACGAATGCGGCATCTTCTTTTGCTCCTTTCTTTTCTGACGCTGACCGCTTGGGGTCAAACGCGCGAGGTAGCGATCACGTTTGACGACCTGCCCCGGGGCGGCGATTCGGGCGGACGCGATCTGGAATCGGTCCGGAAAATGACCGTGAAGCTGCTGGATGAACTGCACGGCGTGCCGCTCATTGGATTCGTCAACGCGGGCCACGCGCAGGAGATGGGCGATGCGGGCTTGCAGAAGATTCTGCGCATCTGGCTGGATCACGGCGCGGAGTTGGGGAATCACACGTGGAAGCATCCGGACCTGAACAACGTCTCGCTGGAAGATTACGAAGCCGACATCGTGCGCGGGGAGCCGGAGCTCATTGAGGCACTCGCACATCGGCCACTGTACTTCCGCCATCCGTTCCTGCATGCCGGTCCCGATGCGGCAAAGAAGCATGGGTTGGAGAAGTTCCTGGCGGAGCGCGGCTATCGGATCGCGCCGGTCACGTTCGACGATTCGGACTGGATGTTCGCCTTCGTGTACGTCAACGCCATGAAAGACGATCCGGCCCTGGCCGCGCGCGTGCGGAGCGCGTATGTTCCGTACATGGAGTCAGTCATCGCGTTCTTCGAAATGCGATCCGTGGAAGTGGTGGGCCGGGAGTTCCCGCAAGTGCTGTTGCTGCATGCCAACCAGCTCAATGCCGACACGATGCCAGACCTGCTGGCAATGATGCGGGAGCGTGGATACCGGTTCGTTTCGCTGGAGGAGGCGCTGCGGGACGATGCATACCGGCTCCCGGAAGAATATGTGGGCCCTGGCGGGTTTTCATGGATTCATCGGTGGTCCAAAACGAAAGGCATGGCCCCGAAGGGAGAGCCGAACGAGCCCGATTGGATTGCGGAGGAATATCGGCGGCGGGCGGCTCACTAGGTCCGCGTGGGAACATGGATGTACCGAATGAAATCAAAGAAGCAGAACGAGACCATCCGCAATATCGCTATCATTGCGCACGTCGACCATGGAAAAACCACATTAGTGGACGCCATGCTGCACCAGAGCGGCATTTTTCGGAGCAACGAACAGGTGGCCGAGCGCGTGATGGACTCCAACGACCTCGAACGCGAACGGGGCATCACTATCCTTGCCAAGACCACCGGGATTCACTATCACGGCCTGAAGATCAACATCGTCGACACACCGGGCCACAGCGATTTCGGCGGCGAGGTGGAGCGCGCGCTGAAAGTGGTGGACGGCGTCATGCTGCTGGTGGACGCCAGCGAGGGACCGCTTCCGCAAACGCGTTACGTCCTCATGAAGGCCCTGGAAGCGCGGCTGCCCCCGATCGTGGTGATCAATAAGATCGACCGGCCCGACGCGCGCGTGCAGGAGGTATTGAACGAGATCTACGATCTGTTTATCGACCTGGATGCGGTGGAGGACCAGCTCGATTTCCCCATCATCTATACCAACGCCAAAGCGGGCATCGCCAAGCGAACACTCGAGGACGAATCCACCGACCTGCGCCCGCTCTTCGATGCGATTATCGAGCACATTCCGCCGCCGGCCGGCGACCCCGATGCGGTGCTGCAGATTCTGGTCGCCAACCTCGACTACAGCGATTATCTCGGCCGGTTGGCCATCGGACGCGTGTTCAATGGCGTGCTGAAGTATGGCGACGAGGTGTCCATCGCGAAGGTGGACGGCACCTATCACAACACGAAAATTACGCGCATGTACTCGTTCGAGGGCCTGAAACGCGTGGACGAAACGGTGGGCCGTCCCGGCGACATTCTGGCGATTGCGGGCGTGGAGGGCATCACCATCGGCGACACGGTGACGGCGGTTGAGAACCCGAATCCGCTGCCGCGCGTGCAGATCGACGAGCCGACCATCGCCATGACGTTCACCGTCAACACGTCGCCATTCGCGGGGCGTGACGGCCAGTACGTTACGTCGCGAAACCTGCGCGACCGCCTGGACAAGGAGCTGCTCACCAACGTATCCATCCGCGTGGAAGAAGCCGGCGGCCCCGATGCGTTCAAAGTGATGGGGCGCGGCGAACTGCAACTGGCGATTCTGATCGAGATAATGCGCCGCGAGGGATACGAGCTGGCCGTGGGCATGCCGGAGATCCTGACCAGGAACGTCGATGGCAAGCTGATGGAACCGATGGAGCTGCTGGTGGTGGATTGCCCGGAGAAGTTCGTCGGCGTGGTGATCGAAAAGCTTGGGGCGCGCAAAGGCAAGATGACCAAGATGGTGAACCACGGCTCGGGCCGCGTGCGGCTGGAGTTTCACGTGCC
>JBEKFB010000149.1:0-10012 GCA_050013535.1 Bryobacteraceae bacterium | reverse complement strand
TGCACCACCTTGCTGGGATGCTTCATGCGCCGGCTCCACGTCATCTCCGAGATGTGGATGAGCCCTTCGACGCCCGCCTCCAGCTCGACGAAAGCTCCGTAGTCGGTCACGCTCACCACGCGCCCGATCACCTTGGCTCCCATCGGATAGCGCTCGATCACGCTCTCCCACGGGTCCGGGATGAGCTGCTTCAGGCCCAGCGAAATGCGCTCCTTATCCTTGTCGAACTTGAGCACCTTTACGGTGATTTCGTCGCCGACGTTCACCACTTCGTTGGGATGGGTCACGCGGCCGTGGGACATGTCGCTCACGTGCAGCAGGCCGTCGATGCCGCCAAGGTCGATGAACGCGCCGTATTCGGTGAGGTTCTTCACCGTTCCCGTCACCACTGAGCCTTCACCCATATCCGCCAGCGCCGCGCTCTTGCGCGCGTTGAGATCGTCCTCGATCGCGGTTTTGCGCGACACCACCACGTTCCCGCGGCGGCGGTTCAGCTTGACGATCTTTACCGGGATATCCTTCCCCACCCACGTGTCCAGATTGTGGATGGGCCGCATATCGATCTGCGAACCGGGCATGAACGCGGTAACCCCGACGTCCACCGACAAGCCGCCCTTCACGCGCCCCAGCACGCGTCCGGAAAGGATCAATCCGTCGTGGTGAGCCTTCTCCAGGTTGTCCCACGCCCGCAGGCGGCTGGCGCGGGTGTGCGAGAGCAGAATGTAGCCTTCCGGCTGAATGCCCTGCCGGTCGACCATGACGTCGATAGTGTCGCCGCGGCGGACCTGGAAACTGCCGTCGGGAAGCGCGAACTGCTCCTTCGGGACCAGCCCTTCGGACTTGTAGCCGAAGTCCACGATGACGTCCTTGTCGGTAACAGACAGGACGGTTCCCTGCAACACCTCGCCCTCGGCCGGCGGCGCGAAGTGGCTGTAATCGTCGATGAGCTGGCCGTAGTCTTCGTCCCCGTTTGACATCGGTATTTCCGGTGTTTGCTCATCAGGTCCGGCGGCCATTTGGTTAACTCCCGAGACAAAGCTCAAAACAAAAACTCATGCGCTCAAAGCCCCCGCTGGCTCTGGCCAACGAGGGGGCGTGCCCCTGTCTGCTCAACGTTTGAGGAGGCGATGCGTTCCGGACCCCGGTTCGATGGTGCGGGGCACATGGGCCGCGAGGGAGCTTCCGGTACCTGCATCAACAACGACAACCCGTTGATAGCTCAGTACTTCAGCACTATACCGGAGCGTGAGATCCTTGTCAACCGAAGGACCGGGCGGTTCGGCCGGGTTGTTCACGCTCGAACAGAAGTTCCCACACGTGAACAGCTCCATCCCCTTGCTGGGCCTTGGGTTGCGGCCAGGAAGGAGTTGTTTTGGCGATCGGAATGCTCCTGACCGGATATGGGAAAACTACTTCTCTCACTATTTTTGCTTCTTTTGCCGCTGACCGCCGCGGCTGATGTCTCCGGCAAGTGGGACGGTTCCATGGACATTAAGGCGCCCGATGGGACCGTGCAATCGACACCGGTGACCGCCGAGTTCAAGCAGGACGGCAAGACCGTCACGGGCACGGCAGGCCGCGAGGGTGACGACCAGCTCACCATCGAGAAGGGCCTTCTGGACGGCGACACATTGACGTTCGAGGTGGAGGCGCCCGACGGGAAATACTCGGTGACCCTGAAGCTGGTGAGCGACAGCAAACTGCAGGGCGAGACGACGTTCAGCGATCCCAACGGCAACAAGCTGACGGCCAAGCTGACGTTCGAACGGGCGAAGTAAGGTGGTCTGCGGCGGTCGTTCACGCTGCGTCGCGAACTTCCACGGTCATCTGCTTGCCAAGAGCGGCCAAAGCCGCTTGGATTCTTTCTGCCTTCGAAGCATGCTGAGGATCGAGCATGCGGCGGATCACTCGCTCGTGAATTCCAAGGCGTCGCGCCAACTCGGAGTTATTGACCTGCTGATCGCGCATCGCCAGGTAAAGCGCCAGCTTCGGCGCCAACCAAAGAGGTACTGGCACCAGACGCTGACCGCGCTTCACGGCTGAGGGGGCGGGGATCTCTTCCCGGTGGGTCAATCGGATTGAGAGATCCGACCCGAGGGCATCCATGGCCTCTTCCATAGCCTCGTGGTCGTCTTTGCCATCCGTGACGACACGCGGCAGATCGATAAATTCGACCAGAACGCGCCCATCGCTGCCGGCGGTGAATCTCGCGGGATACGCGAAAGCGGACATCGGTTCTCCTCTCACCAATACCCCGCAGGGAATTCAGTCGATTCGAATCGAGCTCAGTAAATAGCGGAAGTCCGCAGCAGCCTTGTCAAAGATCGATTCATTCGAGTCGAGTTCCACAAGGGTATACAGAGTTCCGTCCAGCCGCTGCAGCCTCACGTCGGGGTGATAATATGCGACCTTGTCGCCCGCCCCGGCCTTTGGCGGTGCGATGGGGGTCTCGAACAAGAGCCCTGGAAAGTCCGGGGGCGGGTCTGCAAATGCGACGACGAGGAAGTGACCGCCACCCTCCGACGGGTATACCGCGTTTGTGAGGATCTCCAGCGCAACACACTTCGTCGAAGGACAAGAAGACACTTTCGTGGGTCGAGCCGACGAATAGCGCTTCACGAATGACTGAGCGAAGTCATCAAGCGACTCGTCCGATTTGGCGGGTCGAGTCAGCAGCAGCAGCGTTGGCGAACTGTTTCCGGACTTGCCTGGATAAGGGCCCGTTTCCAAAGTTGACACACAAGTCCCCTTGGCAACATCCCGAATGTCGGTGTGCCAGTCGCCGTGGGCCGAGAAGCTCACACCGCAGAGCTGACTTGTGAATTGGACGTGTCCCTCGCCCTCAGTAGCTTGCCAAGCCTCGCGTGCGGGGTACGTTGAGGTCGCGTCGGTCGGCTTGTACCGCTTGTGGGCGATGTCGATAGCCGCAGCGTACTCGGAAGAGTTCTTTCCGAGATGCGTGGCGTGATCCAAGGCTCTGAGGGTATGGGCGGGCATCAAAGCGATGGTCGAGCAGTTGATGTAATCATCCCAGAAGTCAACTGGAAGCTGCTGCCAAGGGAGTCTATCCTCGATGGCGAGCATCTGCTCCATTCCAATCCTGGATTCATTCGACTGGCAACGATGCATCGCCAGAAACCATTCCGGCCGATAATCTGCCGGTGTGAGTTTGCTGGCCTTCTCGAACGATTGAACCGCGACTTCATACGTCTTCTCGACATCCACGTTGTAAGCGAGGTGGGCAACCAATCCCGTGAGCAGCAATAGCTCTTCGTTTTCCGACGCGGCGGTCTCGGCCGACTGTAGGACGCTCAGACTCGATGTGAGCAGCGCGACGACTCTATCTTTGGGTGTGTCGTAGGTCCAACTGGGATTCCAATTATGGGCCATCGGCTCGACAAGCCGGATCTCCAAGTAAGCCTTCTGTACCCCCTGATCCTGAGGCAGCTTTTCCGGATTGACCTGCGGTAGTTGTGCACAGGCCTGAGCCGTGAACATCAGCACCGCACACAGGACCGTTCGTCCTCGGCAATGCATTAAAGGTCACCTCTAACGCACTTCTTCGAAGCCCGATCCTATCACAGCCCAACGTCGCGGAAGCCCCCCTTACTTGATCTCCAGGATTTCCTTCTCTCGGCCCTTCGCGGCCTGATCGAGCTTCTGGATGTTGGCGTCGGTCACCTTCTGGATGTCGTCGATAGCCCGGCGCTCGTCGTCCTCGCTGATCAGCTTGTCCTTGAGCAGCTTCTTTACCGCGTCATTGGCGTCGCGGCGGATGTTGCGCAGCGCCACGCGGTGGTCCTCGGCGATGCCGTGCAGCTTTTTCACCAGCTCTTTGCGGCGCTCTTCGGTGAGCGGCGGGATGGGCACGCGGATGAGCTTGCCGTCATTCGACGGGTTCAGGCCGAGGTCGGCCGAGCGAATGGCCTTCTCGATAACGCCAATCTGCGACACGTCCCATGGCTGAACCGTAATAAGCGAGGGTTCGGGAACGTGCAGCGTGGCCACCTGATTGATGGGCGTCGGCGTGCCGTAGTAATCGACGCGAATATTATCGAACAGGCTCACCGATGCGCGGCCCGTGCGGATGCCAGCCATGTGGTGCTGCAGGTCGGCGTGAACTTTGTCCATGCGCGCCTTCGACTGCGCCTCCACTTCCTTCACGCTCTTGAACTGCGGGGCCGCGGTGGCGGCATGAGGTTCGTTCTTCATAATATGGATCTCCTCACGGGCAAGCCGGAACGTTAGCGCGCGGCAGCCTGGTGAATCAGCGTTCCAACGGGCTCGCCCATCGACATTCGCATTATATTGCCGAACTTGTTCAGATTGAAAACCACGATGGGCATCTGGTTGTCGCGGCACATGGCCACGGCCGAAGCATCCATCACACCGAGCGCCTTTGCCAGCACGTCAAGATAGCTGATCTCGGGGAACAGAATGGCATCAGGGAAGCGCAACGGATCTTTGTCGTAGACGCCATCGACGCGCGTGGCCTTGGCGACGACATCGGCATGAATCTCCAGTGCGCGCAGTGTGGCCGCCGTGTCGGTGGAAAAATATGGATTCGACGTTCCGCCGGCGAAAATGACGATGCGGCCCTTCTCCAGATGGCGAATCGCGCGCCGCCGGATGTAGGGCTCGGCAACCTGCTGCATATGGATGGCGGTCATCACGCGCGTGGGAACGCCGGCTTTTTCGAGCGCATCCTGCAGGGCGAGCGCGTTGATGATGGTGGCGAGCATGCCCATGTGATCCGCGGTGACGCGGTCCATGTTTCTTGCGGCCGCAGCCACGCCGCGAAAGAAGTTTCCGCCGCCCACCACCAAGCCAATCTGCACGCCGTTGCGCGCCACCGACGCCACTTCCTCGGCGAGGGAGCGGACGCGCTCGGAATCGATTCCGAACGAGTCATGCCCGGCCAGCACCTCGCCGCTCAGCTTCAGCAGGATCCTCTGGTATTTGGCCATGAGCGTGCAGCGAGGAGCTATTCGGCCGGAGCCGAGGTCTCGGCCGTCTCTTCGATCACCGCCATGTCGCCCACCTTGAAGCGGACAAAGCGCGACACCGAGATGTTCTCTCCCAACTTCGCGATCTTCGCCTTGATGAGATCGTGGACGATGGTGGTGTTTTCCTTGATGAACGGCTGCTCATAAAGGCACACCTCTTCGTAGTATTTTTGCAAGCGTCCTTCGACGATCTTGTCTACCATCTTTTCGGGCTTGCCCTCGTTGAGCGCGCGGGCCCGCTGGATCTCCTTCTCCTTGGCCAGAGCTTCGGGAGCCACGTCCTCTTTGCGGATGAACTGGGGGTCTGCCGCGGCCACCTGCATTGCGAGATCCTTGACGAGATCCTGGAAGTCATCGGTGCGGGCGACGAAATCGGATTCGCAGTTCACCTCGATCAGCACGCCGAGCTGCGAGCCCGAATGAATGTACGATCCGATAACGCCCTGGCGAGTGACGCGCGATGACTTCTTCGCGGCGGAAGTGATCCCGTGCTTGCGCAGGATGATCTCGGCTTCAGCGAGGTTTCCGTTCGCCTCCACCAGTGCACGCTTGCATTCCATCATGCCCGCGCCGGTGCGTTCGCGGAGCTCTTTGACTAGTTTGGCGTTGATTTCCATATGACGGCTCTTTCTCAAGTGGGGCAGGCTCTTAGCCTGCGACGGCCTCTCAGGCCGCCTGTCGCCGGTCGCGTACCCGATTTGCGCAGCTGAGAGCTCCGCGGAGGCTGAGAGCCCGCCCCACAGTTTATTAAACTTCGCCGCCGGTGCTCGTGGTCACCACTTCGGGCTCCGGTGTTTC
Organism: Bryobacteraceae bacterium; assembly: GCA_050013535.1. GTDB lineage: Bacteria > Acidobacteriota > Terriglobia > Bryobacterales > Bryobacteraceae > CAWACP01. The sequence continues at coordinate 4,208 of JBEKFB010000149.1, read as the reverse complement.
GGTTCCCGGTCCCTTGCGCGGCAGCGAGTTCGACGGCAGATCCTCTTCGGCCAGGCTCTCCGACATCAGCCGGTCGAGCTGGTTGGGATCGAAGTGCTCGTACTGCGTGAAATCGTCGGGTGCGGGAGTTTCCTCAGCCACCACCTTCTCAGGCGTGAATTCCTGCTCCGTGGCCAGCGAGCGGCCGTCGATCACCGCGTCGGCGATCTTGGTGGTAAACAGGCGTATGGCGCGCAGGGCGTCGTCGTTGCCCGGGATCACGTAATCCACTTCATCGGGATCGCAGTTGGTGTCTACTACGGCCACCACCGGAATGCCCAGTTTCCGCGCTTCCTTCACCGCAATCGCTTCCTTGTTCGAATCGACGACGAAGAGCACGTCGGGCAGCCCGCCCATGTCCTTGATGCCCGCCAGATTCTGATGCAGGTGCTTGCGCTCGCGGTCAAGCCGGCCCACTTCTTTCTTGGCGCGGCCTTCCCAGTTGCTCTCGGTGGCCATCACCTCGAGTTCCTTGTAGCGCTTGATGGACTTTTGTACCGTGGTGTAGTTGGTGAGCAGCCCGCCAAGCCAGCGTTGATTGATGTAGAACTGGCTGCAGCGCGTCGCCTCTTCGGCGATGGCTTCCTGCGCCTGGCGTTTGGTTCCCACGAAGAGGACGTTCTTGCCCATGGCGGCCTGCTCGGCCACAAAGCGCATGGCGTCCTTGAAGAGTTTGAGCGTTTTCTGGAGATCCACGATGTAGATCCCGTTGCGTTCGCCGAAGATGTATTCTTTCATCTTCGGATTCCAGCGCCTGGTCTGGTGCCCGAAGTGAACGCCAGCTTCGAGCAATTCTTTCATCGAAATTGACGGCAAAAAAGCCTCCTGGTTGAGAGCCCCCGTCCGCGGGGCGTAGCCGGGACGGATAGGTCGGAGTGGACGGTTTCACCCGTCTTCCGAGGCGCACGCGGCCCAAAGCGGAATTTGCGTGTGCCCGTCAGAAGGCGAATGGCCGGTAACGGCCCTGAAGAACCGTTACCGTTTGGAGAACTGGAACCGCTTGCGCGCACCCTTCTGCCCATACTTCTTACGCTCATGGGCACGCGGATCGCGCGTAAGTAAACCTGCTTCCTTGAGCTTCGCGCGCAGCTCGGCGTTGAACTCCACCAGAGCCCGGGCAATGCCCAGACGGATCGCGCCGGCCTGGCCGGTGGGACCGCCGCCATTGGCGAGGATCAGGACATCGAACTTATCCGCCGCCTCGGCCGTCAGCAGTGGCTGCCGCACCAAAGCGCGCGTCGACTCGTTCACGAAATACTTTTCCACGGGCCGGCCGTTCACCGTGATGGCGCCCTTTCCCGGACGCAGAAACACGCGAGCCACGGCCGTCTTCCTGCGGCCTGTACCTAAATGCTGAACCAACGATGCTGGCACTCGCTTACCTCGACTCTACTTCCAACGCCACAGGCTTCTGCGCCTGATGGGGATGCTTATCGCCCGCGTACACCTTCAGCTTGCGATACATCTGCTTGCCGAGCTTGGTCTTCGGCAGCATGCCATGAATCGCGTCTTCCACCAGACGGCCCGGATGCGTCGCGCGAACCTTGTGCGCTTTCGTCTCCGTGAGGCCGCCGGGATAACCGGAGTGACGGCGGTACAGTTTCTGATCTTCTTTTCGCCCGGTGAGCCGGACCTTGGCTGCATTGATGACGATTACGTGATCGCCGGTATCCAGGAAAGGAGTGTAGGTGGGCTTGTTCTTGCCCATCAGCAGCAGCGCGGCCTGGCTGGCGACGCGTCCGAGAACCTTGTTCTCAGCGTCCACCACGTGCCATTGGCGCACAATTTCCCCCCTGGAAGGGAACTGGGTTTTCATACAGACGCACTATCTCCGTTCGAGACTTACAAACGATCCAGTTTACCAACGGGTTACGAAGGATGTCAAACGAGCGGTGGTAAGGCGGACAATAACTGCCGGTCAGTTCCAATCTTCCCCAGGGTGCGGTTTCGAAAAACCTCACGTTCGACTGGGTCCGGAGAATGTAACATCGAGTCGCAATTGTGTATCCGCCGTGTCGGGCCAGATAAAACTCGGCTCCGGGATCGAAGCGACACAGTTCCGGGTGATGGGCACTTTGGACCGAAAGCCACCTTACAGTTCCCTTGCTTCCGCTCTCGGGCTGTGGCGACGTATCAGCGCGAGACCTATCAGGCCAGCTCCGAAGAGGCTGAGAGTCGTTGGCTCCGGGACCGTAGAGCCGCCCGAGGTGGTCACATCGAGAATGACTTCGTCCCCTGCTGCAATGCCAGAGAGCCCGGCCCAGTCGATCGCGATGTTGGCCGAGTTGAAGGTGACATTGGCCGAAGTAAAGCCGGAAACGTCGCTGGACGCGTCCAGTGTAACACCCGAGATCGTGACTCCAGTAAAGGTAAGCAAGTTGCCATTCGCAATATATAGCCCACCACTATCCAAGGAGGCGTACGATGGGCTCCAGTAGCCATCATTGTATAACTGATCGTAAATAACCTGGGTATTTGTAACAGTCAGGGTAAACCCTTCCCCACATCCACTACAGAAAGTCTCCTGAACGGTGCCGTTGGCGACGAAGCTGGTCGGTGACCCCTCAACATCGTAAACCGCCCCGTAGGCGTAGTACTGGGAAACCACATCGGAGCCGAGCAGCTCCGCATAAGCATGTCCGGCGAAACAAACAGTCAAAACGGACAACGGTATGATTTGCACTATTCGCATTTGTCCCCCGTAAATTCTTAGCCGGGATTTCCATTTTGGCCTCCCGGCGCCGAACAGTATACTGCAATCGCCTCGATTGTAGAGACTTTCTTGGCAGCACGTCGCGGAAGCCGTACCGGTACTGGGCTTTATTACTTATGCCGCTCTCTGCAGTCGTGCGACATATTTCTGCGTCACTTGGGATGCGCGTAGAACCACGACTGGTCGTTTGTCTCTGACGGCAACAGTCATAGAGGTCGTTCGCTAGCGCTCTTATCCCATCGCACGCGCGCTGTCTGCCCTATACCTCCCCAGCAGCAGCGCGCCCAGGACTCCGGCATGATCGCCGCGCCCCGGCGGAACGATGTATTCATCGATGCGTTCGACAACGGCGGGGTGACGCACGTAGCCATTCAGCAGACGCAGGAATTCTGTGCGCACAGGAGCGAACACGTGATTCTGGTGCGGCACGCCGCCACCGAGAATGATCCGTTTCGGCGAGAGCGTCAGCGCGAGGTTTGCAAGGCCGAGCGCCAGGTAGTGTGCTTCCAGCGCCCAGGCGGGATGGTCCGGCGGAAGCTCCTCGGCGGGCGCTCCCCAACGTGCTTTCATGGCCGGTCCGCACGCCAGGCCCTCGAAACAATCACCATGGAAGCTGCAAGTGCCGGGATACGGATCGCGAGCCCAATCGTGAGGTATGCGGATGTGCCCCATTTCCGGATGCACCAAGCCATGCAACATCCGTCCCCCGACGAGGGCTCCGCCGCCGATCCCGGTGCCGACGGTCAGATAGAGCAGATCGGACAAGCCGCGTCCGGCGCCCCATTCGGCTTCACCCAGTGCGGCGGCATTCACATCGGTGTCGAAGCCGATGGGAACGCCCAGGGCGCTCTTGATGGGTCCCACTAAGTCGCAGTTGCTCCATCCAGCCTTTGGTGTGGACGTGATATACCCGAAGGTTGGCGATGCGGGGTCAAGATCCACAGGCCCGAAAGAAGCGATGCCGACCGCGCTCAGATTGCCGCCGTCCCGTTGCTTGAAAAAGCCGATGACCTGGTCGAGGGTTTCGGCAGGCGTTGTTGTCGGAAACCGCTCCGTGATGAGATCGGCTGGCCTCGTCCCGATGGCGCAAACAAACTTGGTGCCACCTGCTTCTATGCCTCCGAAAAGATTCATTGACATCAAGTTTGTCACAGCCTCCAATGGAGTTGATGCCTATCGATCGCAGACAATTCGTGAGCGCTGTCGGGTCCTCGCTGGCGCTCCCCGGAACGATTTCGACGCTATTGGCGGACGACAAATCCGCAAGCAAGGCGTATGGGTCGGGCCACTTCGGTGAATGGATTGAAGACGAATTCGGACTGCCCGCGTTTCGCTACGAGTGCGACCAGACCACGGACCCGAAGGCTGTCACAAAAGTGCAGCCAGGCCTGCTGTCGGCCACCGATCACATTCATCAGGTGGGTAATGACCGGCTGGTGGCGGTGGTCTCCAACTA
>JBEKFB010000148.1:0-10153 GCA_050013535.1 Bryobacteraceae bacterium | reverse complement strand
AAGTCGAACGCGCGGAAGCCTGGAAAGGGGCCGAACGGTGTCGACGTCCACTCCCAGCCGTTGCCGGCTAATTGTGAAACGCCCCAGGCGCTGTCGCCGGCCGGCGTGGCTGCGACGGGCACTGGATCCCAGCCGTGGAAATCGAAATTGCCGTGCTCCGAAAACGGCGCATTATCACCCCATGGATAAGAGCGCTCGGTCCCCTCGGGCGTAGCGTACGCCGCGCGATGAAACTCGGCCTCAGTGGGCAACGCCGCTCCACGCCACCGGGCATATGCTTCGGCCTCGTCGTGCGTAATGTAAACCGGCCAATCGGCGGGCAGCGGAAAGAGTTCGAACATGCCGCGATGGAACCATGCGCCATCCTGGTTCATCCAGAAGAACGGCGGCTTCGCGCCCGCTTCGACAAATTGCAGGTAATCGGCATTGGTGACCTTGTATTTGCCGACGGCAAAAGCGGGCACCTGAACCACGTGCTCGTCAAATTCGTTGTCCCAGCCGAATTTCTCACGGCTCTGCCCGAGCGTCGTTTCGCCGGCGGGGATCTCAACCATGCCGGGGCTGACTCCGGCAACACGGTTGTAGTCTGTCCCGTTCGCGGCGGGCGCTATCTTGTCCTGAAAAGGAAGGTTGTGCAGCAGGTACGCCAGCGTTTCGGCATGCATCCAACGGTGCTCGATGGCCACCCGAAGGATTTGTTCGGAGGCATTTTCGATGGCTGCATCAAGTTCCTGGCGGACCCGCCGATTGTACAGTTGGACCTCGCCGATTGATGGCCAATCCGATTCCGTGTCGGTTGGCAGATTTCCTTCCGCGGGATCGATGCCGAATTCGAAGAGTCGATCGAACTCCGGATGGAAGGACGGTAACCCGAGGCCGCGGCGGCAGACCATGTTCCAGTCGAAGGCTTCCAGATGGCCTACGTAGAAAATCATCCGGTGGCGTTCGCCAATAGGGCGGGCGTAGAGAGCTTCGGGGCGCAGAATGCGGAACAAAGAGTCGGTGCGCGCACGCGCCGCGGCGAGCTCTGCCGCGAGCGTTGTCCGACTGATGGCCGTCGTAATCGACATAAGCCTTCCAAAGGCGCCCCGGGGCGCCTTGAGGCGTGCACTACAGGGTACCAAAGGATGGAGGGAGCTTGTGAGAGTTTCGTTTCTGTGGCTGAAGACTGCAAATGGCGGAGGCGTTGCGCTTTGATATCGTAAAGTAGCTGCCTGGGTCCATGGCCTTTCAAATACAGCCTCTTAAGGAATTTCTGGTGCGTGCGGCGCTGCCCCCGGCGCTCAGCCGTCTCACCGAACTGGCGTACAACGTGGTCTGGAGTTGGGACTTTTCGGTTCGGTCGGTTTTTCGCCGGCTGGACCCGGTTCTGTGGAAAAGCTGCGCGCACAATCCCGTGCTGATGCTCGGTCGCCTGCCCCAGGCAACGCTGGAGCGTGCCGCGGCCGATCCGCGGTTCATCGCCATCTACCGCCGGGCCTGCGACAAACTGGACGGCTATCTGCGGGAGCGGGAACCCGTTGACCGCTCGCGTCTGATCGCGTATTTTTCCATGGAGTACGGCCTGGTGGATTGCATGCCCATCTATTCGGGCGGCCTGGGCCTGCTTTCCGGAGACCATCTGAAAGCCGCAAGTGATGAGAACGTACCGCTGGTGGGCGTCGGTCTCCTGTATCAGAAAGGGTACCTGCAACAATCGCTGAACCCGGACGGCTGGCAGCAGGAACGGAACCCGGCCAACGACTTCTACACGCTGCCGGTCCTCCCTTTGAAAAACGAGCAGGGCGATGACCTGCTGGTCGGCGTGAAACTGCCGACCGGCGTGGTCCACATCAAAGTGTGGGTGATGAACATCGGGCAGGTAAAGCTGTACCTGCTGGACACCAACATCCCCGAGAACACCCGGCCAGATCATCGCGACATCACCGACCAGCTTTACGGCGGCGATATTCATACACGCATTCGTCAGGAAATCGTGCTGGCCATTGGCGGCCTGCGCGCGCTCGAGCAACTGGGCTTGAATCCCACCGTGTTCCACATGAACGAGGGGCACTCGGCCTTTCTCGCGCTGGAGCGCATCCGGCTGCTCATCGAGCGGCACGGCCTGACCTTCGACGAGGCCTTCAACGCGTCGCGCCTGAACAACGTGTTCACCACGCACACGTCGGTGCCGGCCGGGATCGATCTGTTCGACGCGGGTCTGATGTACGAGTATTTCGAAGAATACTGCCGCGACAGCGGTATTCCCTTTGACCGCGTTCTGGCGCTGGGAAAGCGCTACCCGGAAGACCATCACGAGCCGTTCTCCATGGCCATTCTGGCGTTCGAGGCTTCGGCTTTCCGGAATGCGGTGAGCAGCCTGCACCGGCAGGTCTCGCAGGACATGTGGCAGGGGCTGTGGCCGAAGCTGCCGGTGTGGGAGATCCCAATTACGTCGGTGACTAACGGCGTTCACCTGCCCACGTGGCTCAATGGCGATCTGGCGCAGGTGTACGATCAAAATCTCCCGCCGGACTGGCGCGACCACTACAACGATCCCAAGGTCTGGGATTCGGTGCAGGACATTCCTTCGCGCGAGCTGTGGGACGCTCACCGCCGCCGCAAACGGAATCTGCTGTCGTTCGTGCGCGAGCGGGTCACGTCCAGCGCCATTGCGCGGAAAGCACCGGCGGCCGAGCAACGCCGCCTGGCTGATGTTCTGGACGCCGACGCTTTCACCATCGGTTTCGCGCGCCGTTTCGCCACCTACAAACGCGCCACGCTGTTGTTCCGCGACGTCACCCGGCTGAAGAAGATTCTTACCAATCGCGAGCGGCCGGTGCAGATTGTAATTGCCGGGAAGGCGCACCCGAAGGATCACCCCGGCAAGATGCTGATCCGGGAGATCGTCCAGCTTTCGCGCGATCCGGAGCTTTCGCGGCACCTCGTTTTTCTGGAAGATTACGGCATTCAGGTAGCCCGCGAGGTGGTGCAGGGCGTGGATCTGTGGCTCAATAATCCGCGACGGGGCGAGGAGGCGTGCGGCACCAGCGGCATGAAGGCCGGCATCAACGGCGTGTTGAATTTCAGCATTCTCGACGGCTGGTTCGACGAGGCTTTCGAGATCTCCGGCGGGTGGGCCATCGGCGAACGTGAGCCGTACTCGGAGGATCAGGATGAGGTGCACGCGCGGGCCATTTATTCGACGCTTGAGAACGAGATCATCCCGCTCTATTACGACCGCAATGAGGAAGGCATTCCCGGCGAATGGATGAAACGCATGCGCCAGTCGCTGATGAACCTGAGCCCGCAGTTCAACAGCCAGCGGATGGTGTGCGAATACATGTCGCAGTTATACGGCCCCGCTCACGACGCCTTCAGGGCGATCAGCGCCGATGGATTCGTGCCGGCTCGCGACCGCGCCCGCTGGAATGAGCAGGTGAATCAGGCATGGAATCGGATTGCGTTCGTGGATATCGGGCCGGGACCGGACAGCTCGGTGCTGACCGGAAAACCGATCCCCCTGCGGGCGTTGCTGGATCTGGCCGGTCTTTCTCCAACCGACGTGCGCGTAGAGGCCGTGGTGGGCCGCGTAGGCGTGAATGGCGCGCTCGAGGATACGCTGGTCATGACTCTGCCGCCAGTCGCCCAGGAGGGCCAGGCGTGGGTGTTCTCAAGCGAATTTGTGCCCCATCAAACAGGGCGGCTCGGATATTCGGTGCGGGTCAGCCCGAACCACTACGACGACCCGGTTACCAGGCCATGCAATGCGCTGCTGAAGTGGGGAATTGACTAAGCGCAGGGAAAAGGCGGCCTGAGAGGCCGCCGCGGGCTGCGAGCCTGCCCCACACCTTTTGAGTCTACGGCCAGTTGGCGACCAGCAGCCACACATTGACGCTGCCAATGCCGGTGGCGAAATCCCACCCTTTTGCCGTCCCGTAGGCCGGTTCGTAGGACGACGTCGATGTCGAGAGAACGCCGCCGCTTTGCGAACTACGGGCGCCGCTTCCGAATGCGGCGTCGCGGTCGATACGGTTGGCGAGTCTTGGGGGGGCAGCCGGATCGTAGCAATCCGGCGACCCTGAGTTGCAATTCACGTCCATGTCGCCGAGCGTCACGTCGTGAAAAACGCAGGCTCCGGCACCTCCCGAAGAATCGCAGGAGCTGTTGCCGCCGCTCCCATACTCAGAGCGCGCCAATGAATACAGTGCAGCAGCCGGATTGCCCTGCCGCGCGTTCATCTTTTGATTGATCAGCGCCTGCACGCCGGCCATCACCGGAGATGACACCGATGTTCCGCCAAAACCAGCCCAGTCGCTGGGAGCGCTGGTGCACGGCACACCGCCACGGCCTCTGCCCGGATCGGAGTAGCACACGACGTAATAGTGACCCCAGATTCCGTTGGACGCGAACATGGCGACATCGGGAATGTCGCGCACGCCATCTGCGGGATTGCCGTAGACGCTCTGCCAGGAGGGCTTCGCATAGCCCTTGCAGGTTCCACTGGCGACGCTGGATTCCGAGGGAGCACCCGTGGCGCAATTGCTCGGGCCGCCACTACCGCCGACCACTTCAAGAAGACCATCTTCGTTTGCGGTGGGACTGGCGCAAAGCCCGGTGGAACCATATGTGGTCGAAAAACCAAGCGTGGTGGCGAGCAACTGGCTCGCGCACGAACCGTTCCACGGAATTTCCGGAATGTACTTCAGAGCCGAGTTGAAGGCGGCGCCGTTGGTGGAATTCCAGTAGGCGCTGGTGTCGTTGTTATAAGCGTCGGCAAAATCGGTGCCGCCAACCGCGACGTTGTTCGGTGTGGAAGCAAAAGCGCTGACGGTGATTCCGTGCGACGCCGAACTGGCGCCCGCATCGGCGCTCGCCGCGCCTTCATCGCCGGCCGAGACGAATACCGAAACACCCTCGGCTGCCGCGGTGGCGTAGAGATTATTGATGTACGCGTTGTCTGCGGCCCCGTTCTGGGTTTCCGCCTCGCCATAGCTAATGCTCACGATGGCCGGAGGTGCAGAACCCGCCAGCAGATTCTGCAATGCGACAAAGCCACCGAAATTCGTACGCGTGTCCGCGCAGGACGCCAGCTCGATGGCTGCGTTGGGAGCGGACGCGCTGGCCCACTCCACGTCGATCTCCGATTCCACGTCGTCGGAGTTGGCGCCCGGATCGGAACAAAAGCCGCCCGAACCCGACGGGTGAATCTGGGTCAGCGAACCCGAAGGATACGCGGCGGCCAGACCGAAGGTGGAGCGGAAGGTGGTGAAGTCTTTCGTGCTGTAAACATCCGAGTCCTCAAGGACCACGATGGTCTGCCCTTTACCCGTGTAGCCTGCCGTGTACGCAGGATTGAAATTGTAGATAGTGGCCAGATCGCCGGGCACCACAGCCTGATACTGATAGCCGCCGGAAGTGAAGGTGTACTTGGCGTGCGGGATGTTCAGCGGGTGCGGCATGAAATCATGCAGTGAAACTACGCCCTCGACGACCGGAGCAAGCGCCTCGGGAATCTGCGGCTCGCTCATGTTGGCGATGTGCCGCACTCCGCCAACTTCGAGGTTATGAATCTCGGTGTGAAACGCTTCCCGAACCTGGCCGGCGTTTCCGGAAAAATCGATCAGCATCCCGTTCGGGTGCACCGAATTCACAGTAAAGCCGTGCGAGCCGAGCCAGCGTGTGATGGTCTGCAGATCCTGCTGGGAGGTTCCGAAACGTTCGCCAAACTGTGCGGCGCTGAGCCACTGATGGTAGTTCGGCGACTTCGGATCCTGCTGGCTTTCGAGGAATTCCTGTGCCGCCGCTTCCACTTCCGCCGGCCGCTTCAACTGGAGCAAGAGATGATCAAGCTGCAGGTTGTCGCTCACCCGCCCGCGATCGTTTTCCGCCGTCGCCTCCTGCCGCACGTTGCCGCTGAGACCGACCAGTCTCGATTCGTTCATCTCATGGGTGATGGCAGGCGCCACTGCCGCCGAACATAAAATCGGGAGAATACCCAGACAAAGGGAGAGCGCTGCCCTCCGGATACTTCTATACACATGTCCTCCATGGCTGCCGCGCGGGAAAGGCGCCGGTGATTCCTACCGTACATCGAGACGTGCGCGCCAACAAGGCAGTTGCAGAGGTTTACGGCCTGAGTCGGACCAGGATTATGCCCTGGTTTCTCCAGCGGAATAAACAGGTAGTCGCCGGGTTGGACTTTAGCCCATCGGGGCACTACGGGGAGGGCTGTCTCGGTCACCGAAGCGCTTACAGAAGTCTTACAAAAGACGGCTCAAAGGGCTGTTAGTCTGCAAATGTAATGACTCAAAACCTCCCCGAAGCGGCGCCGCTGGAAATGCCTGGCCGTGTTGGCATGAACTGGTCCACAACCGCCATCATGGTGTTGTTGCATGTAGGCGCCGTTGCCGCGCTGTTCATGTTCAGTTGGCGCTATCTGGCGATTGCCATCCTCATGTGGCTGGTCACCGGGGGTCTCGGCATCAGTATGGGTTACCATCGGCTGCACACCCATCGCTCATACCGGGTGCCGCTGTGGATGGAATACTTCTTTGCGATTTGCGGCGCTCTGACGCTGGAGGGCGGCCCGATCTTCTGGGTGGCCACCCATCGCATCCACCATCAGAAATCCGATCAGCCCGGCGATCCCCATTCACCGCGCGACGGCGCGTTCTGGTCGCACATGGGCTGGATTCTCTTCGGCGACGTGAATCACAACAATACGCGCATGATGTCCAGGTACGCGCCCGATCTCGCCAGGCACCGCTTCTACGTCTGGCTGAACAACTATCATTGGGTGCCCACGGTGGTGCTCGCGGTCATTCTCGCGTTCATTGGCGGACTTCCCTTGGTGCTGTGGGGAGTGTGCTTCCGCGTGGTGGTTGGTTTCCACTGCACCTGGCTGGTGAATTCGGCTTCGCACATGTGGGGTTACCGGCGCTTTGCCACGCGCGACGATTCGCGCAATAACTGGTGGGTCGCGTTGATGACGTTCGGCGAGGGCTGGCACAACAACCACCATGCGCATCCGACGTCTGCGCGGCACGGTCTCGCCTGGTACGAGTTCGATTCCACCTGGATTCTGATCAGCGTTCTGAAGAAGCTCGGCGTGGCGCGCTCAGTGCACGTCGCGCAGCTGCCGGGTTCGGTTGCCGAGCGCGAAGCGGCGTAAAGCAAAAGGAATAAAGGGAAATAAAGGAAGTAGAGGGATAGAAGGGCCGTCCGCAGTTCCCGCACCGCGTCTACTTCCTTTACTCCTTCTACTGCCTCTACTCCGTTTGGCTATTCTTGAAGCATGGTGATCGCCGGGCGGCGCAAGTCCATTGCGTTTTTCATCGCACTAGGCGCCGGTCTCATCTCGGTCATTCTGCTGCTGTATATCGGCTGGGTCCTGCTGAACTGGCGTCAGGGTATCCTGCTGGTTCTGGGAGTGCTGCTGCTGGCCATGATCATCGCCGGCATCGTGGTGAACACCACATTTCTGGTGCGCGAGATCCGGCGGAACGAGCAGCATAACGCCTTCATCAACGCCGTCACCCACGAACTGAAGACTCCCGTCGCCTCCATCCGCCTTTATCTCGAAACACTGCAGACACGCGCAGTGGACGATGCGAAGCGCAAAGAGTTCTACGGGATCATGCTGGAGGACAGCGGGCGGCTGCTGGCTTCCATCGAGCAGATTCTGCGCACCGGACGCATGGGGCAACAGAGCCGCAAACTCAATCTTTCGCTCCTGAGCCTGAACGCGCTGACCGAAGAATGCGTCTTGCGGGCGCGCACGCTTCACCATAGGACCGAGGATTCGTTGCAGTACGACAGCGCTCTGGACGCCACCATCATGGGCGACCCCGAAGAAGTGAGCGCGGCCATTTCGAACCTCATAGACAATGCTCTGAAATACTCAGGCAGCAGCGTAAAGGTGTCCGTGCGCGCGGAAGAAAAGGACGACAAGCTCGTGTCGGTTCGCGTGAAAGACGATGGGCTGGGAATTCCAAAATCTGAGTTGACCCAGATTTTCAAGCGCTTTTATCGCGTTCCCGGGCCTCTGGCCGGACGAATCAAAGGCACCGGGTTGGGCCTGTTCATTGTCCGTTCGGTGGCGCGGCGGCACGGTGGCCGCGCGTGGGCCGAGAGCGAAGGCCCCGGCCGCGGCAGCACCTTTGTCCTGCAGTTCCCCCTTGCCCAATGAGCCGGATTCTGGTGGTGGAGGACGAGCAGCACCTGGCCGAAGGACTGCGCTTTAACCTGGAAGACGAAGGCTATTCGGTGCAGGTTGTGGAGACAGGCGAGGCCGCACTCGATTTGCTGACCCCGGCCGCGCCCGGCTTCGACGCCGTCATCCTCGACGTGATGTTGCCTGGCAAGAGCGGTTTCGCTGTGGTTTCCGAGCTGCGCCAGGCGGGACAGTTTGTACCGACACTCATTCTGACTGCGCGAGGCCACCCCGATGACGTTTTGCAGGGATTCGCCGCGGGCGCCGACGACTATCTTACGAAGCCGTTCCAGCTCTCTATCCTGATCGCGCGTCTGCGCAGTCTGCTGCGCCGCGGACAATGGCTGCAAAACGCGGCGAGCCGTGCGCCGGTTCGTTCCGAGGCGAGGGAAGCTTTCACGTTCGGCGACAAATCCGTGGATTTCGCGGCGCAGGAGCTTCGCGTCCGCGACAAGGTGTTTCCGCTAACCCTGATGGAGGCGAATCTGCTCCGTTACCTGGTCCAGCATGAAGGCAGCGCCGTGTCCCGGAAGAAGATGATTGAGGAAGTGTGGGGACTGCGCGAGGACACCGACACCCGGCCCATCGATAACTTCATCGTGCGGCTGCGGCGCTACATCGAGGACGACCCGAGAAATCCGCGCTATCTGGTAACGGTGCGGGGAGTGGGCTACCGGTTCGTGGCGTTTCCGGTGACTGTGGAGTCGCCGGGATAGACAATTGCGCATCCTCAGCACGGCGATTCAGAGCTTCGAGACGAACACTTTGAACTTGACGCTGTCGAACTTGGGCTCCGCCACCACCTCAATATCCACCGTCATGCCCTTGCCCGTCGCTTCCTCCATCCGGCGCTGAAGTTCGGCCAGCTTCGCCGGCGTTTGCGGACAACGGAAACAAAGTTGAGCCTGTATGCGGTCCAGCCGGTCCTGCACGAAGCGGTACTGCAGCAGATCCGTTTCGTGCCGCAGTGAAACGTCGATGCGATCGGGAGAAACCTTCTTTCCATCCGGCAGCGTGAGCATGTCCGATTGGCGGCCTGTCGGCGGATCCAAGACCGGCGTCCGCCAGCCGCATGCGCAGGATTCCAGACGCTCGCGGCAAATGTCTCCCTGCTCATAGCGAATCAGCGGCATGGCGAGCTGATCGAGGCATGTCACTACTGCAGTACCCTCGCGCCCGCGCGCCACGGGCGAACCATTCTCCAGAAGCTCGAGAATAATGGCGTCGTCCTCCACGTGCAATCCTCGACGTGAACGGCACTCGGCGGCGATGCGTCCCGCCTCAGCGGAGCCGTAGACGTTGACGATCTCCATCTCGGGCATTTCGGCGAGGAGCCTCTCGCAAAACAATGGCGTCATCACCGCGGACGAATTGATCAGGAATCGTGGCCGGGCCAGGCCGCGCAGTCCGCATCCGGCGTGATGGAGCACCGTCTGCAGAGCCGAAGGATAGGCCCAGAGCACATCGGGATGGGCGAGCCGGAATCGCCGCAATTGCTCTTCAGGAGCAAGCAGCAGAGGGATCACTTCCATCCGGTAGAACCCAAGAGCGCGATGCAGACGCTTCGGCCGGGTGCGAACGGGTCCCAGAAGGGTGAGCCGGTCGCGCGGACGAACACCAATCCCAATTAGCATGCGAAACTCGCGGAGGCGTCGCGTGCGAGCTTCAGCGGAAGTCATGCGGACCTCAAAAGGAACGCCCGAGTGCCCGCTGGTGTGCAATACGGTGGTGGCCTCCATTCCGGCGGACAGACAATCCTGTCCCGCGCGTCGAAGGTCCGCCTTGGTGGTAATGGGGATTATGCGCAGGTCGGCGGGCTCGCGAATGTTGGCTGGCGTCACGCCCGCCTGGTCCATCAGACGCCGATAATACGGCACCCTTTCGTACGCATGAGCGATGAGGCGCTGGAGTTTGACGCGCCGCAGACTGTCCAGCCGTTCGCGCGGCCACGTCTTCCGG
>JBEKFB010000147.1:0-10957 GCA_050013535.1 Bryobacteraceae bacterium | reverse complement strand
CCCATGAAGATCACGGGCACGTGCGAATCGTAATTGAACGGCGTGCTGTGCGACGTGCCGCTCGCGCCATACAAGTAATACGGGTCCTGCACGACAATCACGTCGCCCGAACGTTGCTCGAAGAATCCCGCCAGCACGGCCTGGCTGACGTAGTCGCCGGTCACCTCGCCGCGCGCGAGCTGGCTGCGCGTGTAAACGCGAAATACGTGTGGCATGCCCCGCAAGGCCGCCGCAGCCGTCTCTTCCACCGCCGCCGCGTCCAGCTTCTTGTCGCTGACGAGTTGCCGATTGAGATACAGCATCCCTTCCGAACTGCCCGCGATCCACTTCCCCTCACCGTATTTCGCGGTCAGCGCGTCGGTCACGGCGCGCAGCATCGCTGCCTCCGATAACCGGCCACCTGGGGCGATCCGTGCGGATGGAAATGTCGCGCACCTCCGGGGCGTCCGGCCCAACCGCGTGCCCCACGTAATCGTTCGATGAAAAGCTCACCGCCAGGAGATCGGTGTCGTCATGCTGGCCCAGCTTCTCCTCCACCACCGCGCGCTCGGTGAACTCCTCAATCATTTCGTTGCCCCACGGTGTGGCCTCAATCCCACCGCAAGAACGCACACTCTTGACGGCGGCCACCATCGTGCAAAACGGCATCGCGGCGTCGTCCTTCGCGGCATCGCCGGTTGGGAGCGGAAGCCAGTTTCCGCCGAGGTATTTCAGGGCCGGCCGTTGCCGGTTGACGTCCTTCACCCAGTCCGGCAGATCCGCCATGAAAAAGCTGCTGGTCACCTCCGCCATGAAAAAGCTGCTGGTCACCCAGTTGTTGGAATCGGAATCGTACCAGTAAGCGGCGTCGGCGGTGTGTCCCACCGGCAGAATCGCGCTGCGGTCCTTGATGGAAATGCCGATCACCTTCGAGTTGCGCCCCGCCATTTTCAACTCGTCGCCCACCGTGCTCACCAGCATGCGATGCGGCGACGAACCGGTTGCGCCCGGCGCGCCGCCCAGCAGCTTAGTGTCGGGGTCGGAGACGCTGGTCACGGATTGGCCACTCTCGCGGTCGAACCACTCGTTCGCGATGATGCCGCTCGACGAAGGTGTGGCCCCGCTCAGGAATGTCGAGTGTCCTACCGCGGTCACCGTCGGATAGTGGATGTGGTGCGCGTCGGTGAACACTGCGCCATGATCCAGCAGCCGCGCGAGGCCAGCGTTGTAATCTTTGCGGAATCGGAGCAGGTAATCGTAGCGGAACTGGTCGATGACCACGGCGAGTATCAGTTTCGGAGGTTTCGGAGCAGGAGCAGGCGCGGCAACCGCGCACACAAACAGCAGGACTGCGGCGACGAGTTTTCGCATGGGCGTGTCTTTATATTATGGAAGCCACGCATGACGATTCTGTGACACCAGTTTGATAGACTGGCGGCGCATCACCGCAATGCGCCCGGTCCTTTTTTTCCTCGCCGCAACTACGACTCTGGCTCGTGTCGCCATCTTTCCGCTGCCGCCCGAAATCAAATCAGACCACTTCACCGTCACCATCAACGGGCAGTCTGCGCCCGTCGCTCACGCCGCTTCCAACTACTATTTCGTCAGCTTCGAACTTCGAGGCACGGCCACCGTCTCCATCACCGCGGCCACCAGCGACTACTGGGCAAAGGGCGTGGAGGTGCAGCCCTGGCGTCATAACATCCGCCCCGTGCGCAACGGCCGCACCATTACCTTCCGCATCGGTGGACCCATCAAGCTCTCCATCACCCGCCCCGGCGATTATTCCGCCACCTCGGAAATGCTGTTCCTCTTCGCCAACGCACCCGAAACCAATCCGCCACGCGAGGGCGGTCCCGGCGTGCGCTATTACGGTCCCGGCGTCTATCGCGAGAACATAGACGCCAAGAGCGGCGACACGATTTATCTCGCGGGCGGAGCCGTCATCCTCGGCGGCATCAACGTATGGGGTGTTGACCATGTCAGCATTCTCGGCCGTGGAATCGTCGTCTACGACGGCCCGCAGAATCCCGATCACGACGAAGGCTGGGAGCACCGCGTCAACTGGCACGCACTGGTGATGGATAATGCGCGCGACATCAGCGTGAGCGGCATCGTCTTCGTGGTGCGCAGCCGCACGTGGATGATCCAGATGCAGGATTCGCACGGCATCCACTTTGACAATGTCAAGGAGATTGGCGGTTCTCCGGGCAACGCCAACCAGGACGGCATGGATTTTATCGGCTCAACCGATGCCGTGGTGCGCGATTGCTTCATCCGCGCATCCGACGACGTCTTCGCGCTGCAGGGCAACTGGCTTGGCTATGGCGAAGACAACTGGACCACGCCGGGCCACGATGCCGGCAACATCACTATTGAAAACTGCGTCCTCTCCACCAGCATTTCGAACATCGTGCGCGTGAACTGGCCGCGCAAGCAATTCAACAGCGGGCATTTCACCATGCGCGATATCGACGTGATCCACATGGGCATGGGCGGCTGCGTGGTTCCTTTCGCCTTGCTCGAAATCTGGGCCGACCCGGATGGCAATGGCATTCACTCCGGCTATCTCTTGGAGAACATTCGCCTCGAAGATTGGTATTCGCTGATCCAGCTTCGCCAACCCAATCCAGGCATCCACGATGTGACATTGCGCGATATCTGGGCGCTGGATGGAGCATCGCTCGAACCGTCGGCCCTGACGGGCGCGGTGGATGGCGTGACGTTTGAGAACGTGAAAGTGGGCGATATTCCGCTGGACGTTTCTTCCGGCGCGTCGCAGCCCGTTCGAATCGCGGGCGACGGACCGCAGGCGTCCTTCAGTTTCGCGCCGAACGTAGTGCGCGCGGGTCAGCCGATCCGCTTCACTGCGGCCCCAGCGAAGAACGTCACGTATGAGTGGCTGTTTGGCGATGGCACATCATCGAGAGGGCGCGTCGTGCGCCACGCCTTCCCCGATGCCGAAGGGACGCTGCTGGACGGTTCGGGACGCTTTCGCGTTCTGCTGAAAGTGACCGATGCGGCGGGCCGATCCGACTGGGCATCGCATGGGGTAGCGGTGACGCGGTCCCTGCAACCGGCGGTAACGGTGGACGCTGCCGCGCCCGGTCTTCACTATCGGTATTTCGAAGGTCTCTGGAAAAGTGCGCCGAAGTTCGACGACATCACCGCGGTGAGCAGCGGAATCGCTCCGACACTGGAGGATGCGGTACGCTTGCGCGAGGACGACTACGCTTTGGTATTCGATGGCTACATCGCTATTCCGGCCGATGGCGGCTATACCTTCACGCTGCTGTCAAGAGACGGGGGCGAATTGAATATCGGTGGCGCGGTGATCGCTAACAGTCCCGCGCCTGTAGGTCAGGTCTGCGGAAGCGTGGGCGACATGGTTCAAGCGGCGCGAGGCAGCATCGGATTGAAAGCCGGCCTGCATCCGATTCGCATCGACATCACCGATACCGATGGCGCCGGCGGTTTTGGGCTCCGCTGGGAAGGTCCGGCTGTGCCGCTGGCCGATGTGCCCGCCACCGCGCTATTCCACTAGGACTCCTTCGCGATCGTCACCACAGCCTGTGCTTCCGCCGAGCGGCCTTCGCCCACCGGGCCCACTTTTTCCGCCGTCTTGAATTTCACGGACACGCGATCAACATCGAGTTCCAGAGTGCCGGCCAGCTTCTGGCGAATCGTCTCACGATAGTCCTTCAGCTTCGGCCGCTCCAGAATCACCGTGGAATCGACGTTCACCAGCGCGAATCCGCGTTCGCGGGCGAGGTCCCGCGCGTGCCGCAGGAACACCAGCGAATCGCAGCCTTTCCAGCGCGGGTCGGCATCGGGGAAGTGCATGCCGATGTCGCCCAGCGCGAGAGCGCCCAGAATCGCGTCGGTGATGGCGTGGGAGAGAACGTCGGCGTCGGAATGGCCTTCAAGGCCGAACTCGCAAGGGATCGTGACACCGCCCAGAATCAGCGGCAGGCCCGGAGCGGTGCGATGCACGTCCCAGCCCTGGCCGAAACGGTATTCCACCATCAGGCCTGGCTCACTACCTTCGCCGTCTCCTCGGAGAGGAACAGCCGCGCCAACTCCATGTCGGACTGCCGCGTGATCTTGATATTGCGGTCGCTGCCCGGCACCACGTGCACGTCCACGTCGAGCCGCTCCACCAGGCTTGATTCGTCGGTGCCAATGAAGCCGTCCTCGCGCGCCTTGTCGAAACCGCGGCGAAGAAGGTCGTAGCGAAAAACCTGGGGCGTCTGCGCCAGCATCAGCCTCTCGCGCGGAATGGTGGATCGCACCTTATTCAGATGAACCTGCTTCACCGTATCCACCGGCACGATGCCGACGATGGCGGCTCCGTTGGCGGCCGCTTCAGCAATCGTTCTCTCAATGGTTTCGATTTCGATGAACGGGCGGACCGCATCGTGAACCGCCACCAGATCGGTATCGATCGGGATCGACGCCAGAGCGTTCTCCACCGATTGCTGCCTCGAATCGCCGCCCTGCACGAGGCGAACCGGCTTCGGGAAACCTTCCTGCCGTAATAGCTCCGCCGCCCAGTCCGAATCCTCCGGACGCAGCGCCACCACTATCTCAGTCACCGAAGGCGCCGCCACGAACCTGCGAATGGTATGCAGCAGGATTGGCGAACCCTCCAGCAGCATGAACTGCTTCCGGCTGGTCCCGAACTTCTCGGGTGAAGGCGAGTACCGGCCCATTCTGGTACCAAGGCCCGCAGCCGGCAGAATGACGGAAACTTTCATAGATCGAAGATCAACCCACGCCCGACCCGCGTTCGGCGGGCGCGATCGGAGCGTTCTCGCGCGGCCTCTCGTGGCGTTCCACGGGTTGCGATTTGTCGTGAACCGCGTGGACGCGTTCGTCGAATCGGCCGAAGATCATTTTACCCGCTGTGGTCTGCAGCACGCTGGTGACGGAAATATCCACCGTGCGCGAAATCATTTTGCGCGCGTTGTCCACCACAACCATGGTGCCGTCGTCCAGATACGCCACGCCCTGGTTGTATTCCTTGCCTTCCTTCAAAA
Source organism: Bryobacteraceae bacterium (assembly GCA_050013535.1). Lineage (GTDB taxonomy): Bacteria > Acidobacteriota > Terriglobia > Bryobacterales > Bryobacteraceae > CAWACP01. The sequence goes on along the minus strand of JBEKFB010000147.1, from coordinate 5,939 downwards.
TGAAGACGCGCATGATCTCGCCGGGAAGCACAATGGGCTTCAGCGCGTTGGCCAGTTCGTTGATATTGAGTACCTCCACGCCATGCAGTTGCGCCACCTTGTTCAGGTTGAAATCGTTGGTGACGATCTTGCAGCCGTACAAGCGCCCCAGTTCGATTAGCTTCATGTCCACTTCCCGGACGTTGGGGAAATCGTCTTCGATGATCTGCACGTGCAGGTGCGGCACTTTCTGGATGCGCTGCAGAATATCCAGCCCGCGCCGGCCGCGATTGCGTTTGAGCGAATCCGCCGAATCGGCAACGAGTTGCAGTTCCCGCAACACGAACTGCGGAATCACCAGGGAGCCGTCCAGAAACCCGGTTTCGACGATGTCCGCGATGCGGCCATCGATGATGACGCTGGTATCCAGAACCTTGAAAGACGTGCGGGTGTTCTCTTCGCCGCCGAACAGCCCGCCCAGCGCGGCAAGATTCAGCATGTCGCCTTTGCTCGCGCCCACCACCAGCCCTATATAGGACATCCACAGCAGCAGCGCTACCTGAAGAAAAGAGACAGTGGCGTGATGTTCGGTGCCGGGGAAGGCGCTGCCGAGAATCAGCGTGGCGAGGTACGCCCCGATGATCCCCAGAATGGAACCGATGGCGGCGCCGATAAGCCGTTTGAGGCTGACCTTTCTGACCTGCAACTCGAAAAGAACGATCGCGATGCCCAGGACGACGCCTGAAGCTCCGGTCGCATAGGGACTAAACCGGGCCAGACCAAACGGTTGCAGGAAGAAAGCCGCACATCCCAACAGCAGAACAAAAAGAGCACGGAAGAAGAATAAGTTGTCCACAGAACCACCCCCAGTCGGGCGGATAAATATATGTCACTGGCATGGAACCCCGTGATTCCAGTGTCTGGATTATACCACCGAACTGCGCTTATGCCCTCGCTGGCTGAACAACTTAAACGGCTTGCGTGGGATGGATGAAGCCGGCAAATCTACCGGAACTAGAGGGCCTTGGCGAGTTCTTCGGCGAAAGCGCTGCTGCCGCCCTGCGCCTGCGTTGGACGTTTGTGTTTACGTCCGCCTCGCTCGCGGCGGGGCCGTTCGAAAGGCGTAACGGTGCCTGAAGGTGCCGCTCCGACCGATGATGACGCCCCGGTCGATGAAGCCGTTGCGGCCGGTGGTGGGGCTCCGGTCGGTTGCGCCGGGGGAGGGCCGCTGCGCATTCCCGACGGCGGTGGCTGCCCTTTCGATCTCGGAGGCTGAGCCGGATTCGCCCGCAGAAGGCGGTCTTCAAGCGGCGCACGGTCAAAACGCCGGATGATCGACTGCATTTCCTCGGAGTTCGGGGCGTCAATAAAAGCGAAGCCCTTGGACTCCTGCGTTTCGGGGTTGCGGATGACTTTGATTGTGTCGGCGACCAGATTCTCGGCGCTCAGCCAGGATCTGATGTCGTCGGCGGTTACCCAGACAGGCAGATTTCCAAGGAAGACCGTGTAACTCATTCTGAGGGTTATTAGCTCCGTGGTTTAGGGGGACTCGCTTCCAAGGGGGACCCCACGAAAGCTGTTTCCACAATAACACAGCCTGGCGATACCGGCAAATGCCAAACTGCCAACGCCAGCCCCGTTTTTTCACCGCATCAACTGGCGCCGCATGTTCTCGAGCGACACCTGCATCGAGGTGATCGCCGGTATCTCCTTTACCCGCGTATCGGCCACGATATCGAGAAACAACGAAACCAGCTCCGGATCCCGCCAGCCCCTTTCCACTTCCTGTATCATAACCGCCGCGGCCTCATCGTGACTCAACGCCGGTTTGTAGGACCTGGCGGTGGTGAGAGCATCGTAGATATCCACCACCTGGAGCACTCGCGCAAGCAGGGGGACATCCTCGCCTTTGGTGCCGTCGGGGTACCCGGTTCCGTCCCAGCGCTCGTGATGGCTGCGAATGATCGGCAGAACCAGCGCCAGACTCTTCATCGGCCTGCAGATCTCCTCACCCTTGAGGGTGTGGCTGCGCATGATCACCCATTCGTCCTCGGTCAGCGGGCCTTTCTTAAACAGGACCGCGTCGGGGATTCCGATTTTGCCAATATCATGCAGATACCCGCCTCGATAAAGCGCTCGAAGTTCGGTACCGGTGAGTCCCAGGGCTTCGCCCAGGGCGACGCTGTAGCTGGCCAGACGCTGGCAATGCTGACCGGTGTATTGATCGCGCTGTTCCACCGCCTGCGCCAGAGCGAAAAGGATGCTCTCAGCCTCGTCGAGAGAATCGATAAGCGCTTTGTTACGCAGCATCGAGCGGATTCGCGCGCGCAGCACCGCCGGGTGCAACGGTTTGGTGAGGAATTCGTCCGCGCCCGACGTGATACCCGTCACTTCGTTCTCAAAGCCCTGCACGCTGGTCATCATCAGAACGGGAATGAGCCGGGTCCGCCGGTCGGCCTTCAGGCGGCGGCAGAACTCCGGGCCGCCCATCCCGGGGAGCATCAGGTCGAGGATGACCAGATCCACCCGGTCCGAGAGCAGCATCTCTAACGCCTCGGGCGCCTGGTGGCACTCCGCGATGGAGTAAGGCGTAGTCTTCAGCATCGCCCGGATGAGCCGTCGGTTGATCTCGTTATCGTCGACAATGAGGATCGCGGGTGGAGCGGCAGCGGAGTCCTCCCACTCGGCGGGGCCGATGTCGGCACCCACAATCAGCTCTTCCGGCATGTCATTTCTTCGATCGAGTACCTCGCCGACTAAGGTACTATCGGTCTTAACATGCATAGGTTTAGGGGCCGGTTGCCGGTGCGGGTGGGTTTGCTGTGTTCGCTGGATTCACCGCGCCTGCCGGTGCCGCAACGGGCTTAGCCATATCCGCCGGAGGAGCTATGGGCCTGGCAGCCGTCGGGTCGCTGATCGGTGCGGTAGTCGACGCGTCTTTCGACAAGCGATTCATGATGCTCGCAACGTAATCCTGAGTTTCCTGGATATCGGGCACCGACCCGGTCTGATCCACGCGTCCCCCGCCTGCGTTGTAGGCGCTCAATGCCAGCCGAGTGTCCCCTTTGTACTTATCGAGCAGCATCCGGAGAAGTTTCGCCCCGGCGCTCACATTCTGAGAAGGATCGAAGGCATCGGACACGTGAAGATCGCTGGCCGTGGCAGGCATAAGCTGCATCAGACCCTGGGCCCCCTTGTCCGACATTGCGCAGGGCTTGAACCCGGATTCCTGCTCCATCACGGCGTGAATTAACCTGGCCTCCACGCCTTCCTGTTTCGCCGCGTGGTCCACCAATGCGTCCACGTCTTTGGCGGGGAGCGGACCGCAATCCGGGGGCGCTGCCGTGAGAGCGGCGGCAAAATCGGCCGGGGCGGGCCAATCCACGGTGAAAAAGGACGATGAAGCAGGGGACGCCGGGGTTGTGGGCGGTGCCGTCGCCGGAGCGTCACTCGCCGGAAGTCCCGCGCCGGAAGCCGGGTTTGCCGGGGCCACTACGGGCGGCGCCGTCACTCCCTGCCTTCGGACCGACTCCTTCTGCTTTTCGATAGAGGACTGCATGGCCGCCCGAACGGCATCCGGATCCTGCGCCCACGCGTCCGCGCACACCAGCAACCCGAACGTTGCACAGAGCAATCGCACACCCCAGAACATCGGCATTGCCGCCCTCGGGCTTCATACCACCAGAAGGGGGCAAACGACGAATAGTACCAGGAATGTTCCGGTGGTTGAGGATGTTACAGTGGACGTGACACGCCCGTGCCGCAGCTCTTCCCTGTCATTTTCATCTTTGGCCTGGGTTTCGCTGGCGCTCTGCTCGGTATGTGGCTGGAGCAGATCCCGCGCGCCTCCAGGGTTATGCTCCTGCTCAGTGGCGCTCTGCTGGTAGCCATACCACTCATCCTGGTGGCCCCGGAATTGGCCAGTCAATATGGCTGGACCGGAGGGTTGCTGTGGATGGCGCTCGGTTTCTCGGCCCTCTGGCTGACGAACCACTACGTGTATCCCCTATGCCCCGCCTGCGCGCATGACCACAATCACGATTCCTGCGCTGTCCCACTGCATGGGTTCGCCGCGCCTTTGGTCATCGCTTCCGGTCTGCACAGCTTTATGGATGGCTGGAGCCTTGTGGCCAGTGGTCAGCAGCCATCCCAAACGTTGCACTTGGCATTTCTCGTCGGCATCACACTGCACAAGCTGCCGGAGGGTCTGGCGCTGGGGACCATTCTGCGCGCCTCGCTCGGGTCCCGCTGGCGCGTGGCCGGCGGAGCCGGTCTGGCTCAGTTCATGACGGTGGTGGGCGGCGCGGTGGCGCTGTGGCTTGCGCCATTCGCGGGCGCTCGCTGGTCCGGGGTGTTCCTTGGACTGGCTGGCGGGACGTTCCTTTATCTGGGGTATCACACGCTCGAGGCGGAGTGGCGACGAAGACGCGCCGCGAGGAGTTAAAACAGTGACAGTCAGGGCACGCGCGTCGACAGACCGGGCGTGATGAACACCGGCGTAACCGAGATATCCAGATGGACGTGGCCGCCCTGCACCGTGACCGCAACCGGCTGACCCAGCGCGTCCGTGTCCGACGCGTCAGCGAAGATCCACGGCCACTCGAAAGCAATGGCCGGCTGATCCTCGCCGGAGAAGACATCGCGCTTCTCCCAAACCACAATCACCGGCGTTCGCTTCGCTCGCTTCACCTCAAAAAGGTAAATCGACGGCTTATCCGGCACCGCGATTCGCTCCACCGATTCCACGCCCGCCAGTTCCTTCGCCATCCGCTCGAACGCATCCGCGAGCGGGTAGCGCTTCGTCAGCGCACCACCGTCGTACTCCAGCAGTTTCATCTTGGAGTACATCAGGTGCATCATGTCGTCGCGCCGGCTGGTGCCGTGCCACAGATCCCAGTACATGGTCTTCTGAACTCCGGCGGAAAGCGCCAGCATGTTCCTCATCACCAGGTCGCGAGCCTGCAGCCGTTCCAGTTTCCTCTGAAGATCGGCGGAACAGCCCTCCATGAACATCTGGGTTTGTTTAGCCAGCGTGCCCATCTTCGCGTAGAGAGCCGCGACCTCCTCCGCCCCTCCGCGGCTATCGCCATTGGCCACCGACCGCGCCCACTTCATCACCGCGGAGCCGTAGGCGATATTCGGCGGAAACTCGAAGAATCCCGGGCCGTCGTACTCGGTGCACAGGATCGGCTTCTCGTGCCCGTGGGCGCGCATCATCTCACGAATGCGTTCAACGCGCCATGGGATGGTGTATGGGTCGGCGTAGAGGTGCACGTCGAACATGTCGAACGCGTCCGCTCCCTCGGCGATCACGTAATCGAAGAAATCGAGGCCGTATTTCTGCGAGGGGTATTGAAACATGCCCGGCGGGTTGAACAGGCCATCGTAGCCGCCGGCAATCACCATCGCGTCCGGGTCGGCATCCTTGACCGCCTTGTGGAACACGCGCAGCTCGTCGACGAATTCTTCTTTCGTTCCGCTCCAGAAGACCGGACTGTTCGGCTCGGTGCCGTTCTGCCAATAGCGGACCCGGCCCTTATACCGCAGAACCATCGCGTGGATGAAACGGTAGTAATCGGCGGGGTCCTTCGCGGGCGACGGAGGCAGTATGGCGCTGGCCCGCCGGGTTGCCCAAAGCGACGACGAAAAAATCGATATGAGGCCTTCCTCGGGGGAGTGCAACTGGTTCACGAAGGCATCGGACGCGGACCAGTCGTAGTGGCCTTTCTCCGGCTCAAGCTGGTTCCAGAAAACACAGACCTTGGTCATGCCCGCGCCGAGTTGGCGAAGTTGCGGCATGTAGACCTCGGCTTTGGTTCCCTTGTAGCCATACAGGAAGCCCCATGCAATGCCCAGGGGCGTTGGCTTTTCCGGCACCGCTGCCGATGCGGAGAGAGCGCACAATGCGAATACGGAGGACGGCAGGCGTTTCATCGCATCCCCACTGTCGTCGAACTCCG
>JBEKFB010000146.1:0-13024 GCA_050013535.1 Bryobacteraceae bacterium | reverse complement strand
GAGAGATCCAGGCTTTGTGGTTGCCATTTCACGAGGCCCAGAAGAACGCCCGCAGCGGTGATGGCGAGGATACCTATCAGGATCGCCGCGCGCACTCGCCACGCCAGCAACGCAGAGATGAGCAGCAGCCCTGCCAAAGCCAGCGCCGTCGTGGGCTGACGCAGATTGCCCATGGTGACCAGAGTCGCCGGGCTGGCGACAACGATTCCCGAATTGCGGAAGCCAACAAAGGCGATGAAAAGGCCAATTCCCACGGCCACCGCGGAGTACAATTCCGCGGGAATCGCCGCGATGATGAGCTGCCGGACACCGACCGCCGTCAGCAGCAGGAATGCGACACCGGACAGGAACACCGCACCCAGGGCCGTCGGCCACGGGACGCCCAGGCCCTTCACAACCGTGTATGTGAAATACGCGTTGAGCCCCATGCCGGGCGCGAGCGCAATCGGATACCGCGCCAGCGCGCCCATCAGGATGCTGCCAAAACCTGCGCACAGGCACGTCGCCATCATCACGGCCGCTACCGGCATTCCCGTTTCGTGCAGGATGGATGGGTTCACGAACACGATGTACGCCATCGTGATGAAGGTGGTGAGGCCAGCCAGAATTTCGGTGCGCCAGTTCGTGCCGAGACGGTCGAATTCGAAGTACCGCTCGAGGCTCCGGAGAGACGTTCGGGAGGTCACGATGAAGATCGCATTGTAACAGTTGGCGTCGTCCGCTCCTGCGGACCGCGTATCCTGTACAGATATGGCTGCGACTTCCACGACGAACCAACCTACGCCACTTGCCTTTTTCGAAGCGGCGAACGCTTTTCACAAATCGGCCGCTCTGCGGACGGCACTCGAACTAGACGTCTTCACGGCGATTGCCGACGGCGCCACAACGCCTGCCGTTCTGGCGGGAGAATGCAGCGCCACCGAGCGCGGCATGCGTATTCTGTGCGATTTCCTGACGGTGGAGGGCTTCCTGCAGAAAACCGGCAGCGAGTACTCACTCCCGCAGGATTCGGCGATCTTTCTGAACCGGCACTCACCGGCGTTTGTCGGATCGATGATTTTCTTCCTGACGCATCAGGCGCAATTGAACCGATTTGGCGATCTGACCAGCGCCGTGCGCAGGGGAGGCGCAACCGACGCCGCGGCGATCGAGACTGACGACCCGATGTGGGTTGAGTTCGCGCGGTCGATGGCGGCGATGATGTTCATGCCGGCGCAGGAAATTGCGGATTTGTTGGGCGCAGGCAAAGGCGAACCGTGGAAGGTGCTTGACGTTGCCGCCGGCCATGGCATTTTCGGCATTGCCGTCGCGCAGAAGAATCCCAATGCGAGTGTGATAGCGCTGGACTGGCCGCACGTGCTGGAAGTGGCGCGCGAACATGCTTCTCAGATGGGAGTGGCCGCGCGGCATTCCAGCATAGAAGGCGACGCGCTCACGGTGAACTGGGGCGAAGGCTATGACGTCGTGTTACTCACCAACTTCCTGCATCACTTCGACAAGGCGGCCTGCGAGCAGATCTTGGGCAGGGCCTATACGGCACTGAAGCCCGGTGGGCGAGTGGCAATTCTTGAGTTCGTGCCCAATGACGACCGCGTTTCACCGCCGCGCGCCGCGTCGTTTCCGCTGGTGATGCTGGCGAACACGCCCGCCGGCGATGCGTACACGTTCCGCGAGATAGAAGCGATGGTCTCCGGCACGGGGCTGACGGTCGCTACCAGGCACGAATTGAGCAATGGCGTAGAGACAGTAGTGATCGCAACAAAGTAATGGACATGCGGCGCCAGCCGCGTTCTCGGCGACGCATGTCTGAAACGCGGCTCTGCCGCGTGCCCATCGTACAATCTGAGTACGCATGAAGGTCGGCATCACCTGCTATCCAACGTATGGCGGAAGCGGCATCGTGGCCACCGAGCTTGGCGTGGAGCTTGCCGCGCGCGGCCATGACGTGCATTTCATTACCTACGCGAATCCCATCCGGCTTGGGTCCGGCCCGCGCATTCACTACCACGAAGTGGAAGTCACCAGCTATCCGCTGTTTTTGCATCCGCCGTACCTGCTGGCGCTGGCTTCGCGCATGACCGAGGTGGCAGAGACGTATCATCTGGACCTCCTGCATGTCCACTACGCCATCCCCCACTCAGTGGCCGCGATGCTCGCCCGTGAGATGACCAGGCCGCGCCGCCGTCTTCCCTTCATCACAACCCTGCACGGTACGGACATCACGTTGGTCGGTATGGATCGCTCTTATTTCCCGGTGACGAAGTTCTCTATCGAACAATCCGACGGCATCACCAGCATCAGCGAGTATCTGCGCCAGCGAACCGTGGACGTATTCGGCGTCGCCAACGAGATTCGCGTGATCCACAATTTCGTGAACTGCGACGTCTATCGCCCGCGCGAGGACAAGCACAATGACGAGAAGCGCCTCGTGCACATCTCCAATTTCCGTCCGGTGAAGCGCGTGCAGGATTGCATCCGCATACTGGCCGAAGTGTGCCGCCGGATTCCGGCACATTTGTACATGATCGGAGACGGCCCCGAAAGGGGACCGGCCGAAAGGCTGGCCATCGAGCTCGGCGTGGAATCGAACGTGACTTTCCTCGGCAAGCAAGACCACATCCCCAGAATCCTGCCGGACATGGATGTGCTGCTGCTTCCCAGCGAACTGGAAGGTTTCGGACTGGCCGCGCTGGAAGCGATGGCCTGCGGCGTGCCCCCCATTGCCACCAACGCCGGCGGCGTACCGGAGCTGATTACGAACGGCGTAGACGGTTTTCTGGAGCCCGTTGGCGATATCGACTCGCAAGCAGCGCGGGTGACGGAGCTTCTGTCGGACAGCTCACGTTATGAGGCGGTTGCGGCGGCCGCGCGGAAAACCGCGGAAACCCGCTTCTGCAGCTCTCTGATTATTCCCCTGTACGAGGAGTATTACAAACGGGTTTGCGCGGGTTGACCCACGTGGACACGCGGCGCCAGCCGCGTTCTTCGCCCGAGTTCCGAAAACGCGGCTGACGCCGCATGTCCTTCCACGGGAACTTTTCGCCGGCCGCCGGTGTCACAGTACTTAGCACCATAGTGGTCCGGAACATCGCGGCCGGTTTTGGCGATAGAATCTGGACAGGTGAAACACATGGCTGACATTGCCGTCGGCTTGCATCCCGGTGCTATCGCGGGGGTCGCTCCTGTCGACCACGACCGCCCGGTCCCGATTGACGCTGAACTTGTGGAAGGGCTCCGTGCGGGAACGGACGAGGCCTATGATGCACTGATCGGACGCTTCCAGCAGCCTGTCTACAATCTGGTTTGCCGGCTTACCGGAAGCCGTGAAGACGCCAGCGATATCGTCCAGGAGGTGTTCCTGAAGATCTTCCGCAACATTGGACAGTTCCGGGCTCAAAGCAGCCTCAAAACCTGGATTTACCGCATCACGGTCAACGAGGCGTGGAACCATCGCCGCTGGTTTACGCGCCACCAACGGCAGGAGATTGGAATGATTGAGGAGGAGGGTGGACGGTCCTACGAAGACACCCTCCCGGATACGGGCAGATCGCCGCTGGAACTCGCGGCCGATCACGAAGCCCACGTGCTGTTGGAGCAGGCTTTGGCCCGGGTGAACCCGAAGTTCCGGGCGGCTGTCGTTTTGCGGGACATAGAAGATCTCAGTTACGAAGAGATCGCTTCGGTGCTCGATGTATCGCTGGGCACTGTGAAATCGCGAATTCTGCGGGGACGTGAAGCCCTTCGCAGGAATCTGGCGGGCAGCATGGACGCCAGCTCCGCGTTTGGGCTCGCGCCGCAGCCGGCTGAGTGAAACGCATGAATTGCACAACGGTAAGAAAGAAGTTGTTAGCGGATCTGGACCGGTTGACGCCCGAGACGGAGCGTCAGGAAGTGGCCGCGCATCTGCGCGCCTGCCGGGGTTGTTCCGAGGAAGGCGCGGCGCGGGAAAGGGTTCGCGCAGCCATGCGAGAGCTGCCGCGGTTGAGTCCTCCGCCGGATCTCGCCGTGCGGCTTCGGGTGATTGCATCGCGTGAGCAACAGCGCCGCTCCGAAGGATGGGCCCGCCGGCTCGCCACGAATGTACATCTGTGTTTCGAGGGCCTGATGCGTCCGCTGGCAGTGCCGCTGGCCGGCGGAATATGCTCGGCCGTGCTGTTGTTCGCCCTGCTGGTGCCGTCGTTTTCGTGGGTGCCTTCCGCCCAGGATGTGCCCATCGGCCTTTCCACCGCCGCCACGGTGAAGAGCATGGCCCCTATTGGCTTCGAGGACGGCGAAGCGGTGGTGGATGTGACCATCGACGATCAGGGCCGTCTGGTGGATTTCAACATCCTCCACGGTCACGGCCCCGCCAACGACAGCTTCTGCCGCAGCGTGGAAAATGCGCTGCTGTTTACCGTATTCACGCCGGGCACGGCATTCGGCCAACCGGTGGGCGGCAAGCTTCGCCTCACCTTCCGCAGCAGCTCAGTTGAAGTGAAGGGCTGACGCCTGCCCCGCAGATTCGGACAGCATTTCCTGAAACGGCAGTCCGTTCTGGACCGGATAGCCGTTGCCGCCTGTGGAGATCGCGCCGCACAGGTGGTGGAGATCGGGCCCGGCAAAGGCGCCCTCACAGCTCATCTCCTCGAACGCGCCGATCACGTAATCGCCATCGAAATCGACCCAATCCTGGTGCAGTATCTGCGCGCGAAGTTCCGCGGGAACGAGCGGATCGAGCTGATCGAGGCCGACGTTTTGAAAGTCGACCTGGGGCAGCGGGGACCAACGGCGGTAGCCGGAAATCTGCCGTACTACATCACATCACCAATTCTTACCAAGGTGCTGGCGCTTGGCGAAGGACTGCTCCGCGCAGTCTTCCTCGTGCAAAAAGAGGTGGCAGATCGTCTAACGGCCGTGCCCGGCTCGCGGGACTACGGTTACCTGACCGTGACCACGCAATACCAGGCGGACGTGGAATATCTATTCACAGTCCCGCCTGCGGCGTTTCATCCCGCGCCCAAGGTTGATTCGGCGGTGGTGCGTCTCACACCACGACGCGAGCCGCCTGCTGTCGACCGCGCCGCGTTCCTGCGTTTCGTCTCACTGGCCTTTCAGCACAAACGCAAGACGCTGCGAAATAATCTGCTGGAGCAGTATGACCGCGCGGTGCTGGATGCTTTAGCCGAAGGCAAGCTCCGCGCCGAGCAGATGAGCATCGACGCGCTGCTGGAGCTGTACCGTCGGCTTCACTGAGGGGTCACGTGAATCAAAAACTGATTGCTTTGGGCGTCTCCAGTCGTCAGCCAAAAATCCCCGCCACTGGTCGCGTTGGAGTTCGTAATCGGGGGAGGCGCCTGGAAACTAATCTGGGTGAGGCCGGCCACCTCAAGAGAAGCAGGCCCCTGATAGCTCACCGTTGGGTCGGTGAAGGTGCAATAGAATACAAAAAAGCAACCTGCGTTATATACGACGGCCATGGGGAGCACATCTACGGGAAGCGGCGGCTCAAGCAGAGAACCGTCCGGCGGCGACGGATTGATCGGGCCCATCCCGGTCGCGAAAATGGAGACCACCGAGCCTGCCTGCGCGGGATTCGTCGTAGTGTTGACGGTCCCGTCCTGATTCAGCGCCGCGGCGTACGTGCCATCCACCGTGAATACCCCTGGCGCGGTCTGCGCCACCGGCCATGTGAGGCAATTCGTCTGCGCCTGGTTATTGCTGACGCAGACCTGCGTCGAGTCGCCAGGCGTCAGCGACCACGGCGCGACAACGTTGATCTGTCCATCCTGCACCCACAGCAGCGGCGCCGGGTTTCCGTCGAACGTGACCTTCACCCCCGCCACTTGCGTTGGGAAGAGGCTTTGCAGCGTTGCCTGAGTCTGGATCCCCTGTTCCGGTCCAAGTCCGTTTCCGAACAGTGTGACGATCTCTCCCGGGGCGATAGGCCCCGTCCCGTAAGTTGCCGCGCTGCCCATGCAGACCAGTGGAACGGTCCGCGCGTCGCCGTTCTGGGAGAAGCGTACAAGCAAGCTTCCGCTGTTTGCGCCGGGTGCCGCACCGACGGCGTATAGCGTGGAATTGGGCCCCATCGTGAAATACCCGAGCCCGCCATTCCCCGCGCCGGGGATGTACGTGGACTGCAAAATCGAGCCGTCGGGCGCGAAGACGCCGAGATAGGACGTTCCGCACGTGGCCAGGCTGTTCTTCATCGGGATCACGGATGTGCTGTATCCGCTGAGGTACGCATTGCCGGCGATGTCCACCGCCAGCGATCCGGCACCCGTTCCCGCCACGGTTTGCATGAGCGTCTGGCCCCCGTGGGCGTCAAAACGCCGCAGGACCACGTTGTTCGGGTACTCTTCACCGAAGATCCATGCATTCCCGTTCTGGTCCGCAGCGACAGCGGGAAGCTCATTCGCTTGCCAGGGCGGCGAGATCACCCATGACGTTTCGGAACCGTCCGGGTTCAGCCGCTCGACAGAGTAGCTGTCGAATCCGCCGGGCGCAATCGTTACAAACGGCCGTCCCAATCCATCAATCGTCACGGCCATCGCAGGAGAGGTCAGGCTGGCGTTGAACTCGATAACCCCGTCCAGGGTCAGGCGCACTATGAACCCTCCATTGGTCGTCAGGTTCCAGCCCGCCACGTACAAGTGGCCCGCGGAATCGAGTGCAGCGCCTCTGGGGGACAGGTCAGAATCAAGTGCCGTCTTCCAGACAACGCTGGTCCCATCAAGGCTCAGTTTTCCCACGAACTGTGATACGGGTGGGCTTCCATACGACTGTTGGGAAGTGATGTAGACGCCGCCGCTCGGATCCACCGCCATCGCGCCTGACGTGAATCCGAGTTCGTACTGCCACACGGTGGCGCCGTTGGGTGACAGCTTTGTCAGACATGAAGGAGAAGTGGTTGAAGTAGGGCAGAACCAGAGTACGTAGACCGCGCCTGAGCTGTCCGTGGCCACTTGTTGGAGAGTGGACGCACTGAGTGGGGCCGTGTAATCCTCTCCCAGGAGAAATCCGGAGGACTGCGCCAGTCCGACAGCCGCGCTCAACAGCGCCAGACACGCAACCACACTTCGGCGCATAATGCTGGTACAAGAGCACGCGGCGTGCCACGAATCAGCTTCTGAATTCAACGCGGATCCTCGCGCCCTGTGTCATTTGGCCTCGTTGCTATCCTGAAACTTAATGCTTCGAGTCCGCTTTGCCCCATCGCCAACGGGGTATTTGCACATCGGCAGTGCACGCACCTTCATCTTCAACTGGCTGTACGCGCGCCACAACGGCGGCGCCGTGGTGCTGCGCATCGATGACACCGACGTCGAGCGCAACACCCAGGCGTCGCTCGATTCGATTTTCGACGGTCTTAAGTGGCTCGATCTCGGATGGGACGAGCTTTATCGCCAATCGGAACGGCTCGATCTGCATCGCAGCGGGGCCGAAGCGATTCTCGCGAAAGGCTTCGCTTATCGCGATTTCACGCCCGCGAACACCGAACCCGACGACAAGACGGGATGGCTGTTCAATCCCGGGATGCGCGAGCTAAGCACCGCTGAGAGTGACCGCCGAGCTGCTGCCGGGGAGCCGTTCGTCCTGCGTTTCCGGGTGCCGCGCGGCGCGAATCGCGTGGTCGAGTTCAACGATGCTGTTTACGGCGCGCAATCCAAGGCCGCCGACGATATCGAGGACTTCGCGCTGCTTCGCAGCAATGGCCTGCCGACATACCACATGGCGTCCTGCGCCGATGATGCCGGCTTGTGCATTAGCCATATCATCCGCGGGCAGGATCACCTGACGAACACGTTCAAGCACGTGCTTATCTTCGAGGCACTGGGCGCCGCCGCCCCACAGTTCGCGCACCTGCCGCTGCTGATCGCGCCAGACGGTTCGAAGCTGTCGAAGCGCCGCCACGGGCCGGTGGTGAGCGTGCTCACGTATCGTGACGCCGGGTTTCTGCCGCACGCATACGTGAACTTCCTGTGCCTGCTGGGGTGGTCGCCGAAGGATGATCGAGAGAAGCTGACGCGCCAGGAACTGGTCGACATCTTCTCTTTTGAGGGCGTCAACCGAAGTAACGCAGTAGTGAATTTCACCGAAGAGGACCCGTTCGATCCGAAGGCCGTCTGGCTGAACGCCGAACTGATCCGTACTCTGCCGCAAAACGAGCTCGCCGCGCAATTGCTGCCATTCGCAAAAGCCGCCGGGTATGAAGTGGATCTGCCACGCATGCTACGAATCACGCCGCTGGTGCAGGAACGCATCAAGCTTCTTCGCGACGTGAACACCGTTGCGGATTTCTTTTTCGTGGACGAACTGCCGCCGTATGACACGGCCGAGCTGACCCCGCAGAAAGGCGATGCCGCGATGGCTCTGGCGGCGCTCACACGAGGCCGCGAAATTCTGGAGACCGTCGAGTTCAGTCACGACGCACTCGACGCCGCGTTGCGCGCAGCGGCGCAGGAAATGAAAATCAAGACCGGCCAAATGTTCCAGCCGATCCGCGTTGCCGTGTGCGGCCGCAAGAACGCTCCGCCACTGTTTGAAACGCTGGAAGTGCTGGGCCGCGACACCTGCCTGAAGCGTATCGATCAGGCCATCGCCAAATTGAGGACGACATGAGTACACTTCCGAATGAGCCCGAGACCGCTTCCGGGCAGTCGAATTTTATCCGCGACATCATCGTAGACGATCTGAAGACCAATAAATACGGGGGCCGCGTGCATACGCGATTCCCGCCCGAGCCGAACGGTTATCTGCATATTGGCCATGCGAAGTCCATCAATCTTAATTTCGGACTGGCGGCGGAGTTCGGCGGTAAATGTAATCTGCGGTTCGACGATACGAATCCGGAGAAGGAAGAGACCGAATACGTCGATTCCATCATCGCCGACGTTCGCTGGCTGGGCGGCGATTTCGAAGACCGGCTGTTCTACGCTTCCGACTATTTTGACCAGCTCTACAAGTGGGCCGTTCAGCTCATCAAATCGGGCGATGCCTACGTGTGCGACCTGTCAGCCGAACAGGTGCGGCTAACGCGAGGCAGTCTCACCGAGCCCGGTCAGGAAAGCCCGTGGCGCCATCGCACAGTGGAAGAGAATCTCGATTTGTTCCAGCGGATGCGCGCGGGTGAGTTTCCCGACGGCGCGCGAACGCTGCGCGCGAAAATCGACATGGCCTCGCCCAACCTGAATCTGCGCGACCCCGTCATGTATCGCATTTTGCACGCCGAGCATCACCGCACCGGCGACAAGTGGTGCATTTATCCGATGTACGATTTCACGCATGGCGAATCGGATTCCATCGAGCGCATCACGCATTCTATCTGCACGCTTGAGTTTGAGGACCACCGGCCGCTCTATGACTGGTATGTGGAACGGCTCGGCATCTATCATCCGCAGCAGATTGAATTCGATCGCCTGAACCTGACTTACACGGTGTTGAGCAAGCGCAAGCTGCTGCAGCTTGTGCAGAAGGGCTATGTAAGTGGCTGGGACGATCCGCGCATGCCGACGATCTCCGGTGTGCGCCGTCGAGGGTTCACGCCCGAGGGCATTTGCAATTTCTGCCGGCGAGTGGGCGTGTCGAAAACGCAGGGCATCACCGAACTTGCGCTGCTGGAGTACTTTATTCGCGAGGACCTGAACAAACGGGCCGCTCGCGTGATGGGAGTGCTGCGTCCGCTTCGGGTGGTCATCGATAACTATCCCGAAGATCGGGTGGAAGAGATGGAGGCGGTGAACAATCCCGAGGATGAGCGTATGGGCATGCGCAAGGTGCCGTTCTCTCGCGTGTTGTATATCGAGCGGGACGATTTTCGCGAGGACCCGCCGAAGCAGTATTACCGGCTTTCTCCGGGACGCGAAGTCCGGCTGCGCTACGCCTACTTCATCACATGCACCGGTGTGGTGAAGAACGAGGCCGGTGAGGTGACCGAGATTCACTGCACCTACGATCCGGCCACGCGCGGCGGCGACTCTCCGGACGGGCGCAAGGTGAAATCGACCATTCACTGGGTTTCCGCGTCTCATGCGATTGACGCTGAAGTGCGCCTCTATGAGAATCTGTTCCTGCGCGAGAATCCGAGCGACGATTCCGAAGATGGGCTGCAAGCTGGAGCCCTCGCTTAAAGGAATCGCGGTGGGGAGCCGGTATCAGTTCGAGCGTCTCGGCTACTTCTGCGTCGATACTGACAATACGCCCGAGAATCCGGTGTTCAATCGCACGCTGCCATTGCGCGACACCTGGGCGAAAATCGAAAAGAAATCGAAATGATTGTTCTCGGTCTGGGTGGCATTCTCAACGAAAGTTCGGCTGCGCTTCTGCGCGATGGCGAACTCGTCGCCGCCGTCGAGGAGAACAAGGTCGCGCGCCATCCCGTCGCCGGCTCGCTCCCGCTCGCCTCAATCGCCGAGTGCCTGCGTCTGGCCTGTGCGGACCCCGCGAAGGTTGGCATTATCGCGATCGCGCGGCCCGTCGGTGCCGAAGCGGTGATGCACGCTCATCTGCGCTCGCTCTTCCCGAACGCGAAGCTCGCGCTGGTGGAGCACCAGACCGCGCACGCGGCATCCGCTTACTTTGTCTCTGGCTTCGATCGCGCCACGGTTCTGACCCTTGATCGCATGGGCGATTTTCGCTGTGGTGCGCGTTATCGCGGCGAGGGAAACCGGCTCGAACTGGAAACCGAGATGTATTATCCGGATTCCATCGCCGATCTCTACAGCCGCGTCACCGAGCTGCTGGGTTTCAAAGCAGGCGCGGACGAACACAAGGTGCAGTGGCTTTCCACCGCTGGCAACAACCGTTTCGCCGGGCTGTTTGCGGAGATCGTTGGCGACGGCACACGGCTCAACGGCGCATTCTTCGACGCCAACCGCATCGGCAACGGAGGATTCGGAGCAAGGTTCTACGCGGCCCTCGGCCTTGAAGAGAACTCCGCCATCCCGAATGACATCAAACCGGCCATCGCGCATGCGCTGCAATCAGCGGTCGAGAAAGCCGTACTGGAACTGGCCGGAGATGGTGAGAACCTGTGCGTGGCCGGTGGATTGTTCTTCAATGCGCTGATCGTCGCGGCGCTGGAACGGACGAAGAATGTCTTCGTTCAACCGGCTGCCGGTAATTCGGGGACGGCCATCGGCGCGGTCCTGTATGCCTGGCATCATCTCCTCGGCCGCGGCGAACGTGTGCCTCTTGGCGACCTGTGCCTTGGGCCCGGCTACGCCGCCGAAGAGATCAAGCAGGTGCTGGAGAATTGCAAGCTGCGCTTCCACTATTTGCAGACGACGGAAGAACTGGTGGATTCCGCGGTACGCGCGCTTGACGACCAGAAGATCATCGCGTGGATGCAGGGTCGCATGGAATTCGGACCACGCGCGCTGGGGAACCGCAGCATTCTGGCGTCGCCGCTCAACCCGTACTCCACCGAAAACCTGAACATCTTCATCAAGCACCGCGAGCCATTCCGCAAATTCGCGGCGTCGGTGCCCGCCGAGCTGGCCGGCACTTATTTCGATGCCGGAGCCAATGCGCGTTTCCTCGCCACCGTGAGCCGCGTCCGGCCGGAGTATCGCGAGCGCTTCCGGGGCGCCATTCTTGGCGAGGACCTTGTGCGCGTGCACACCGTTAGCGCGGCCGATAATCCTCTCTACCATCGCCTGCTGCACGCGGCCGGCAAAGCCACCGGATTGCCGGTGCTCTATAACACCAGCTTCAATCTTTTCGGCGATCCGCTGGTCTGCACGCCGCGCGACGCGGTGCGGAGCTTTTATTCCTCGGGAATCGACGCGTTATACGCGGGCAATTTCTTTGTGGAGAAATAAGGGACTGCCCTCGCACATTTTTGCACGGTGCATTCACGATAGCGATACAATTTAATTGACAAGATAGATAAGCCTTTCGCTCGGTACACCCATGGTGGTGGTACGTCGCCAGTTAGGATCGGAGAACAGTGCTCAGAATTTCTTGCAGATGGGCAATCGCAATGCTGCTCGTTCTCGGCGGCACGGCGTTTGCCGATCAGTTTTATTTCGTGAGTGCCGGCAGTGTCACGTGGAACGGTGTTTACGTGACCCCCTACCTGGCGAACGACAATACTCAAGACCTCAACAACCTGACCATCTACTGCGACGACTGGAATACCGAGTTCTTCGGCAATCCTACCTGGAACGCCAATGTTTACGCACTAACGGCCGCTAACGTCCCCAATTTCAAGTTCGGAGAGCTCACTGCCGATTACAGGATGACTCTCAATCCTGGCGACACCCTAAGCTTCGCCAGTTCCTCTGCGAATGTCCTCGACCTCTACCTTGAGGCGGCGTGGCTCGACAATCAATTGCGGACTACCAGCCCCACGGTTATACAGCAGGAAGAACTGGCCGCCGCAATGTGGACGTTATTCGTCGACGGCGCCGACGTCGGCGGTCTTGTCGCCGGCATCAACGATTCGGGCCGCCGGCTGGGATGTGATCGTACCAGCAGACAACGTATTCCCGATGCAGGAGTTTCTGGTCTACAACAACGTGCCGGAACCGAGTGCCTTGCTTCTGCTGCTGACGGCCGCGGGTTTCCTCACTTTGACAAAGTTCCGCCGCAAACGGCGGGCGTAATCGGCCGGGAGGGGTGGCCGAGACGCTTATCCCCAGCCGTCCACTACGAACAACTGGGAGACCATGCGCTGCAGCGAGTACGCGTAGTGCTCGCCGTCGGGCGTGATGGCGACCTTCGCCAGCCACTGCAAGCCGCCTGCCACGGGCGAACTGAACGTGCGAACCAACTCCGCGCGGCCCGTGGAGGGATCTGCGAGCAGCACGCGGAATGGAGCGGCGCCGACGCTGTTCATGTACAGGTGCCTGCTGTCGGCGGCCCATTTCGCCGGCACCAGCGTCCGATCCGGTCCACAGGATTGAACATTATCGGTGCCCAAAGCGATGACCACGCATTTTCCCGCCGGGGTTAGCCCCGCGAGATGCACGCCATCCGGCGCAATCGTGCTGAAATCGGAATCCACATACGCTCCGCCGGTGCGCAGAGGCTCGGGCTTTCC
>JBEKFB010000145.1:0-10280 GCA_050013535.1 Bryobacteraceae bacterium | reverse complement strand
CGCCGCCGTGCCGCTCCCAGAGCGCTGCGAATGGCCATTTCCTTTTGCCGCGCCACCGCTTTGCTCAGCAGCAGATTGGCTACGTTTGCGCACGCGATGAGAAGCACCAAACCAACCGCGCTCAGCATCATCAGCATGGGCTCGCGCGAGTCTCCCACCAGCAGTTCGCGCAGGGGCGTCACCGCCGCGCCCACATGGTCGTTCGAATTCGGATATTGCTTCTCAAGGCGCGATGCGATCACCGTGAGCTCGGCCTGGGCCTGACGAATTGTCACGTTCGGCTTCATCCGGCCGACGGCGTTGGCCCAATGGGAGCCGCGATGCCCCAACGTTTTCGAGTCCATGTCGAGCGGAATCCAAAGCTGCGCGTTGCCTGCGCGGAAGCTCGCGGGCATCACTCCAACGATGGTGTACTTCTTCGCATCCAGCTCAATGAGGCGGCCAAGGATCCCCGGATCTCCCGCGAAGCGGCTCCTCCACAACGCATAGCTGAGCACGGCCACCTGATCTTTACCCGGCTGGTCTTCGCCAGGAACCCAGGTGCGCCCCAGCGCCGACGAAACCCCCACCAACGAGAAATAATTCGCCTCCGTGGGAAGCGCGTCGACGCTCTCCGGCCTTCCGCCGCTGTTGAGGTTCATCTTGTGTACCCACCCAAACAGCGTCATATCCTGGAAGGTGTGGTTCTGCTTCTTCCAGTCGACGAAATCGAGTCCCGCGAAAGGGTATTTGCCCGGCGCAGCTTCGGTCTCATTCAGCGCTACCAGTTGATCGGGGTTGTGGAACGGCAACGGGCGCAGAAGGAACGTGTCGACAATGCTGAAGATGGCCGTATTCGCGCCGATCCCAATGGCCAGCGTCGCCGCCGCGATGGCAGTCAGACCTTTGGACTTCAGCAGATTGCGGATGGCGTAACGCAGGTCCTGCAAGAGGGTGTGCATGGACGTTACTACGTTCGAGGGGCGCTCCGGTTTCGCGGAAAGAGCCGAGGCTTGACGCGGAAGAGAATGACGCCGGCTCGCGGTGAGGTTTGGCTGTTCGACCTGGCATGGCGGCGAAGGTCCGCCCCGCGCTGGTTGTCAGCGTGACTTATGGCGATACCGATCGAACACTGGTGACGACTGTTCTCATACAACCAGCCTGCGTGGACCGCAATACGAAGTCGGCGTTACCGTCCCGTTTCTGAAGCAAGGCGCCTTCATGGTGCAGAACGTCGCTACTTATCCGAACGTGAGGGCCATCCGAAAACTTGGCGTGCTCAAGAAAGACCGAGGTCGTGTTCTCAGGGCTGGTTCGATGGGCACGTGCGCGCCAATCGTCATAGATTCTCAGAACTCTTTGCCGTTGTACATGCCCGCCACCCACTTCTCATAGCCGTTATACATCAGCGTGGGGCGGCGCTCCATATTGGGAATCACCTTCTCGGTTGCTTGTGACCAGCGCGGGTGCGGCCGATTCGGATTGACGTTGGAATAAAACCCGTATTCGGTTGGGCCCGACCGATGCCAGAACGTGTCCGGCTCTTTGGCGATGAACTCGATCTTCACAATCGATTTCGCCCCTTTGAACCCGTACTTCCACGGCAGCGCCATGCGAATGGGCGCGCCGTTTTGCTTCGGGATGGGTTTGCCATAGAGGCCGGTCACCATGAACGCGAGCGGGTTCATCGCTTCGTCCAAGCGCAGGCCCTCAAAATACGGCCACGAATACCAGGTGTATTGAACCTGACCGGGCATCTCTTTCGGCCGGTAGACCGATTCGAAGCGCACGTATTTCGCCTCGGGCTTGGGCTGCACCTGCTTCACCAGTTCGGAGAACTGGAAGCCGGTCCACGGCACCGCCATGGACCACGCTTCCACGCAGCGATGCCGGTAAAGGCGTTCTTCGAGCGGCATGGTGCGCACAAGATCGTCGATGTCGAACCAGCGCGGCTTCTGGACCAGACCTTTCACTTCGATCTTCCACGGGCTGATCTGGAACCTGCCTACCATGTCCTTGACGGCGGTCTTGTCCTCTTCATTGAACTCGTAGAAGTTGTTGTATCCGGTGGACGCCCACTCTTCGGTGATCGGGCGGTCCAGAGTGAAGGCGGGATTTCGTTTTGCCGGATACGGCCCCCCGCTCGCTGCCGCAAGAAGGCGTTCGACACCCAGGAACCCGGCTGCTGTCAAAAGCTGGCGCCGGTTCAGGTAGGCGGATTCCGGAGTCGCCTCGCGCTCGGGGATTTCCCACCCGCGTGGGGATCGGATCAACATCGCAGGTTCTCCTTACTTAGTTATACGTGCGGAAGAGGCAGAATGGTTATGGCACGATGAACAAGTGCGCCGGAACATTCGTACTTAGAATTTGGAGGCCGGTTCCATGTTCTGTACCAAATGCGGCATTAGTCTCGAAGACAGCGCCAGGTTTTGCAGCCAGTGCGGCGCGTCACAGACGGGGTCCGCCACCGCTCCGCCGCCACGCACCGAGAAGCTCTCGCGGCCTGCCGATGACCAAAAGATCGCAGGCGTGTGCGCCGGTTTTGCCCGATATTTCGGCGTGGACGCCACACTGGTGCGCATTCTGTGGATTGTGCTGGTGATCTGGCCGATTCCGTTCATCGGAGTCATCGGCTACATCGTGGCCTGGATCGTGATGCCGGTGAGCTATCCGCCGCCCGCCGCGCAACCCGCGCAGACCGTCCAAAACGTCTAGCCGGCGGCCTCGGATGGGGAGGGGATGGACACTTCTTTCGCGTGGCGCCAGAGCCGCTCCAGATCGTAATACTGGCGGGACTGTGGCGCAAAGATATGCACGATGAAGTCACCGTAGTCGGCAAGAACCCATTCGGCGTTATTCAGACCTTCCACGCTGATGGGCCGCTCACCGCGTGTTTTAAGGCGCTTTTGCACCTCTTCGGCAATCGCCTGAATCTGGCGTGGGTTGGACCCCGTGGCGATCACGAAGAAGTCGGCGAACGAGGTGATTTCGCGCAGATCGAGCACACGGATATCGGCGCCTTTCCGCGAATCGATCGCGCGGACGGCCGTCAGCCAGGCTGGTTCCAACTCTTCAGGCGCCGTTTTTTCCGTCTCCGGAATACCGGCCTCTTCGTCTAACTGGGGGGAATGTGCGGAATCTGCCAGGGTGGGTGGGATTTTCCGAACTGAGCTGCTCTGACCTCGAATAAGACTTTTTCTCCTATCCTGATGGTACACTGGTTCATAAGATTCCCAAAAATGCGAACCCTCCTGTTCGCCTTGTGTTCACTTTCCCTGCTCGCGCAAACTCCGGCAGGCTCGGCGGATAACCCAACAAGCAAACAAACCGATCTGGCCATCGATGAGATCGGTCGT
This sequence comes from Bryobacteraceae bacterium, assembly GCA_050013535.1. GTDB lineage: Bacteria > Acidobacteriota > Terriglobia > Bryobacterales > Bryobacteraceae > CAWACP01. The sequence goes on along the minus strand of JBEKFB010000145.1, from coordinate 6,945 downwards.
GTTTCCGGGTTGGTGGACTCGGGCGCGTTGCCCAATATTCGCCTGCAGCAAGCTCGCGACAAGCTGGCGGATGCGCAGGACGATCTAATCCTGCGCCGCACTCTGTACCTTCCGGCACAGAGCATGACTGAAGACCAGACAGCCGAAATGGTGGCGGCGGCTCAGCGGCGCGTCGACCGGCAACAAAAGCAGATCGAAACGATGCAGGGCGAGATTGACGCCGGAATCGCCGCCCGCAACGCGCTCGACCCGTTGAATCAGGAGCTGAACTTCCGCGAAACCACTCTGGAACTGGCGCACGAGAGAGCGAGCCTGGTAACGGAACTTGCCGCAATTGCCCGCACCGAGCAGAGCGCGGAATCGGGGGCGGACTCGAGCATGGTGGAGCAGCATTTCGCGGGGAAGGGTTCGTTCACGCCCGGCGATCTGAAACTGGTTGAGGCGGCGTGGCAAAAACAGTATGATCATCCGATGCCCATCAGCGCCAACGGCGAGACCGCCGTTCATCGCGCCCTCGGATTCGATCATCGCGGACGCGTGGATGTGGCCGTAACGCCCGATCAGCCGGAAGGCATCTGGCTGCGCCGGTATCTGGAAACGCACAACATTCCGTTTTACGCCTTCCGCGCCGCGGTTCCGGGCAAAGCAACCGGCGCGCACATTCACATTGGCCCGGGCAGCACGCGGCTGGCGCGGCTTCATGAGGCCGACTGAGTGAGCGCCGAGCTGACGGTTCTTCTTTCCAGCAAACAAATTCGGGATCGCGTCGATGAGCTGGGCCGCGAGATTTCGCGCGATTATCCGGAAGGTCCGTTGTATCTGATCGGCATCCTGAAAGGGTCGTTTGTGTTCCTTGCCGATCTCGCGCGAGCCATCAGCACGCCGTGCCGCATCGAGTTCATGGGAATTTCCAGCTACGGGCGGGACAAGAAAAGTTCGGGCGAAGTGAAGGTCACCAAAGATCTGGACGTATCTATCGAAGGCCGTCACGTACTGGTGGTGGAAGATATCATCGACAGCGGCATCACGCTCACGTATCTGCTAAACGTGCTCGAACAGCGCAAGCCGAAATCGCTGGGTATTGTCGCCATGCTCGATAAGCCCGAACGCCGCCAGAGGCCCGTGCAGCCGCGATACGTCGGGTACCAAATCCCGGACGAGTTCGTCATCGGTTACGGTCTCGATTACGCCGAAGACTACCGAAACCTGAAAGACGTCTGCGTGCTGCACGAAAGCGCCTGAGCGGTCTTCAGTCTTGAAGCCGTAAGTGTTCTCCGGAGCACCATCGGAACGCCCTCCTGAGCGGTTGACGTATCCGCCGACTACAAATCATGAGAAACCCCCGTGCGGCCGGCCACGTTACCATGGATCATGGTCTTGATTCGACACTCCGGCATCCTAAGTGTGCCGTTCCTCATGGCATTCTCGATTTGCGCGCATGCGCAACAACAGCCGGAGGTTAGTTCGTCTTCATCCTCTTCTTCCTCGGCACCGGCCCAGCCCGCGCCTGTGCAGCCGGCAATGCCTCGAGGGCCGTCGACGATTGAGGATGGCGGATTCTCCATCGAGCCGTTTTACTGGCTGACGCCAATGTTTCAGCAGTTGCCCGATGTGCGCGGCGGCCAAAGTTCCAGTTACTCGAACGCCGATCTGAACTTTCCTGGTGTCAGCAGGAACAGCTTCGGCGGCATCCTGAGCATCCCGACGGGCCTGCAGAGCACCATCCGGGTTTCGTATTTCCGGTCATATGGCCACGGCAGCGAAACGGCGCCCACGAACCTGACTCTGCTGGGGGGCACTCCGTATAGCGCCGGAGATTGGCTGGTGACGACCTGGAAGGTTCAGGACGTGAAGGCATCGTGGGATTTCCTGACGTTCCGAATCCCCGCCGGGCAACACAAGATCCGGATTAAGACTCTGTGGGAGGCGCAGTGGTTGCTGTTTGCGGCAAGCGTCAACGCGCCCTATGCGCCGGTAACTACGAATTCCTCCGGTTCGGTGGTTTCCAACGATGTCGGCGAATCGAAGAGCCTCATTCTTCCAACGCTTGGCGGCGAGATAGAACAGGAGCCGTTCCGGCATTTCCGCTATGAATTGAAGGCCGATGGATTCGGCCTTCCTCATCGCGCCGACATTTGGGAGGCGGAGGGATCGCTGGCATTTCGTGTTGGAAGAACGGAGCTTCTGCTGGGCGCGAAGGCCATCCACTTCAAGACTTCTCCCAAAGCGGACGATTATTTCATCGACACACTATCCGGCCCGTACGTGGGCATTCGTTACTATCTGCACAATCCGGAATAAGCGGAGTCATTCCGCTTTGAGCGACGCGCATGGGTCGGCGCGAGACGCCCGGCGTGCCGGGACGCTCATCGCCACGAGCGCGATCAGCACGACAGCCACCGCGCTGGCTTCGAGCGATACCACGTCGAATGGTCGCACGTGAAACAAAATGGGACGAAATAACTTCGCGGCAATCAGTGCGAAGAGCAGACCGCCGGCCGCCGCTCCGGCCATCGTCACAACAAGGCCCTCGCCCAGTACAAGCCGCATTAGCCGCATTGGGGTTGCACCAATAGCCGTGCGCACGCCGAACTCGCGCATGCGGCGCCCGACGGCATATGCGATGACGCCATAGATGCCGATGGCGGATAAGATGCCGGACAGCGCGGCAAATCCGGCCATCAACAGAAATACGAAGCGATAGCGCGCCATCGAGAGCTCGGCAAGATGGTCGAGCGGTTCCATCAGCGTGATGGGAGTGTCCGGTGCTGTTTGACGAATCACTCGGGCGATCGCCGGCGCCACGGACTTCGGATCACCGGCGACGCCGACCAGCAGGCTCATTTGCGGAGTGGCGTCGATGAGGTAGGCGGTCGGCTGCGGGTCGAGATCCAGCGAAAGGTCGCGCGCATCCCCGACCACGCCCGCGATTTCCACCGCATACACACCGGGCGTGTCGACATTGAGAAGGATCTTCCTGCCGACCGCGTCTCCCCCGGGAAAGAACTTGCGGGCCAGGGCCTCGTTAATAAGCCAGTTCGGCTGGTTGCGATCGCGTTCGGTAAGCAGGCGTCCGTGCAGCAGAGGAATGCCCAGTGTTCTGAAATAATCGGGACTCACCCAGCGCAATTGCGCCACCGGATACGAACCAGGCGAGAACGTTCTTCCCACGATTCCGAAACGAGAGGAGAAACGGCTGAGCTCGGTGCGATCAAGCGTGAGCGGCGCCATGTTCGCCACGGCAACCGACGTGACGCCGGGTATGGCGCGAAGCGTGCGGTCGTTCAGGAGGTGCTGGGCGCTGGCCCATCCGTCGGGGCCAGTCATGGTCAGGTTCATTGCGAGGACATCGCTGGTTCGGAAGCCGGGATCCACGTGGCGCAGCGACGCGAAACTCCGCGTCAGCAGGATGGCCCCGGCGAAGACCACAAAGGCCAGCGCGATCTCCGCCGCCATCATCATCGAACCGAGCCGTCCCGCGCGTCCCGAGAAGAGCTGCGCGTCGCTCTGTTTCATGGTTTGACCCAGATCGGTCCGAGCGACCCTCCCCAAACTGGGCAGCGCCACGGTCCCGGCGCAAACGAACATCGCAGCGAACGTATACAGCGCCACTCCCGCATCGAAACCGGCGTCACCCATGCGTGGGATGTAACTGGCGGCCATGTTCTTCAGCACAGACACCAGTAACCCGCCGACCACTGCGCCAAGTGCGCCTCCGCACACCACCAACGCGAGGCATTCGGCGCTCAGCAGCCGCAGCAGATCGAATGACGATGCACCCAGCGCGGCACGGATGGCCAGTTCACGCTGGCGCGACATGGTCCGGGCCAGCAGAAGATGAGCCACGTTCGCGCACGCCACCAGCAACACCAGACCGACCGCCATCCACACGATGAGCAGAGCCGGCCTGATGGACGATGTCATCTCCGACAACATGGGCACCACATGCGCCCCCATGTTGCGATCAGTCGCGGGATACTGCCGCGCGAGGTTCGCCCCGATTGCGCTCATCTCGGTCTGCGCCTGTGCTACCGAGACCCCGTCGCGCAAACGGCCCACGAGTTCGAGGGGATGGAAACGGCGAGTCTGTTGAAGCTGGGGCTCTACCAGCGAAAGCGGAATCCAGAGGTCCGCCCAAACCGGAAACGCTTCGCGCTGCCGCACTATGCCGATTACAGTGAAAGCCTGCTTGTCGAGGCGAATGGCGCGCCCCACCAGGTGCGGCGATGCTCCGAATTTGCGTTTCCACAACGCTTCGCTGATGAGCGCTACTTGCTGCTTTCCCCGTTCCTCTTCCGCGGAGAAGAAACGCCCATCGATCAAGCCGATCCCCATGAGCGGAAACAGTTCATGGGATGCCATGGTCGCTTGCAATTGCTCCGGCAGGCCTTCGCCTTCCAGAGTGGTTTTGTTCATGGCCTCGATGGTGTATGCCACAAGGCCGTTGAAGGAGCGGGCGGATCGCAGGTCGAGATAGTCGGGATAAGTGACCGGCAGATGGCCGAGGCTCGGATGCGTCTGCCAGACGTACACGAGGCCCTCGGGCTGGCGGAACGGCAGAGGCCGCAGAAGAACCGCCCGGACCACGGTGAAGATCGCGGAATTTGCGCCGATACCAAGCGCGATGGTCAACAAAGCCGTGAGCGTAAGAGACGGCCGTTTCGCCAGTGCGCGGAAAGACATGAACCAACGACGGCGCTTTCCGCTAACGCGTTACTGACGGTGCCCTAACGCGCGCTGAATTATTCCCGGCAGCTCTTCTCGGTTACTTCCATCTGAGTAGAATAGAGACTCGTGCAGCGTGGCGCCGGGGAACCGCCATTTTCGAGGCACTTTGACGGGAAGCGCTTCTTCAATCCAAACGCCCCCCAGGTGCGCGGTTTTCTGGACGTCCTGCGATGGAAACTCACCACCCGGCCGGAGCCATCCCCTCGTTTTGTTTCGGACGTGGAGCAATCGAAGCCACCGTCCTCCGTGGAAGGCAATGAGCTGCGAGTTACTCTGATCAACCATTCCACGCTGCTCCTGCAGCAGGACGGCTCGAACATATTGACGGATCCGATTTGGTCGGAGCGGGCGAGTCCGGTCGCCTGGGCTGGTCCGCGCCGCCGCCGGAAGCCGGGGGTGAGGTGGGAGGATCTGCCGCGCATCGATATCGTCCTCCTCAGCCACAATCACTACGATCATCTGGATATTGCCACCCTGCGCCGGCTGGGGGATCGCGGGCAATCCCAATTCGTCGTTCCGGCCCGGGTGGGCCGGTTGTTGCGATCCCATCGTATCGGCCCTGTTCACGAACTGGATTGGGGCGAATCTCTGCCGTTCGCACGAACCACCATTCACAGCGTGCCGGCGTCGCATTTTTCGTCGCGAGGATTATTCGACCGCAATCGAACTCTGTGGTGTGGGTATGTCATCGAAGCGGCGAACCGCGTGATCTACTTCGCGGGTGATACGGCTTTCGGCGGCCATTTCGTGCAGATCCGTGAGCGATTTGGAACGCCGCGTCTGGCGCTGCTGCCGATCGGAGCCTACGAGCCGCGTTGGTTTATGTCATCGGTCCACATGAGTCCCGAGGACGCCGTACGAGCCCATGAGATCCTGGGCGCCGAGACCAGCATCGCGATCCACCACGGCACGTTCCAACTGGCGGACGACGCAATCGACACGCCGAGGAAACTTCTCGGCGAATGCGCCCGGGGCGATTCGTTCCTGGTGCCGGGCAACGGGCAATTCGTTACCCTTGCATGATTATGGACAAGCACACGCTCGCGCTGATCAGCATCATCGGGAGCTCGCTGGACATGCTCGGCGCTTTGTATCTCGCCTACGATCTGCTGGGCGGCGAACATGGACCGCTCCGGACGCTGACGCGCACGGTCACCTACGGAGCGCTGTTCGGAACCGGCTATGGCCTTGCGCTGGGGCCCGTTTTCGGCGTTGCGAGCGGGTTGGCGCACGGCATCACCCTCGGATGGGAGTATGCGCGCGCTTCCCGGCACGCTCCGAAACCGGGATTCTGGCTGGACACGGCCATGAGCGCGATTCGCGGGTGCGGATTCGCTTTGGGCGCGTCCTGGCTGTTCGGCGCTCCATTTGGCATCACCTTTGGCGTATTGAGCACGCTGGGACAGTCGATCGCCTATCGGCTTGGCATCCGCCCCACCGTCGACTACAAACCCGCTACCCGTCCGCGCCTGACCCGATTCCTGTTGTTGGCGGCAGCGAATCGCACCATTGGATACGCGGTCACCGGTTACATCAGCAGCCTGGTGGCGCAGCAACCCCAGCACGCCATCGCCGTCGGGCTGAAGACGGGACTCGCCATTGGCGTAGTTACAGCGATCGTCGGTCCCTGTACCCCCTTCATTGAATGGATGGCCGATCACGTGCCAGAAAGACGCATGGGGGCTTTTGGCGTTGGCCTGATTCTGATTGGTTTCACGCTACAATCCGCGCAGTATTGGGCGGTGCTGCTCAACGTGACTGTCCGCTAGGATTGCCCACCGCCGGAACTTTTTCCCGTCAAACCTTGGGCTTCGGCTCCGGCAGATCGAACGCGCGGCAAAGCGATTCGAACCCCTGAACACCGTGGTGGCCGTCGCAGAACGGCTTGTTGTCGGAGAGCCCGCACCGGCACAACCCGATCACCTTGCGCCCGGCCAGACCATACTGCCCGCCCTCAGCGTCAAAGATCTCGAAATCTCCCTCAATTACGATGGGTCCATTGTTGCGCACGGTTATTTTGGTTGCGGCCATGAAGTGATCCTGGCAGATCGGCCGAGGCCACGCAACCGGGATTCGGCTCACGTACACTAAGTAAGCAAGGAGCGGGGATTGCTACAGTTCTTACTCGACGACGACCGGACGCTGTTCGAGGATTCGTTCCGGTTCGCCCAGCATCAGGTTCGCGAGCTGATCCACAAGTACCCGGATTTCTATCCA